>CAZEJJ010000165.1:0-16422 GCA_964512185.1 uncultured Enterobacterales bacterium | reverse complement strand
CCGCAGTCGCGACTGCTGGGCCGCAGTAGATTCGGGGTTCTGTCGCCTGCTCTGAGTTAGGTGGCCGCAGGCGGTCCCTCGCGACGGGCCCGCCCTGGAGGCGTCCATGACGAGGCTGCGAACCTGGCTGTTGGTGCTGACCGCGTCCTTCGCCCCTGTGGCCAACGCCCAGGACCAGCCAGGCTGGCAGGGATCCGAGGAACAGGCCGCGGCGGCATCCTTCGGCAGCGACCTGTCGCTGTCTCTGGCCGCTGGCAGCTTCATGGGATCCTGGGCGGTGCCCGCTGTGCACAGCGCCCTCGGGCTCAGGCTCGACGCGTTCACCGTGGCTGTCGACCAGCCGGGCGTGCGGCTGGGCCTGTCCCTGTTCGGGGAGAAGGCCCTGGGCCTGCTGCCCCGGGCGGCTGAAGAGGAGGAAGAGCAGCTGGTGGAGTTTCCGTTCTCCACGCTGCAGTACGGCGTCCTGTGCAGCCTGCGCCCAGATCCGGCGCTGCCCTGGGGTGGCACGGCGGCGCTCGGGTTCTCGAGGCTGGACATCGAGCCCTACTACGGCGGCCCCTTCGCCGCGCCCCTGCTGATCTTCGAAGGCGGTGCGCGTCGCCAGCTGGGCCGCGAGCCCTCGGCGGCCTTTCTCGACATGAGCCTGCGGGCCTCCTGGGGAGAGCTGCGCAGCCCCTTCGACGCCATGGAAGAGATCTGGCGCGTTCAGCTGGTGCTGGGCATCGGGGCCCACGTTCGCTAGGAGCGCTCGGGAAAGAGGCGGCAGGCTTGCCGCCGGTTCATGTCGTAGCGAGAGCCTCCAGGGCCGTAGCGAGACGGGTTCTGCGCAGTAGCGACCGGCGGAGTCGGAGAGGGGGCCTGTGCGTGAACGCCGGGACCCTCGACAAACAAGCGCAGGCCGATAGGCGTGCGCTTGTCTAAGGACTAGGGCAGCACGAACACCTGGCCGTCCACAGCCCAGGAGGTGGGCACGCCTGTGCGCGCCACGATGGCCACGTCCGCGGCGGGATCGTGGCGCGGGTAGAGGTGGTGCAGCACCACCCGCCGGGGGCGGGAGGCGGCGACGATCTCCGCGACCTCCCGGGCTGTGAGGTGGTGGGGGATGGTCGCGTCGGGGGGCACCGCGCATTCGCACACCAGCAGATCCACCCCCGCAGCCAGCCGCTCCAGGGCCTCGGAAGGGCCGGTGTCACCCGAGAAGGCCACCATGCGACCGGCGCTGGTGGTGAACCTGAGATGCAGCGCGCCCTGGGGGTGGTGGGCGGGCAGGGTGTCCAGCTTGAGCCCCCCTGGCAGGCTGGTGCGGCCCGGTCCGTCCAGAGGCAGCTCGTGCACGCGCACATCGAAGTGCTCGGGCTCGATCCATCCTGGGTAGAGCTGCCGGAGCTGCTCGAGATAGGCGGCGAAGCCGGTGCCCGCGAAGATGGGGTAGTCGCGCAGCCGGGCAGGGGACTGCTGGCAGCGCATGGTGAACAACAGGGGCGCCAGGTCGGCCAGGTGGTCCAGGTGGCGGTGGGTGTAGACCCCCGCGTCCAGCGCGGCTGGGTCGACGCCCGCTCGCGCCAGGCGCTGCAGCGTGCCGCTGCCCCCATCCACGAGGATGGAGCTGTGGTCGTGCTGCACCAGGAAGCCGGGGGCACCGCGGTCCGGGTCGGGCAGGTGGGTGCCGCTGCCCAGGACGGTGAGCTTCATGGGCGTGCGTGCCCCGACTCCAGGGGTATGCCCATCCAGTCGGCGGCCTCGGCGGACAAGGCCTGGCCCAGATCCTCCACCAGGCGGTCCAGGTCGTGGGCGAAGCGCCGCGCGTTGCCCTGGAAGATGCGCAGGCTGCGCGGCAGGATGCCGGTGTGGTCGCCGGGGCCCCCTGACGTGCCCTCGTACAGGGCGAGCACCAGCGGGGAGATGGGCGGGTCGACGGAGCGGAGCACCGCGGGGTCGGGCAGCTGCTGCCATACGATGGGTACCTGCTGGTAGAAAGGCGCCAGCTGCTCGGGCACCCGCTCGAGCGCCCGGCTGAGCACCTCAGCCCAGGGGATCTCGTGCAGCTCGGGGGGCTGACGCCAGCCCTCGGGATCGATGGCCCGGGCGCGCTCCAGATGCTGCTGTGAGGCGTCCAGCAGGCCCAGGCGCTCGCAGGCTAGGCCCACGTAGGCGTGGGCCTCGGACAGGTCTTCTTGCAGCTTGAGAGCCTCGCCTCCGTAGCTCACCGCCCCTTGGAAGTCGGCGTGCAGGAAGCAGGCGATGGCCATGCCCGCCAGGTAGAGCGGCTGCTCGGGATCGAGCCTGAGCAGGTGGGCGAAGACCAGGCCGGCTTCGCGGCCGTGACCCAGCTCCAGCTCGGTGTCCGCCAGCACCTCGAGCGCCGCGACATTGTCGGGATCCTCGTCCAGCAGCTCCTCTGTCTCGAGCAGGGCGGTGACCAGGTCGTGCTCCTGGTAGGCCAGCCGCGACCGGTCCAGGCGCATGGACGCGATGGTGCCGGTGTCGAGCCCCTGTGGTGCCGAGAGAGCTGGATCTTCTGGTTCTGACACGACTAGGAGACCCCCTGGCTGAAGCTGGATGGCCCCGGTCCTGCGTAGCGGGCCGCGCGAAGCGCGTGGGAATGGCCTGCCATCTCCACCGAGTCCTCTACAGGACGAAGCGGAAGAGGACGACGGCGATGACCACCAGCAGCGCCACGAGCGCCAGCCCGCCCACCGCCAGCCTCGCGGCGAGGGAGCTGCCCTCGCCAGCGGGCTTCGCGGCGGGAGCGGCGGCCTGCCTGGTGACCGCGTGCTGGGCCGGCTTGGCCTCGGGTTGCGCCTCGGGCGCCGGTGGATCGCTGAGCGCCCCGGCGCGGATGGCCAGCGAGAACACGGCGAATTCGGCCACGTCGCGGCAGAGCTCGAAGCGCGACAGCATCCAGCGCTCGAAGCGGGCTTCTTCCACCGAGCTGTTCATGCGCGCGGCTTCGTAGATGGGCATGGGCGCGCAGTCCAGGTCGGGCTCATCGGGGACGACGGCCAGGGGTACGCCGCGCACGTCGCGCAGCCAGCGCTTGAGCTCCAGGCGCGAGCGCAGCACAGCGATAGGGTAGCCGCCGGCCTGCTCGGCTTCTTCGACGAGCTGCTCCAGCGGGTAGCTGGAGTCGTAGGCGTGGGACAGCAGCATGAGCTGCTCTCGCGACAACTCGTCCCAGGAGGTGCGCAGCAGCTCGGTGGGCGAACGGTTCTCTGTGAGGGCGTTGGGGAAGTCACCCCCGGGGATGCGGCTGCCCGCGAGCTCGAGCTCGTCGAGGATGATGGACTGGGCCCAGTCCATGAGCCGTGCGGCGCTGTTGAGCTGCACGATCTCGCGCGCGAAGCGTTCGCAGGCCTGCTTGAGGGGCTTGCGTCCGTCCTGCTCCCCGAGCCTGGAGACCGTGATCGCGTAGTACCAGTCGCTGAACCGTCGAGCCATCTCCTGGCCCGCCTTGGCATCGCCGCCTCGCCACTGCTTGAAGAGGTTGGGCAGCGAGGCTCGCCCTTGCTTCGTCATGTCGGCGCTCCCATGGGAACCGGTTGCGGCGCATTGTAGAAAGGTGACCGTGTGAATGCAACATAGCCCGTTGCCCCCCTGCGCCTCACCCGCTAGTGCTCGGCCGTGTTCATCCTCCTCCATTGCGTGCTGCTGGCGGCCACCGTGCAGGGCTCGGAGCCGGCGGCACCTGAGCGGGCGCTGGCCGCCGCGGTGCGCGCCTACTACGACGGCGGGCCCGCCGCTGCGCAGCCGCGCTTCGAGGCCCTGCTCGAGGACCAGCCCCAGCGAGGCGACCTCGCGTGGTGGAGCGCTCGCTGCCTCGTGGATCTCGGCCAGCCCGCCGCCGCTGCGCTCCTCCTGGACGGGGCGGTCGGACAGAATGTGCCGGCCTGGCGCTTCCCCGCGCTGGCAGCCGAGGCCCATGCTCTGGCCGGCCACTCCGAGCCGGCGTTGCAGCAGGCCCTCGCCGCGCTGGCGGCGGCCCCCGATCGCGCTCGGCAGCAGGGCAGCTTGAGCAGCCTGCTCTGGATGACCGTGGCCCTGGCGGCGCGCCATGGAGATGACGCCACGGCCTCGAGCCTGCTGCAGCGGGGCCTGCAAGGGCCGCCGATCCTGGTGCTGTCACCGGAGCTCTACCTGGCCCTGCCCGAGGTGGATGCCGTGCTCGCCGCTCCCCTGGCCGAGGGCGTCAGGCTGGCTGCTCCGTTGTATTTCCAGGCCAGGGGATCGTGGTGGCTGCTTCCGGAGACCGGCGGCCTGGCGCGCCGGCGTGAGCCCCCGGCAGCCTCCGTCGCGGAGTGCTCGGGTCCCGATCTCTGCCGGCCAGGGGGAGCTCCTCTGTTCCCAACGCCCGGCGCGCGCTTCACCCCTCACGCTGCGGGCGGCTCGCTGTGGTATGGAGCCGCCGCCGAACCCCTGGCGGTCGAGGGAGCTGCGGCGGGGATCTTCCTGTGGTCGGGCGAGCCGGGGGAGCCACCCGTGCGCTGGACCGAGCCGGCGGCGGGAGAGGTGGACAGCTGGCCCCAGCCGGGCGCCTCTGGCGAGCTGTTCTACCTGAGGCGTGGAGAGGGGGGCTCGCGGGTCATGCGCATGGCCACGGGGGAGCCGCCGGTGGAGCTGGCCCCGGATCTCGCGGCCATCGCCTCACTGGCTGTGGTGGGTGAGCTCCTGGTCCTGTCCGCGGTGCTGGACTCCAGGACCGCCCTGCGCTGGCTGCCTCTCGACGCCGATCCCAGCACTCCCAGCCGCCCCCTGCTGGCGGTGGATCTCGGGGCCTGGGATGCGCGAGCTGCGGAGCCCTGATCCGAGCCCTTCACCCGTCTGAGCGTAGCCGCACGCTGGCGATCAGGTGATCGTCCAGCCAGTGGTAGCGCGCGTCCACCTGGAAGGGGCCCTCGCCCCCCGTGAGCTGGAGCTCCACCCGGCTCGTGCCGTGGGGCGTGGGGATGACGCGGGCCTCCCTGAAACCCACGTAGCGCCGGACTCGTGGGTACAGGGCCTTGTACACGGCTTCCTTGGTACAGAAGTGCACCAGCAGGGCCACCCACCGGCGCGCTGCGGGGAGGCCTTGCCAGGCCTCCAGCTCCTGCTCTCCCAGGATGCGCGGGGCGAGGTGGGAGCGATCGGGCTCGAGGGTCTCCAGATCGACCCCCACCGTCCAGGGCCCTCCCAGGCTCGCCATGCCCACGGCCAGCGTGCGCTTGTGGGCCACGGACACGGAGAGGTGCCGCGGGGTCTCGATGCTGCCGTCGTCTCGTGTGAGGAACGGCACCCGCCGGGACCGGAGGTGACGCAGGGCGTACTGCAGGGCCAGGCGTCCGCCCACCCATTGCATCTGGCGCAGGCCCGTCAGCCCGGCGGCGAACTCTCTCTCTTTGGGATGCAGTCGCTGTAGCGCCGCCTCCGGGGGCTGCTCGGGCTGCGCAGGGAGTCGCACCCCTGTGAGCAGTCCGTGGGGTAATGCCAGCCAGAAGGCCTTGTCCCAGGGAGCCGCAGGTTCGGGCTGGTCGCGCTGCTCGCGGGGTTGCATGGTGACCCGGACCGGAGAGGAGGGCAGCAACGTAGCATGGCCAGTGAAGCGCGCAGCCTGGCCCCCGTCGCAGCTGGGGCTCGCCTGACGCGGCTGGACCAGCTATCTCCATGGCTGGCCGGCACCCGGCGGAGCTTCACCTGGGCTGGCCCCTCCATCCCTCGAACAGGAGTGTCAGCCGTGTACCGTCGCCTGTTCCTCCTCCTGTTGCTTGTCATCGGCGTCGCCTGGTCGGGCGGCGACGACGACGAGGCGTTGCCTCCAGACCCCGTGTTGATCGCAGCAGAGCATGAACGCCTCTCGGGTGACATGGAGCAGCTCGCCGCTCGCCAGGCGTGGAGCGGCCTGGAACAGAAATTCGTGGAGCTCGAAGCCCTGGGCGTGGAGCCCAGCTACCAGGATCTCGTCAACGGCGCCTACGCGGCCCGCGCCATGGGCGACGCCAGCGCTGTCTACGATCGACTGCGCAGGGGCGCCCCCCGCCGGCCCCCCCCCCCCGCGCCCCCCCCCGGGGCCGCCGCCGGGGGGGCCGCCGCCCCCCCCCGCGGGCCGCCGGGGGGGGGCCCCAGCCAGGAGGTCACCGGCTGGATGGCCAGCATCGACACCTCCTACGGCCGGGTGGTGCTCACCACCGCTCCCCCTCGGCCGGTGGTGCTCGTGCCCGCGGTGGTGCCCTTCGCGCCTGACCGGCGCGCGGCCGTGGACTTCGCGGTGGCCCGCCTGGGTGAGGTGGGCCGCTTCGAGGGGCTGCTGCCCGCCGGCACCTATGATCTCTGCGGCACCGAGCTGATCGTAGAATCCGGCATCGCGCTGAACATCGAGGTCTCCACCAAGCGCAAGCGCTCCTCGGGCCGCGACGGCGACGGCCAGGAAGACCAGCTCAGCGAGACGGACAAGGATCGGGGCAAGGACAAGGAGCGGGGGCGGGAACGGAACAGGGGCGAGGATGACGAGCCCGTGGCCAGCGACGCTCCCGAGGTGCCGACCGAAGCGAGCCCACCCCCCTCTGAGCGGCTACCCCCGGGTCCTGCCAATCCGCGCGACACCGGAGGCCCCAGTTGACGCCCCACGCCTCCCCGGCGCTGGGTGGGGAGGTGAGCGTCGCCATGGACGATCGCCCGGCGCAGGTCGGGGGGATCGTGGCCGTGGCCGGCGCCGAGCGGCTGGGTCCATGCCTGCTCTCCGGCCTGCGGGCGCTGCGCCATCGCCACGCGGGCCGGGCGGGCTGGGCCGCACTGGGTGGAGGCCGGGCGGTCGGGCAGGTGGAGCACGGCGGCCTCGGTGCCCTGCTCGGGGGCCTGGTGGACGCCGTGCCTCGCAGCCGCAATGGCCTGGCCTGGACCGGGTACGGCGCGGGGCCTGCCTGCGGCGCCCTGGGGAGAGGCCTGGCGTGGGGGCTGGCGGCGGGTGAGCCCGTGGCCGTCGCGCTGGCGGGGACCATCCACAACGGCGCCGCTCTGCGCGAGCAGCTGGTCGAGCGGGGCAGCCTCATGGGTGGGGACGGTGACGCCGAGCTCGTCCTGCACCTGCTCGCGGCCAGCAGACAGCGCACCCTGGTCAACCGGCTGGTGGAAGCCCTGGCCCGCGTCGAGGGAGCGTTCTGCCTGACCGTGGCCAGCCCCGAGCTGGTCGTGGTCGCCCGGGATCCCCGCGGCATCCGCCCGGCCTGGCTGGGGCACTCCGGGCCGGCCCACCTGGTGGCGCCCGAAGCCAGCGTCATCACCAGCATGGGCGGTGTGCCGCTGCGCGAGGTGGCTCCCGGCGAGGTGGTGATCCTCGAGGAGGGCGCGCTGCCGCAGGCGCTGCGTCCCTGGGTGCCCCGAGAAGAATCTCCCTGCCTGCTCGAGTGGCTGCTGCTGGCTCGGCTCGATGCCAGCTTCAACGGCGTGGGCGTCCACTCCGCGCGGCGTCGGGTGGGCGCGGCGCTCGCCGAGGATGTGCCCGCAGAGGCCGAGCTGGTGGCGGCTCTACCCGGCGAGTGCATGGTGGCAGCCATGGGCTACGCAGAGGCGGCGGGGCTGCCCTTGGAACAGGCCTTCGTGCCTCCCTCTCCCGGGTCGGCCGCGGACTGCCGGCGCAAAGGTGGCCGCGAGCTCCTGGCTCTGGCAGGAGCGGTCTGCGACCGGAGCGTGGTCCTCGTCGTGAGCCCCAGCGATGGCCCCGCGCTTGTCCGGAGAGCGTCGGCACGCCTGCGGGACGCGGGTGTGCGCGCGATCCACGTCAGGGTGGCGGGACCGCTGCTGGTGGTCCCGTGCCCCTACGGCGTGCGCCATGGCCGCTTGGGCCCCATCCCCGTTGGTCGGGACGAGCGCGCGGCTGTCGGGCGGCGGCTCGGAGCTGACAGCCTGGCCGTCCTGTCCGCTGATGCGACGCTGCGAGCGGTGCGTCCATCCGGAAAACCCTGTTGCGCCGCCTGTGCTGGGCAAGCGTCCCCTCTGGGCGAACAGGAGGCACGAGCCACCCCACAGCTGCCTCTGTTCGACGCCCGCGACGGCTCTTGAACCCCGCTCACCGGGATTCACCGCGCGGGTGGTTGTATGATGGCCTGAACAGGCTGATATGATCGCGCTGACTCGTTCCTCTGCTGGAAGGCTGCTGCATGGGCAAGAGCATCGGAATCGACCTCGGCACCACCAACACGGCGGTGGCGGTGATCCTCGATGGACGACCCAAAGTCCTCGAAGATGAAAAGGGCTACAAGGTCCTGCCTTCCTGCGTGTCGTGGAAGGGAGAGGGCCGCTACGTCATCGGGCAGGCCGCGAAGAACCTCGTCCTGAGCGAGCCCGAGAAGACCGTGTACGCCCTCAAGCGCCTCATCGGGCGGCGCTATGATTCCGTTGAAGTGCAGCGCACCCGCGAGCGCGTGGGCTTCAACATCGAGCGCGCTCCCGACGGAGGAGTGCAGGTCCTCCTCGGTGACGAGGCCCTCACCCCGGCCGAGGCCTGCTCAGTCATCCTCCAGGTGGCGCGACAGATCGCAGAGCGAGCCCTCGGCGAAGAGGTCGACGAAGCCGTCATCACGGTCCCCGCCTACTTCAACCACGCCCAGCGCGAAGCCACCCTCGAGTCTGCGCGCATGGCAGGCCTGCGCTGCGAGCGCCTCATCAACGAGCCCACCGCAGCGGCGCTGGCCTACGGCTATCGCCGCGATCTAGAGCGGCAGCTGCTCATCTTCGACCTGGGCGGTGGCACCTTCGACGTCTGTGTGCTGCGCATGTCCGGCGGTGTCTACGAGATCCTGGCGTCCCGGGGAGACAGCTTCCTGGGCGGCGAGGACTTTGACTTCCGGCTCGTGGATCACCTCGCCGACCACTTCCAGTCCCAGAACGGAGTGGACCTGCGCGAGGATCGGGTCTGCCTGCAGCGCCTCAAGGACGCGGCCGAACGTGCCAAGTGCGAGCTGTCATTCACCGACCGCACCACCCTGTTGGTCCCGCGCATCTTCGAAGACGTGAACCTCGAGATGGTGGTGTCGCGCACCACCCTCGAAGCCCTGGTCGAAGACCTGGTGGCTCGCACCGTAGAGATCACCCACGCCACCCTCGACGATGCGGGCCTGGGGGCCAGCGACATCGAAGACGTGATCCTGGTGGGCGGGCAGACCCGCATGCCCAAGGTGCGTGAGGCCATCACCGGCCTCTTCGGTCGGGAGCCCAATCGCTCCGTGCACCCTGAAGAGGTGGTGGCGGTGGGCGCTGCGGTGCAGGCCAACACCCTGGCCGACACCGCCGCCGGCACCGTGCTCATCGACATCACCCCCTTCGACCTGGGCATCGACTCGGTGGGGGGCATGTTTGCGCCTCTCATCCCGCGCAATTCCAAGATCCCCACCAGCCGCACTCGCACCTTCGCCACAGTGCACGACAACCAGGATCGCGTGCGGGTCGTGGTGCGGCAGGGCGAGCACATCAAGGCCGACGACAACGAGTTCCTCGGCGAATTCATCATGGAGGGTCTCACGCCGCTGCCCGCCATGGAGGCCAAGGTGAACGTCACCTTCCGCCTCGACGCCAACGGCATGCTGCACGTGCAGGCCACCGAGGTCGCCACGGGCGAGCGCAAGCAGATCACGATCCGCAACTATGCCCAGCTCGTGGCCAGCAAGGACGACGACGAGGGGCGCATGGTGCAGCCCGACATCGAGGGTGACGTGCTGCGCCGGCCCACCGCCGGCGCGCCCCAGCCCACCGCCGCCGCCGCCGCCGCTGTGGACGACGCCTTGGCTCCCATGGCCCCTGTGGCCGATGACAAGCCCTCGGGTTCGCGCTTCTCTTCGCTGCTGGGTCGCTTCTTCGGCGGCCGGCGTGGCGGAGCTGCCACCGCGGCGGTGGGTCCGGCCGACGTCAAGGACGTGAAGCTGGTGGGCGAGGTCCGCATCGCGCCTCCACCCACCGAGGACACTGCCAGCGCGCCGGCTCCCGCTCCCTCGGCCCCCCCCGCTCCCGCTCCCACCGGAGAAGCCTCGGACTACAGCGACATCGCCATCGACCTGAGCGGCGTCGCCAGCCAAGACATCGAGCTCACCGACGACCTGGGCAACGACGACCTCCCCACCGTCGAGTCCGAGCCGCTCGAGCTGGGCCCCGAGGACGTCGAGGCAGAGGCCGCTCCCGCCAGCCTCGGGCTGGCTGGCGGATCGCTCACGGCCCAGGACGACGATCCCTGGGGCGGCAGCGCCGATGAGGATCTCGACGTGCTCCCCGTCGGCAGCATCGAGGCCGACGATCTAGTGGACGACCTGCCGGAAGAGGACACAGACGAGTCGCCCCTCTGGCCCACCCGCCCCCAGCAGCCGGAGCCAGATCTGCCCCAGCCGGTGGCACCCGCCGAACCCCAAGCGCCTCGCAAGAAGCCCGCGCGCCTCAAGATGAACTACGGCAGCGTCGAGGCCTTTGTCATGGAGTACCGCGAGAACCTCCGGCGAGGGGGCGCGTTCATCCGCACACCCAAGCCCCTGCCGGTGGGCAGGGAGTGCCTGTTCGAGGTCCGCGTACCGGGCGTGTCCGACCCGCTCTCGTTCCCTGGGGTGGTCACCTGGTCCAGCCGTTCGCTGGGCGACCTCTCTGCCGGCCAGGAAGAGGGCATGGGCATCGAGTACCGCATGGACGAGCAGATCCGCACCCACATCGAGACCGTGCTCGACGAGCTGGGTAGCTGATCAATCCTTGACACGGCAGACGTAGTCGCCCGTGCGCGTGTCGACCCGGATCACCTCACCCTGCTCCACGAACAGGGGCACGTTGACGGTCGCGCCGGTGGCCAGCTCCGCGGGCTTGGTGGCGCCGGTGGCGGTGTTCCCGCGCACGCCGGGCTCGCAGTAGACGATCTCGCTCTCGATGAAGTTGGGCAGCGTGATGGACACGGGGCGGCCCTTGAAGAACAGGACCGTGATGTCGAGGTTCTCGGTGAGGTACTTGGCTTCTTCGACGATGGAGTCGGCCTGCAGCCCGAGCTGCTCGTAGGTCTCGGTGTTCATGAAGTAGAAGCTGTCACCATCGGTGTACAGGTACTGCATGGGTTGCTCTTCGACCTCGGCGGCCAGGAGCTTCTCGCCGGTGCGGTAGGTGCGCTCGATGACCGACCCGGTGAGCATGTTCTTGAGCTTGGTGCGCGTGAACGCGTTGCCCTTGCCGGGTTTCACGAACTGGAACCAGGTGATGATATAGGGATCACCATCGATCTCGAGCTTCAGGCCATTGCGGAACGCGGAGGTGTCGTAGGTGGCCAAGGCGGCTCCCGTAGGCAGGGTTGAGGCAGCCGTGAAGTATCACGCACGCCCATCGGGGTGCCATTCCGGGTCCGGGATCAGTTATCCTCTCGCATCGGAGGCGAATCGATGGCGGTTCGACAGGCTACACGGCGCTTTGCCACCATCCCCGAGTTCCTGGCCGAGTGGGAGGCCACCATGTCCGCCGGGGCACTGGCGCTCGGGCCGGGAGACCTGGACGGCGAGGCGGCGCCTGACATCAAGATCGACATCGTCCTGCCCATCGTGGGGCGCCTCGGTCCCACCCCGGCCCAGGTGGTGAGCCGCGCGCCCGATGGCAGCACCTTCTTGCGGATCCCGACCTGGCCGCGGGACGTGAAGCGGGGCATCGACGCTCTGCTGGGTGGCATCGAAGAGATCCGCCAGCACCTCATCGCGGGAGGCGACCTGGTCGCCCGCTCCACCATGGAGCAGGCGGTGGTGCAGGGTGTCGAGGCCGTGCGCCGCCAGGCCGAAGAGCAGATCCGGCAGCTGCGCAGGGAGCTCTCGCAGCGTCCAGCGGGAGACGCCTCTTCCGGCAGCGCCTCTACGCCGGTGCTGGACCGGCCCGGTGGCCGCGGCTTCGCCATCCCCGACGTCTCGGGCCAGGAGCCCAGCTTCGAGGGTGCGCTCAGCGACCGCTCCCTGCGAGACACCATGGTCCAGATGGCCATCCATCGCTCCACCGGCATGCTGGTGATCATCGGCGAAGACGACTGTCGACGCTTCGGGTTCTGGGAGCGAGGCGGCCCCGTGGGGTGGCGGCTCGAGCCCATCGACCAGCGCTCGGTGCTCGGCGTGCTCCTGTACCGGGCCGGCAAGGTCGACCGCGAGCAGCTCAAGCAGAGCCTGGCCATGATGGAAGAGCAGGGCATCCGGCAGGGAGAAGCCCTCATCCAGCTGGGCGTGCTCAACTTCCCGCAGCTGGTCATGTCGCTCCAGAAGCAGGTGGAGCTGCACCTGCAGAAGGTCATGCGCGTCTCCCAGGGTGTGTGGGCGTTCTTCGAGCTCGAGTCGCTCCCCGAGCGCTTCATCACCCCGCCGCTCAACGTGCCCTCCATCCTCTTCCGGGCCCTGCTGGGATACTCGCGCGAGCTGTCCATGGAGCAGATCGCGGCCGCCCACCGGCCCAACATGGACCGCTACCTCTACTTCTCCGATGGCGTCGAGGACGTGGTGGCCGAGATCAACTTCAAGGCGGCCGAGCGCAAGTTCCTGGAGATCATGGCCTCCAACTCCTGGCGCATGCGCGAGCTGTTCAGCGTCTCGAACCTCAGCCGCACCGACACCTCCGCGGTCATCTGGGCCCTGTCAGAGATGGGCTTCCTCGACTTCCGCACCGAAGAGACCGTGGAGCGCTTCCTGGCCCGCGTGGGGCAGCGCATCAAGCAGAAGTCGGACCAGGTCAAGGGCGGCAGCGCCTTCGACGTCCTGGAGCTCCATTGGATCTGCCTGCAGCACGAGGTGGAGCACCACTACGCGCGCATCAAGGAGGAGTTCGCCGGTCCAGAGTACCAGCAGCTGCCGCCTGAGATGACCCAGAAGATCAAAGGGATCCTGGCTTCTGTCGAAGAGGCCTACGCCCTGCTGCTCGACCAGCGCAACCGTCGAGCGCTGCGCGAAGAGATCATCGAGTCCGACATGGTCATCGCCTCGGCCGACATGCTCTCCAAGAAGGGTGAGATGGCGATCCTCAAGGGCGATCGCCGGGGAGCTGTGGACTGCTGGTCCAAGGCAGTGGAGATCATGCCCGAGGCGGGCGCCTACCGCGAAGGACTGAACCGGGCCCGTGGGCTCTGACAACAAGTGAGGTCACCATGAAACTTCCCCAGGCCCTCGCGACCCTGGGCTGCGGGCTGCTGCTGGTGGCCTGCGCCCACCAGGACGCCTCCCTGAGCGCCGAAGCCGAGCTGCCCCCGCCAGCCCAGGTGCAGCAGGCTGCGGCCCAGGCCCAGCCCATCCCAGAGGTCTCCGCTGAGCCGCCGGGGGAGCCCGCTGCAGACCAGGAGCCCCCTCCCGAGCTGCCCACCGACGGCCCCACGCCCCAGCAGCTCTACGACCAGTGCGGCGGCCGGCTCGAGAACCCGGAGGCCGAGGGCGAGTGCACCACAGACGCCGACTGCGGGCGCGCCGGCTGCTCCCAGGAGGCCTGCGTGGCCGCCTCACGCAAGGGCGAGGTCATGACCACCTGCGAGGTGCGGCCGTGTTTCGGGGTCCTCGAAGCCTGCACCTGCCAGGGGGGCCTGTGCCGCTGGACCCTCGAGCAGGGCTCGCCCAGCATCGATCTGCCGCGCATCCCCATCCCGGCGGAGTGAGCTCGAGCTACGCGGCGCTGTCGTACACGCCCTTCCTGGCGGTCCAGCTGGCGGGCGGGTGCAGCGGGATGTCGGGCAGGGGTTCCGGGAAAAAGGTCTCCAGCTCGCCGCAGCGGGAGCTGAGCTGCGCGGAGCCGAGCCTCAGGGAGACCTGGGCGAACTTGGTATTGTAGCAGTACTGCTCGCCCCCGGCGGGCTGGTTGTAGCGCAGCCCCACCATGTGCTCGGGGACGGTGCGCATGACCAGGTGCGTGTGCGGGCGCCGCACCTGCCAGGACATGGGCTCGACCCGGCCGTGGCGCAGCCACTGCCAGGGACGGTTCAGATCGCGATCGCCCTCGGGGGCCCGTACACACAGGACGGTCAGCAGGGGCGACGGGCGGCCCGCCAGGCGGATGCGGGCGGAGGCGCCGTCGATGCTGCGCTCCACGCCGTCATCCCACAGGTTGCAGGTGCCGAAGCCGTAGCTGTAGGCGTGCTCGGTGCCCCAGTTGTGGCCGCGCAGGCCGATCCACTCGCCGATCTCCAGCCGTCGCCCGTCGAGCTGCACCGCGCCGTTGAAGCGCAGGTTGGGAGCGGGGGTGAGGGTCTTCTTGTTGGGAAAGGGGCCCTTGTAGAAGATGGACCACGGGTAGGTGAGGATCGGGGGAGCAGCGCCCGACAGCGCCAGGTCCCAGCGGATACCTGCCAGCTCGCCCTGGGCGCGCGTGGATGAGAGGCTCACCGGGCCTGCGTCCAGCCGCGGCCCATCGCCGAAGCCCAGCCGCTCCCAGGGCACGTCGCTGCGCACCACCCGTGGCGGGCGCCCGCGCTCGAACCACACGAACCACAGCTCCGCCACCGCCGCCGCTTCGAGGGGCCGCATCAGGGTGTGCTTGATCCACAGGCCCCGCTCGCCGTCCGGGCTGTTGGCCTTGAGGTAGTGGCTCTCGTAGATGCCCGCCCGTTCCCTGGCCACCACTCGATCGTAGGGAATGCTCATGTGCTCTCCGGGCGACGCCCCTGGAGATCCCCGGGGGCTGGGTTGGGGATCGGAGATGGGCATTAGCCCCCCAGGGGGGGCCTTGTCGAGGGGCGGCGCTTTCGCGCGCCGGGCGGGCGTTGTACTCTTCCGGACAGCCCTCGCAGGAGCGTCCATGCAGCAGGCACCCCCACCTCCCACCGGTGAGCCGGGCAGCCCCGGCCCGCTGGGCATGATCGGCGCCTGCGCGCTGCTGCTCACTCTGGCCCCCGCGGCGCGGGCGGCCCCGGCGGGCCTGTCCCTGGCGCTGGGAGCCGAGAGCGGCGAAGAGGGGCGCGACCTGCTGCTGGACCTGGCGGCCAGCGGCTTCGTGCTGCGGGGCGAGAGGACGCGGGTGGGCCTGCTGCCCTTCGCCGTGTCCTGGGACTTCCTGGAGCCCTCCGGGGCGCCCAAGATCATCGATCGCCTGGTGCTGGGGCTGGTGACCACCGAGCGGCAGCTGGAGGGCGGCGCGCTGACGCTGTGCTTCAGCCTGCCGGCGGCACAGTACGACTACGACATGACCCTGCTGGACGCCACGGCCTTCGGGGGTAGCGTGCAGCTGCGGGTGCTGGACGAGATCATGTGGGTGGGGCTGGGCCTGGACGCGCGCTACCGGGCGCGGCTGGTCTACTGGGCGGTGTACGAGCAGCACGTGGTGGTGGGGATCCCGCTCTCCGTGGTGGCGCGCTCCCCGTCCAGGTATGCCTGGTTCGCCGAGGCAGACCTGGTGCTGCGCGCCAACCCCGTGGCCTGGGGCCACGGGCAGCTCTTCATGGACAGCAGAAACCTGCTCCGGGGTGGCTACACCGTGCTCGACGGCGAGGAGATCCATCTGCGACCCGAGGCCAGCCTGGAGTGGCGCCATGTCGGGCTGGCCTACCCGGCGTACGCCACCCAGGGCGGGCCCCAGAGCCTCTCCGAGTGGACCTTCGCCGCGGGTGTCTCCCTGCTGTTCTGAGGGCTACGGTCACCTGTTCGGCCACTGGCCGAACAGGCACCCTCCGCGCTTTCTTGGGGGGAAGACAGATTCTTCCTCCCCTGTCCGGGGCGATGACCGAGGCCGTCCTGAGCTCGACACCTGGGCCTCCCCAGTGGTCCGCTGTGCACCAGTGCCGAAAGCAGGGCGCTGTTGGGGACCGGCCCTCCACCTCCGTGCGCAGCCCGCGACCCGCAGCCCGCAGCCCCCACGTCCGCAGCCCGTCACCCGCCCCGGCGACCGCCACACACCGGTGTCACCCTGCTGGAGGAGGCCCCGTGACCCCACGCATCCCCATCGACGAGGCGCGGATCGCGCGGATCTGCGAGAGCCACGGGATCCGGCGCCTGGCGCTGTTCGGCTCGGTGCTGCGCGACGACTTCGGGCCGGAGAGCGACGTGGACGTGCTGGTGGACTTCGAGCCCTCCCAGCGCGTCGGGTTCTTCGCCCTGGCTCGCATGGAGCGGCAGCTCGGAGACATCATCGGGCGCAAGGTCGATCTTCGCACCGCGGCTGATCTTAGCCGCTACTTCCGGGACGAGGTCGTCGCCTCGGCCCTCGTGCAGTACGAGGCGGACGTTGCGGCTTGACGACGCCACCCGGCTCCGCCACGTGCTCGACGCCGCCACCGAGGCGGTGGCGTTCGTGTCAGGACGGGTTCGGGCCGATCTCGACCAGGACCGGATGCTGGCCCTGGCCCTGGTGCGGGAGCTGTAGATCATCGGTGAGGCTGCGGCGCGCCTCTCACCCGCGCTCGTCTCCCGGCACCCGGAGCTGCCCTGGTCAGAGATGGTCGCCATGACCCGAGTTTGACGAGCAGACGGTGTTCTAGGCACTCGCTGTCGCCGATGATGC
>CAZEJJ010000164.1:0-16438 GCA_964512185.1 uncultured Enterobacterales bacterium | reverse complement strand
CCTCGCTACGATCCGGGCCGGCCGCCTGGGGGCGGCCTGTTCTGTCGCCTGCTGTGAGATAACAGGGCTCGATCGCCCATACCAGCGCTACCCGCAGTCCCCGGCGTCCTCGTCGTCGATCAGCCCGTCGCAGTCGTTGTCGATGCCGTCTTCGCAGATCTCCTCAGCGTCCGGGTTGACGGCGGGATCGTCGTCGTCACAGTCCTCATCCTCCGTCCAGCCATCGCCGTCGAGGTCGGCCTCCCAGGCGGTGTAGTCGGACATGACGAGGGAGTCGCCCGCCCAGCCGGTGTAGTCGGAGACGCTCCTCCAGCCGCAGCCGGCGATGGAGCCGAACAGGGCGGAGGCTATCAGGAGCACGCGGCGCTTCACGGGGGCTCCGGGGCCTGGAGTGCGGTTATCGTACACCTCCCACCGGTCGCTTGCACCCACCGAGGGCCCATGAGTGGCAACCGCACCAATGACCTCGTCCAGCGCGTACGCCGCCTGGCCGTGCCCCCCTACCAGCACCTCCAGCGCAAGCTGCACGACCTGCGCATGCTGATCTTCGAGGTCACCCAGCGCTGCAACCTGGCCTGCCGCCACTGCGGCTCCGACTGCACCCGCAGCGCCACGGTGCCCGATCTGCCGGCCGAGAAGATCCTCGAGGTGCTACGAGAGGTCCGCGAAGCCTACGACAGCAAGCGCATCACGGTGATGATCGGGGGCGGTGAGCCGCTGCTCTACAGGGGGCTGTGGCAGCTGGGGCGCGAGATCCGCAAGCTGGGCTTCCCCTGGGGCATGGTCACCAACGGCGTGCTCTGGGACGAGGCCACCCTGGAGCGCGCCCGCAAGGCCGGGGCCGGCAGCATCAGCGTCAGCCTCGACGGCCCGAGGGAAGCCCACGAGTGGCTGCGAGGAGCAGGCTTTGACGCCACCCTGAACACGGTGAAGATGCTCGCCGCCGCGCCCTGGCTGAAGGTCATGGACGTCATCACCGTGGTCAACCCCCAGAACGTGTACCGCCTGGACGAGACCTGGGAGCTGATGCGCGACCTGGACGCCCCGGGCTGGCGGCTGATCCCCATCTCCCCCATCGGCAGGGCCAAGGGCGACGCCACGCTGCTGCTGAACACCGAACAATGGCAGCTGCTCCTGTCCCGGATCCAGGAGCTCCGCCAGCGCTCCGACATGCCGGTGTACCTGAGCGAGTCCAACTACGTGGGCGGCCCACTCGATTTTCGTGTGCGCGACCACAACTACTTCTGCCGGGCGGGGATCAGCTTCGGCGGAGTGATGGTCAACGGCGACATCCTGGCCTGCGCCAACATCGACCGCCGCTTTCGCCAGGGCAACGTCTTCGAGGGCGGCTTCGTGGACGCCTGGGAGAACCGCTTCCAGGTCTTCCGCGACCGCCGCTGGATGAAGACCGGCCGCTGCGCCCGCTGCGAGGAGTGGCGCGACTGTCAGGGCAACTCCTTCCACAACTGGGACCTGGACACCAACCAGCCGGCCGCCTGCCAGTTCCACGACCACGAGCTCTGCGCGGTCCCGCACCTCGCCCCGCATCCCCTGCGGCGCAAGCCCCCGGGGCCCAGGCGCAAGGAGTGACCCAACGGCTTCGGCCCGCCTTCCTCGCCCTGTCCGCCTGCGTCAAGCACGCCAGCCGCTCCTACGCCGACCGCCAGGCTCCCTGGGAGCCTGGTCCCGACCCCCGACCCCTGCACTCCAGCCGCCCTCGCGGACGCGGGCGCTCTCGACGCCTGCAGCCGGGCGCTCGTGCTCCTCGACGCGAGCGAGGCCGCGGCAGGCCAGGTGCCCCGGGGCTACTGCTGGACGACCGTGCCGAAGACCAGGATCTGCTCGTCGCCGGGCTGGGAGCTCACGTCCTGCATGGTGTAGTCGTCGATGATGTCCAGGGGCAGGGCCAGCATGCCCGAGAGCATCCCGGGGAGCTCCGCCTCGGCGATGGGCTCGAGCATCGCGATGAGCCCGGAGTGCTCGCCCACCGTGAGCTCCTGGGGGGAGCGCACCGAGGGGTGGACGTCCATGGTGTACAGCGCGAGCACCAGGGTCTCCCCGCTGACCGCCAGATCGAGGTCGCCTCGCAAGGACAGGGCCATCTCGACCAGGGGATCAGGGGACACGCTCGGGTCGCTGATGGAGAACAGCAGGTCGCCCAGGGTGAACAGGCCCCCGTGATCCCCTGACACGGATGGCGTGACGGTGGGGGGCAGCATCGCCTGGGTGGTGACCGTGAGCTCCTGCACGCCGGGCACGAAGGCCTCGAAGTCCGCCACCTTGATCCCCATGCTCTCCGCGGGCAGCGTCATGTCCAGCGCGCCGCCGTCCCAGGCGCTGTGGAACATCTGGTTCAGGAGGTTCAGGCTCATGACCGCAGCCATCTGGTCGCTCTCGGGCATCGCCGGCAGCGCCGCGGCGCTGTACAGGCTGCCCGGCCCGGGATCCTCGTGGGTGCGCTCAGGCGGGCAGAAGGAGGTCTGGTGGCGGATGGTGAGGCCCTCGGGGAGCAGCTCGAGCCCGATGACCTGGGCCACGAACAGGTAGCCCTGGCCGCTGACGTCGATCTGCTTGGACAGGTTGGCCTTGTCGACCAGATCCCGGATGAGGCCCGGGGTCTTCTGCTCGAGCATCTCGGCGAAGACCGACTCGGCCATCCCGACCACGAAGGTGTCCAGGTCGAAGCCGAAGTATCCAGCGGCCTGGTACATGAAGTTGTCGAACTCGCACTCGAATCCCTCGCTGCGCACGTCGATGTCGGTGACCGACGCGAGGGCCCGGCCGTCGATCCACTCGAGCTCGAGGGACATGTCCACCACCATGGAGCGGGCATACATGGATCCACCGCCGCTGCAGCCCACCTCGGAGATCACGCCGGTGCCGATCCAGTCCATGGTGAAGTCTTGCATGGTGAAGCTGATGGTGAGCTCGTCCTCCCCGGGCACCACCAGGGCGCTGATGTCCGAGAAGCCCGCGTCGAAGACCGACATCTCGATGCCCCACAGGGTGTAGCACCACCCCATGCAGTACTCGTCCTCCATGTGCAGCACCGGGTTGTCCACGATGTCGTCGATGTCGGAGGGCTCGAAGTAGTGGTTGGCCATGGAAGCCATCTCGCCAAACGCGGCCTCGGAGATCATGAAGGCCATGCCCACATCGAGGGGCTCGTCCATGGGCCAATACTCGCCAGAGATCACCGCGCGGGTGTCGGTGGCCTCGGCGAAGTCGGCGTCGGCGGCGGTGGTCTCGATGATGGTGGTCCCCCGATCCAGCTCCACCTCAGCCGCGAAGGAGCCATCGGAGCCCAGCGCCACCAGCTGATCGGCGACCATGACGCTGAGCCCGCCGGCGTCGCTGCTCGCCTGCCCCGTCACGGTGGCGATGGAGGCGGTGGTCATCAGGCCGCGTTCAGGGCTCGCGACGCTCAGGGTCGGGACGGACAGGCTCGGGTCCACCGAGGGCTCGGTGCCCCCTGTGTCATCGCCACCGCCACCACCACACCAGGCGGGAAAGAGCACCGACAGGACAGGGAGGATCCAGGACTTCACGAAGCTGCTCCCGCGCAGAAGGACAGCAAGGGGTCGGCGACACGCCAGGGTCCCCCCTGGAACCGCACAGAGGCATCAGCTGTGAGCTCTGTCGGGGGCGAGGATGATCGTCGCTACCCTGCATCTTCCGCCATGGCCCAGTGCAGCAGCCGGATGAGCTTGCGCTTCACCGGGGCCGACAACAGGCCCCGCCGCACGGCTGGAACCCGCAGGATGGCGTTCACCACCCTGCGCAGGACAGCGTGGATGCGGCTGGCCTGGTCGCCGAACAGGTAGTTGCCCGTCTTGGCTGCGTCGATGGAGGCGATGAGGGTCTTCTCGTTGAAGTCTCTCGGGATGTAGGGACGCTCGGGGCGAGCCACCATGCCCAGGGCATCCGAGGGGCAGGAGCGGGCGCACACCCCGCAGCCCAGGCACGCATCCCCCACCGTGATGCTGCCGCCCTGTTCCGAGATGGCATCCACCGGGCAGCGCTCGACACAGATCGCGCAGCCGGTGCACGAGCCCGAATCCACCCTGGCCTCGAAGGCCGAGGCGCTCACCAGCCCGGTGCCGCCGAAGCGGCGGTACCCCAGCAGCAGATCGCAGCAGCAGCCGCAGCAGTTGCAGATGACCGCCAGCCCTGCCCTGGTGTTGTCCCCGATCTGGACCATGCCCTCGTCCATGCAGCCTCGCACGATGGCGTGGGCTTGTTCCCTGGTGATCTCACGGGCGATGCCCTGCTTGGAGAGGTGCTTGGCGACGTCGTTGAAGGTCAGGCAGGCGTCCATGGTGCCGTCGCAGGCGCGCCCCAGGTGCTCCATCTTGTGCCGGCAGTAGCACATGCCGACGGTGATGCAGCTGGCGGCATCGATCCCTCGGCTCACCCGATCGTAGGACAACACCTCCGAGGAGACATCCTCAAGCATGTCCTCGTGGGGAAAGACCCTGGACAAGGCGGGGTTGGCGGACCCCTGCTGCTGGATGAAGTCGCCCTCTACCTGGCAGTACTGGAAGTACAGCTCGGCGAGCGCTTCGGCGTCGAGCTCACCGTGGACCCGCATCATGGAGAACTCGATGAACCCGAGGACCGGCGGCGCCAAGGCGTACAGGGGGCGCCCGTCGCTCCTGAACTCCACGACGACGCCCTTGCCCCCGAGCCTCTGCAGGGTGGCCTGGGCTCGCTCGAGGCTCTGGTCCCAGACCTTCGCCATGTGCTCGGCCGGGACCTTGCGCAGGGGCATCAGTGAGCAGAGCCTGGCCTCCTCCTCGTCCACCAGGTGCTCGAGGATGCGCTCCAGGGTGGCGGAGACGAAGGCCCCGGGGACGTACTGCTCAAGGCGCTCGGAGAGCTTTCGATAGCTGTTGCGGTTCAGGTGTCCCATGCCGCGCTGGTTACCTCGAGCTGCGGCATGGCGCAACACCCCGCCGATCCGCCGAGGGCCGGTTCAGGCTTCGTCTGAGCGACCCGAGAGGAGGGCAGCGCAGGGCCAGCAGATGTCTTCCGCCACCAGCGCGATGTCCCTGGCCTTCAACGGGCGCACGGTGGGGTAGGATCACCAGGCACCTCGACAGCAGGACTGGCCCATGGCACCCACCACCCCCGCGCTGCTCCTCCTCCTGGCCGGCTGCATCGGCGGCAAGACCGACAGCGCCGCTCCCCAGGACAGCGGCCCCGAAGACACCGGCAGCCCCGATCTGCAGCAGGTCTGCGACCCGGACCTGGGCACCTTCACCACCAACATCGACAACAGCTACCTGCCCTTCGCCGTGGGTGACGTGCACGTGCTCGAAGGCATGGAGGCGGGCGTGGACCCCATCCGGGTGCAGATCAGCGTAGTGGACGAGATCGTCGTGGTGGAAGGGGTCACCACCCAGGTGCTGGAGGAGAGGGAGTGGGAGGACGACGAGCTCGTCGAGGTGCAGCGCCACTACGTGGTGCAGGCCATGGACGAGACGGTGTGCTGGTACGGCACCTTCAACCAGTGGCAGGTGGGCGACGAGGGCGTGCTGCCCGGCATCTGGATGCCCGGCACGGTGGAGGTGGGGATGAGCTGGGAGATGATCCACGTGGAGGACGACTCCGTGGAGACCGTGGAGGTCACCGCCATGGGCGAGACCGTCGAGACCCCCGCGGGGACCTTCGACGACACGGTCACCGTGCTGGAGCCCGGACCCAGCATCAAGAAATACGCCGCCGGCATCGGCATGATCTACGACGACGGCATCGAGCTGATCTCCTACTGATGCTGCTGCTCATGACGCTGCTGGCGGGCTGTCCCGGTCCGGATGACAGCTCGCTGGTGTTCACCGGCGAGCTCGACCCCTGCGGCTTCGCCGAGGCGCCGGCGGGGCTCATCGACGTCAGCAACCGCCGCGACAGCTGGCACGAAGGGGCCTTCACCCGCGTCGAGGCCCTGCTGCAGCAGGGGCCCTCGCCGGAGTTCTACCGCACAGCCCAGGAGCAAGGCGCCTGCCGCCTGCTGGAGGCCGCCTACACCAACTGTGCCGAGATCTGCGACCACGACGAGCTCTGCACCGCCTCGGGGGAATGCCTGCCCTGGCCCGAGGGGGCCTCGGGGGGCACGCTCACCATCACCGGCCTCGGCTCACCCCTGGTGCTAGAGAGCGAGGGCTGGAGCCCCGGCACCTACTACGGCCTGGGTGACCTCGATCCCTTCGACGCCGACATGGTCATCGGCGCCGAGCTCGAGGGCGAGGTCTTCCCGGCCCTGAGCCTGCAGGCGCTGGGAGTGCAGGACGTGGGCGCGGAGCTGGTGGAAGGCGGGCTCCTGCTGCTGGACGGCCAGGACAACGCGCTCAGCTGGACCGCGGGCCCGGATCCCACAGCCTGCCTGCGGCTGGTGCTCTACGGCTACAACGCCGTGCACGGGGCCCCTCTCAACCACATCCTGCACTGCGAGACCACCGACAGCGGCAGCCTCGCCCTGCCCCAGGCCCTGGTGGAGGCCCTGCCCCACGGCGAGACGCCGGAGATCACCGCCGGCCACGACTGGCCCCACTCGGAGCTGACCCGCTACACGCGCGCCAGCGTGGACACCGAGCTCGGGCCGGCCCGGCTGCTGGTGCGCAGCAGCAGCGCCTTTCGCTTCAACCACCCGGAGTAGGGCCTGCTTTCTCTCGCACCGGAGCCTCGCCAGGGACGCCCGGATCGTGTCCGCTGTCCCGCTTGGGGTCGGTGTCGTCGTCGGGGGGTTTCGCTTCTCGCGTTCCTGTAGTGGCGCTCATTGTTTCCTCTACAGGACATGTCAACATGAGGAGATCCGGTGTCCGGGCGCCCGCTGCCCGTGGAGGGCTGATGTCCAGCTGGTCGGCCGTGCCCGCGTGGTTGCTGAGCTTCCCGCCGCTGCAGCGACGCCTGCGCCGGGGGATCCTGGAACAGGCTGCCCAGCAGCTGGCTCCAGAGCGGCAGGCCTTCTCCACCGGCGACGAAGCGGTGGCGTCGATGCTGCAGACCCGCCCGGTGACCGCCTACCTGCACGTCCCCTTCTGCTCCGCCGCCTGCGGCTACTGCATCTTCCGGAAGACGACCCGGACCGGGCTGATGGATGGCTACCTCGACGCTGTCCGCGGTGAGATCGACCTGTATGCAGCCGAGCCCCTGCTGGCGGGCCGCCGCATCAGCTCCCTGCACATAGGGGGCGGCACGCCGTCCCTGGTGCCCACCGAGCGGCTCGCCGAGCTCATCCAGCAGCTGGACAGGCGGCTGGGGCTCTCCCCCGGAGCGCAGGTCACCCTGGAGGGCAACCCGGAGTCCCTGCCGCGCGCCGAGGCCGAGCGCTACCGCGCAGCCGGCATCGATCGCATCAGCATCGGCGTGCAGTCGCTTGACGATGCGCTGCTGCGCGAGATGGGCCGCCAGCACACGGGAGCCTCCGCGCTCGCCTGCATCCACGACCTGCAGGACACGGGCTTCGCCAACCTGAGCGTGGATCTCATGTACGGCTTCGAGGGCCAGGCCAGCGATCGCTTCCTGGAGGACGTGGACAGGGTGGTGCAGGCCGGCGTACCCCACCTGTCCGCGTTTCCCCTCGTCCAACGCCCCGGCACGGAGGAGCCTGCCGCGCAGCGCGCCCGGGAGGAGCAGCGGCGGCGCTGCTACCGCGGCCTGGTCAGCGGCCTGGAGGCCGCGGGCTACACCCAGTACAGCAGCGAGGACTTCGCCCTGCAGCCACAGCACGAGAACAGCTACCAGGTCGACGCCTGGCGCTTTCCCCGCCGGGATGTGCTGGGCCTGGGGGCTGGGAGCCTGGGCAGCCTCGCGGGTCACTACACCACCAACCACGCCCAGCTCGACCGCTACCGCGCCTCGATAGCCGCCGGCAAGCTGCCCATCGCGCGCCTGTCCAGCAACACCCGCGCCCAGCAGATGCGTCGCAGCGTGCTGCTGGGAGCCAAGTACATGCACATCGGGCGCCAGGACTTCGTGGACGAGTACGGGATCCCCATGGAGGCCGCGCTGGAGCCTCTGCTCAGCAGGTTCCGCTGGCTCGGGATCTGGACGGTGGACGCCGAAGGCATCCACCTGACCAGCGAGGGCCTGCAGCTGGTCTCGGAGATCTGGTCGGAGCTGATCCTGGCCAACCTGGCCGCTGCGGCGAAGGGCGCCTACCAGGGCAGCGGGATGGGCTCCAGCTCCACCGGGTCGACGGCCGGACCGCTGTCGCCCAGCAGCACGAAGCGCTCGAACAGCCCGCGCAGGTCGGCGTAGGCCTGGTCCACCGCACCCACGTCCTCGGCGGTGCGCGCCTGGGCCAGCTCCACCACCAGGCCTTCGAGCAGCACGCGCACCAGCACCGCCATGCGATCGGGCGGCACGGCAAGCTGGCCGAGGTCTTCGCGGAACACGTGGCGGATGGCGTCTTCCAGCAGCTCGGTGGACTCGCGGTAGAAGTTCTCGAGGCGCGACTGCACGTCGCTGTGGGGGCTCGACAGGGTCTTCATGATGGACGGCGCGCCCGCCCGCAGCCGGCGCACATTGGTCCACATGGCGTCGAGAGCATCCAGGGCGTTGTCGAGCCCGGTCTCGCCGCGGCTGGCGCGCTCGGTGAAGCGCTGGTGCAGCTGGCGGTAGGTGGCCTGCTGCGCCTCGATGAGCAGGCGATCCCGGAGCGCCGTGGGCCGCAGCGTGGGGGTGGCGAGGCCCTGCAGCTCGGTGCGCAGATCCCGCAGCCGCGAGCGCGCCAGCATGCTCGACGCCGAGTCCAGCACGCGGTTGAGGGCGCGGCTCGTGAGGGAATCCTTGGTCTCCGTCTTGTCGGGCTCGGACATCCTGGGCTCCGCCTGTGTGGGACGCACCACAGTCGACGCTGATATCTCGCGGCGGGTCCCTGGGTTAGGGGCGCTGCGATGCGCTACCGCAACACAATGGTCGAAGCCGTGGCCTACGAGCTGCCCCGCTCGGTGGTCACCACGGCCTCCATCGAGCGCTCCCTGGGCGGGCTGTACTCCAGACTTGGCATCGCCCGGGGCGCCATCCAGGCGCTGACCGGCGTGGTGGCGCGGCGCTTCTGGGACCCGGGGATCACGCCCTCGGCCGCCGCCACGCTGGCCGCCGAGAAGGTGCTGGCCGAAGCGGACTTCCCGAGGGATCGCGTGCAGGCCCTGGTGAGCTGCTCGGTGTGCAAGGACTACCTGGAGCCATCGGTGGCCAGCCTGGTGCACGGGAACCTGAAGCTGGGCCGGCACTGCGCCAACTTCGACGTGGGCAACGCCTGCCTGGGCTTCATGACCGGCCTGACCACGGTGGCCAACATGATCGAGCTGGGCCAGATCAGCGCCGGGCTGGTGGTGGCCGGCGAGGGCAGCCGGCAGGTCACCGAGTCCACCATCACGCGGCTGCAGAGGCCCAACCTGAGCTTCCAGGACTTCCGCGACAACCTGGCCACCCTCACCCTGGGTTCTGGCGCCACCGCCATGCTGCTGCTGCACCAGCGCCTGGCCCGCAACGGCCACCGCCTGCTGGGCGGGGCCGCCGGGGCCGCCACCGAGTTCAACCGGCTGTGCCTGGGCACCGAGACCGGCATGAAGACCGATCCCGCCAGGCTGCTGGCCGAGGGCGTCAAGCTGGCCAACCACACCTGGTACCAGGCGCGCGCCGAGCTGGACATGGACGCCGCCGACATCCGCGAGTACGCCATGCACCAGGTGGGCAAGGCCAACCACGACACGGTCATCCGAGCCCTGGACCTGCCCTCGGAGCGCGCCCTGCGGGTCTACCCGGACTACGGCAACATCGGCGCGGCGGGGGTCCCCCTCACCCTGGCCAAGGCCGTGGAGCTCAAGCGCGTGGCCCCCGGCGACACGGTGGCCATGATGGGCATCGGCAGCGGCCTGAACTGCCAGGTGATGGGCGTGGAGTGGTAGCGAGACCGGAATAGCCGGGGCGCTGGAACGGCTCGTACCACGCATACGGAATATGGGGCCGGGTCCACAGGCCCAGAGGACCGGAGACCAGATGTCCGGATTGGCACCGATCGGCTCCTGGATGGCTGCCGACGAAGCCCCTGCCTTCGACGCGCAGACGCTGTTGAGCGCGGCCCAGCGCGTGCGCGAGCCCAGCTTCGTGGTCCAGGAGGCGGGCTCAGGGCGCGTGGGCGTGGGCTTCGGCGGCCAGGCCCGGCACTCCGCCCAGTCCCCCTACCCGCTGCTGGCCGCCCTGCCCGCGCTCTACCCCGAGTGGCTCGGGGGCCGCGACTTCTGCGAGGCCCACGGCCTGCGCTTCCCCTATGTCTCGGGCGCCATGGCCAACGGCATCGCCTCCACCCGCATGGTCATGGAGATGGCCCGGGCCGGCTTCCTGGGCTTCTTCGGGGCCGCCGGGCTGGAGGTGGATCGCATCGCGGCGGCGCTGCACGAGCTGGAACAGGCGCTGGGTGCGCGCCACAGCTGGGGCTCCAACCTGATCCACGCGCCCAACGAGCCCGCCCTGGAAGAGGCAACGGTGGATCTCTACCTGCAGCGCCACGTCCGGCGCGTCTCGGCCGCGGCCTTCATGAAGCTGACCCCGGCCGTGCTGCGCTACGTCGCCAGCGGCCTGCAGCGGGATCCGCAGGGACGAGTCCTCCGGCCCAACAGGCTCTTCGCCAAGATCTCCCGCCCCGAGGTGGCGCGGCACTTCCTGCAGCCACCTCCCCAGGCGATGCTCCAGGATCTCGTGGCGGCGGGCCGCATCAGCGCCCTCGAGGCCGGGCTGGCCGCCGAGCTGCCCGTGGCCGAGGACATCATCGCCGAGGCCGACAGCGGCGGTCACACCGACAACCAGGCCCTGCCGGCCCTGCTCCCGTCCATCCTGCTGCTGCGCGACGAGCTGGTGCGCCAGCACGCCTACCCGCGCCCGGTGCGCGTAGGCGCCGCCGGCGGGCTGGGCACCCCCTCCGCCGTGGCGGCGGCCTTCGCCCTGGGCGCCGACTTCGTGCTCACCGGCTCGGTGAACCAGGCCTGCGTCGAGAGCGGCCTGCACGAGCGCGGCCGCGAGCTGCTGGCCCAGGCCGGCCTGGCAGACGTGATCATGTGCCCGGCGGCCGACATGTTCGAGCTGGGCGTAGATGTCCAGGTGCTGGCGCGCGGCACCATGTTCGCGGTGCGCGCCAGGAAGCTCTACAAGCTGTACCGCCAGCACGACTCGCTGGATGCGATCCCCGCCGCCGCCCGCTCCTGGCTGGAGTCCGACGTGCTGCAGGGCGAAATCCAGCAGGCCTGGGAGGCCACGCGCAGCTACTGGGCCGCCCGCGACCCGCGCGAGAACGAGCGCGCCCAGCGCGACGGCAAGCACAAGATGGCGCTCCTGTTCCGCTCCTACCTGGGCCAGTCCAGCCGCTGGGCCATCCAGGGTCACCCCGACCGGGCGCTGGACTACCAGATCTGGTGCGGCTCGGCCATGGGCGCCTTCAACGCCTGGACCGCCGGCAGCTTCCTGGCCGGACAGGAACACCGCGGCGTCGTGCAGGTGGCCAGGAACCTCATGGAGGGGGCCGCCGTGGTCAGCCGAGCCTGCCAGCTGCGCAGCTACGGTGTGCCCGTGCCCGGCGCCGCCTTCGACTTCCGCCCCCGACCCCTGAGCTGAGCCATGCCTCACAGTACTCCCAGGCCCCGTCCGCCCATCGCCGTCGTCGGCGTCAGCGCCCTGTTCCCGGGCTCCACCGACACCACGGGGTTCTGGCGCGACATCCTGGCGGGCACCGATCTCATCGACGACGTGCCGCCCGGCCACTGGTTGATCGAGGACTACTACGATCCCGATCCCTCGGCCCCCGACAAGACCTACGGCCGCCGCGGCGGCTTCCTGGGCGAGGTGGACTTCGACGCCCTGGGCTTCGGCGTGCCCCCCAACCTGATGCCCTCCACCGACACCTCCCAGCTGCTGGCGCTGATCGTGGCCCAGCGCGTCTTGCAGGACGCGGCGGGCGAGCAGTTCGAGTCCATGGATCGCGCGGCCATCTCGGTCATCCTGGGGGTCACCTCCGCCCAGGAGCTGTACGGCACCATGGTGAGCCGGCTGCAGCGCCCGGTGTGGGCCAAGGCCCTGCGCGAGTCCGGCCTGCCCGAGAGCCAGGTGGAAGACGTCTGCCAGCGCATCGCCGACAGCTACGTGCCCTGGCAGGAGAGCAGCTTCCCGGGCCTGCTGGGCAACGTGGTGGCCGGCCGCATCGCCAACCGGCTCGACCTGGGGGGCACCAACTGCGTCACCGACGCCGCCTGCGCCTCCACGTTCTCAGCCCTGTCCATGGCGGTCAACGAGCTGTACCTGGGCGACTCCGACCTGGTGATCACCGGCGGTGTGGACGCCATGAACGACATTCTCATGTTTATGTGCTTCTCCAAGACCCCGGCGCTGTCGGCCACGGGCGACTGCCGCCCCTTCTCGGACCAGGCCGACGGCACCCTGCTGGGGGAGGGCCTGGGCATGGTGGCGCTGAAGCGCCTGGAAGACGCCGAGCGCGACGGCGACCGCATCTACGCGCTGATCCGCGGGGTAGGCACCTCCTCGGACGGCCGCTCCAAGAGCGTCTACGCGCCGGTGGCCGAGGGCCAGGCCAGCTCGCTGCGGCGGGCCTACCGGTCCGCCGGCTACTCCCCCAGCACGGTGGAGCTGGTGGAGGCCCACGGCACCGGCACCAAGGCGGGAGACGCGGCGGAGTTCGCCGGCCTGGCCCTGGCCTTTGGCGAGGCCGGGGGGTCGGGGAGGCAGCGCTGCGCCCTGGGCAGCGTCAAGTCCCAGATCGGCCACACCAAGGCCGCCGCCGGGGCCGCGGGCCTGTTCAAGGCGGTCATGGCGCTGCACCACAAGGTGCTGCCCCCCACCATCAAGGTGGAACGACCCAACCCGGCGCTGAACATCGAGTCCACGCCCTTCTACCTGAACACCCGGGCGCGTCCCTGGGTGCGGGGTGCGGACCATCCCCGCCGCGCCGGCGTCAGCTCCTTCGGCTTCGGCGGCTCCAACTTCCATGTCACCCTGGAGGAGTACAGCGGCCCCGCCCGCCAGCGGCTGCGCAGCTTCCCCTGCGAGCTGGTGCTGCTCAGCGGCTCCAGCCCCGGGCAGGTGGCGGAGCAGGCCCGCCGGCACGCGAACCAGTCCCAGAATCCCGAGTACGCGGCCTGGCTCGCATCCAGCACCCAGGCCGCCTTCGACGCCAGCGCCCCCTGCCGCCTGGCGGTGGTGAGCACCCCGGATCAGCTGGCCGACAAGCTCGTACGGGCTGCGGCGATGGTGGCCGACGAGCCCTTCTCGACCCCCGACGGGCTGCACTACGGCGCAGGTCCCAGGCTGGGTGGGCTGGCTTTCCTGTTCTCCGGACAGGGCAGCCAGTACCTGGGCATGGGCGCCGAGCTGGCCATGAGCTTCGGGGCCTGCATGGCCGTGTGGGACCGGGCCGCAGACCTGGGCCTGCACCGCACCGTCTTCCCTCCCCCGGTCTTCTCCGACGAGGAGCGAGCGGAGCAGAGGCGCCGCCTCACCGACACCCGCCGGGCCCAGCCCGCCATCGGCTGCACCAGCCTGAGCATGCTGGCGCTGCTGCAGGCTCTGGGGCTCGAGCCCGACTGCACCGGCGGTCACAGCTTCGGTGAGCTGGTGGCGCTGCACGCCGCCGGTGTGCTCTCCCAGGCCGACCTGCTGCGCGTGGCCCGCCAGCGCGGCGAGCTGATGGGCGCGGCCGCCGCCGTGCCGGGCGCCATGACCGCCGTGACCGCTCCCGCAGAAGAGCTGCGCAGCCTGCTGCGGCGCCTGGACGAGGACGTGGTGGTGGCCAACCACAACAGCCCCCGCCAGGTGGTGCTCTCCGGCGAGACGGGGGCCATCGAGCGCGTCGAGGCGGCGCTCGAGGGTCTGGGCCTGGGCTTCCGACGGCTGCCCGTGTCCACCGCCTTCCACTCCCCGGTGGTGAGCGCCTCCAGCGAGCCCTTCGCCGCCTTCCTGGACGGCATCGAGTTCGGGCCGGCCACCACCCCGGTGTACGCCAACACCACCGCGGCCCCCTACCCCACCCAGGCTGAGCCCATGCGCGCCCTGCTGGCGGGACAGATCGCCCGGCCCGTGCGCTTCGTGGAGATGATCGAGGCCATGTACGCGGCCGGGGCGCGCGGCTTCGTCGAGGTGGGGCCCGGCTCCGTGCTCACCAAGCTGGTGGGCCGCATCCTGGGCGAGCTGCCCCACGAGGCCATCGAGCTGGATCGCAAGGGACGCGGCGGCATCCAGAACCTGTGGACCGCCCTGGCGCGCCTGGCGGCCGCTGGACACGCCATGGACTTCGCCTCCTTGACCTGCGAATACGAAGCCGTCAGCGACCCGGCCCAGCGCGCCGCGCCGGCCATGGCCGTGAGCATCAGCGGCACCAACCACGCCAAGCCCTACCCGCCAGCCGGAGGCGCAGCCGCGCTGCCCCCTCCCAACCCCGAGCGCCCCGACCCGAGCCCGGAGCCCGCCGTGAGCAAGCAGAACCCCAACAGCCCCGACCTGGCCTGGCTGGCCGCCTACCAGGAGGCCCAGCGCCAGACCGCCGAGGCCCACGCCGCCTACCAGCAGGCCATGGCCCAGACCCACGCCGCTTTCCTGCGCGCCAGCGAAACAGGTCTGGCCGGCCTGGCCGCGGTGATCAGCGGGCAGCCCCTGCCCGCCATGGCCGCCGCCCCGCCGCCGCTGTTCGCGCCGACGCCGGTGGTCACGCCTCCGCCGGCCTTTGCGCCACCGCCCAGCCTCGCGACGGCCCCGGTGGCGGCGCCCCCCGCCCCCGCAGCGCAGCCCGCACCGGTGGTGCAGCCCGGCGCCGCCCTGGACATCCAGGCCCTGCTGCTGGAGGTGGTGGCCGAGAAGACCGGCTACCCCGCCGAGATGCTGCGTCTGGACATGGATCTCGAGGGTGACCTGGGCATCGACTCCATCAAGCGCATCGAGATCCTGAGCGCCCTGCAGGAGCGCGCGCCCCAGCTCCCCGAGGTGGACGCGGGCATCATGGCCTCGCTGCGCACCCTGGAGCAGATCTTCGGCTACCTGGACGGCGACGCCGAGCCCGCTCCGCCCGCCACGACAGCCACACCCGAGCCGCCAGCCGTGGCTCCGGAGCTGGGCCGCTACATCCTGGAGGCCGTGCCCGCACCAGCGCTCGGGATGGCCCAGCCCGGCATCCTGGACACCCACAGCGTGGTGGTCACCCCCGACGGTCGCGGCACGGGCGCGGCCCTGGTGCAGCGCCTGCAGGCCGCGGGCATCCCAGCAGAGCTGGCGGACGAGGTGCCGCTGGGCGCCAGCGCCGTGGTCTTCCTGGGCGGGCTGCGATCCGTGGCCAGCATCGACCAGGCCATCGCCGTCAACCGCGAAGCCTTCCGCGCGGCCCAGACCGCGGGCCGCTCCTTCATGGGCGGCGGCATCTTCGTGGGCGTGCAGGACACCGGGGGCCGCTTCGGCCTCGGCCCCTTCGCCCCCGAGCGCGCCTGGCTGGCGGGCCTGCCGGGCCTGGCCCGCAGCGCCACCCAGGAGTGGCCCGACACCTCGGTCAAGGTCATCGACCTGGAGCGCGCGGATCGCTCCCCCGAGGCCCTCGCCAGCGCCATCTTCGAAGAGCTGCTGCGCGGCGGCCCCGAGCTGGAGGTGGGCCTGGCCGCCGACGGCAGCCGCTGCACCCTGCGCAGCGTCGAGGTCCCCTGCGAGGCGGGCGACCAGGTGGTCGGTCCGCGCGACGTCATCGCCGTCTCCGGCGGCGCCCGCGGCGTGACCGCCGCCACGGTCATGGCCCTGGGCGAACAGACCGGGGCCAGCTTCGCGCTGCTGGGCCGCACGCCGCTGGCCGAGGAACCGGCCTGCTGCGCGGGCGTCATCGACGACGCCGGGCTCAAGCGCGCCCTGCTGGCCGAGGCTCGCAGCTCGGGCGCCACGCCCTCTCCCGCGGAGCTCGGCGCCCAGGTCAGGGCCATCCTGGCCGCGCGCGAGGTGCAGGGCACGCTGGACGCGCTGCGCGCCTGCGGATCGAAGGCGCGCTACTACCCGGTGGACGTGGTGGACACGGCGGCCCTGGCCGCGGTCCTGGAGCGCCTGCGCAGCGAGCTGGGCCCCATCACCGGGCTGATCCACGGCGCGGGGGTGCTGGCCGACAAGCACATCGTAGACAAGACCCCCGCGCAGTTCGACCGGGTCTTCGACACCAAGGTGCTGGGCCTGCTGGCCCTGCTGGAGGCCACCGCCGACGACCGCCTGCGCCTGCTGGTGCTGTTCTCCTCGGTGACAGCCCGCTGCGGCAACATCGGCCAGTCCGACTACGCCATGGCCAACGAGGTGCTCAACAAGGTGGCCGAGGCCGAGAGCCGTCGCCGCGGCGCCGGCGGCCGGGGGCGCGCCCGGGGGGGGGGCCCCGGGGCCGGCGGGGGGGCCCCCCCCGCGCGCCCGCCCCCCAACC
>CAZEJJ010000163.1:0-16454 GCA_964512185.1 uncultured Enterobacterales bacterium | reverse complement strand
GTGCGAGGTGGTGCCGGCCCCGGACTTCTTGGAGTCGTAGACGAAGTAGCCCTGGGCGTAGTTGGGAGTCTCGGTGCCGATGATCTTGATGGAGTTCTTGTTGGCTCCCACGGTGCCATCGGCGCCCAGGCCGAAGAACACCGCCCGCACCACGCCCTCACCCTCGATGTCGAGGTCAGGATCGAAGTCGATGGAGCTGTGGGTGAGATCGTCGTTGATGCCCACGGTGAAGTGGTTGGTGGGCTGGTCCTGGCCCAGGAGGTCGAACACCCCCTTGACCATGCCGGGGGTGAACTCCTTGGAAGACAGGCCGTAGCGACCGCCCACGATGGTGGGGTCCGTCGCGAGATCGCCGGCGACGCGAGCCTCGCGAAGGGCCGCGACCACGTCGAGGTAGAGGGGCTCGCCGACGGCACCGGATTCCTTGGTGCGGTCCAGCACCGCGATGGACTTGACCGAGGCGGGCAGGGCCTGGACGAAGTGGCGGATGGAGAAGGGGCGGTACAGGCGCACCTTGAGCACGCCCACCTTCTCGCCGCGGCCGGCCAGGTAGTCCACGGTGGCGTGGGCGGTCTCGGCCCCGGAGCCCATCAGCACGATGACCCGCTCCGCCTCGGGGTGGCCTGCGTAGTCGAACAGCCGGTAGTGGCGCCCGACCCTGTCGGCGAGGCGATCCATGACCGCCTGCACCGCGTCGGGGCAGTCCAGGTAGAAGCGGTTGCAGGCCTCGCGCTGCTGGAAGAAGGTGTCGGGGTTCTGGGCGGTCCCGCGCAGCACCGGCCGATCGGGGGTGAGCGCCCGGGCACGGTGGGCGGTGACGGACGCCTCGGAGAGCACGGCGCGCAGGTCTTCATCGGTCATCTCTTCGACCTTGGTGACCTCTGACGAGGTGCGGAAGCCGTCGAAGAAGTGCAGGAAGGGGACGCGGGTCTCGAGGGTAGCGGCCTGCACCACCAGCGCGAAGTCGTGGGCTTCCTGGCCGCAGCCCGAGGCCATCATGGCGAACCCCACCTGCCGGCAGGCCATGACGTCGGAGTGGTCACCGAAGATGGACAGCGCGTGGGTGGCCACGGTGCGGGCCGAGACGTGCATGCTGTAGGAGGTGAGCTCGCCCGCGATCTTGTACATGTTCGGGATCATGAGCAGCAGGCCCTGGGAGGCCGTGAACGTGGTGGTGAGGGCCCCGCCCTGCAGCGAGCCGTGGACGGCACCCGCGGCGCCGGCCTCGGACTGCATCTCCATCACATCGGGCACCACGCCCCAGATGTTCGGGCGCCCCTCCGCCGCCCAGGCGTCGGCGTACTCGCCCATCGAGGACGAGGGAGTGATGGGGTAGATGGCGATGACCTCGTTGGTCCGGTGGGCGACCGAGGCGACGGCCTCGTTGCCTTCGACGGTGATCATGCGACGCTTGGCCATGGCTTCACGCTCCGAAACTGGCGTTTGATGTGCGTTGCTGAAACCTGCGCTCAGCGGGATCTGGCGGGCATCTCCAGCGATCCCCGGACGGCGGCCAGTGTATGCGGGGTGGGGGGGAAGTCAAGCCGCCCCAGTCATGCTTTCCGCGGCCCCGCCGGGAACCGTGCACGGGCCTGATCCCGGCCAGGGCCAGCCCTCATGCTCCCAGAAAAGCTCCGGCCAGCGGGCCACGCAGGATTCCGAGAGCCAGCCCTCGCTCTCCTGGGAGGCGCGCGGCGGGAGCAAGATAGCAGCTCCGGGGGTTAGCTACCGGCCATGAGGCGAGCCCTCCCAGCCATCGCAGCGTGCCTGCTGTCATCCTCCGGCCTGGCCCAGCAGACGTCCGCGCCGGATCCTGATGCTCCGCCGGCCATCCAGGCGTCCCTGGAGCGCATGCGGCAGGCCACCGAGCAGCTGCACGACGCCACCTACACCCTGCACAAGCGGGAGTGGATGGAGGGCGATGCCTTTCCGCCGCAGACCATCGCGGTGAAGCTGCGCAGCCCGGACGACCTCTACCTGCGCTGGACAAGCCAGGCCTACCAGGGGCGCGAGGTGCTGCGCCGCGAGGGCTGGAACGAAGGCCAGCTCCGTGTCAGTCCTGGCTCCTACCTGCCCACGGTGGATCTCGATCCCAGCGGCAGCCTGGCCATGCGCGGCTCACGGCAGCCAGCGCAGATGGGCTCCATCACCCGCACGGCGCAGCAGATCCTGCGAGGCGCCGACCAGCTCAGCGGCAGCCGCGAGCTCGACGCCAGCTACCAGGATCTGGGCCGGGTCGATGTGCAGGGCCTGCCTTCCCACTGCTACGTGGCGGATCTCCCCGTGAGCCAGGACCCGGGCCAGTACGCCCACCGCGTCAAGGTCTGCATGAGCCTGGACCACGGCCTGCCCACCAGCTTCATGGCCTGGGAGCGCGCGGAAGGCGAGCTGCGCCTGGTGGAGCACTACCTGTTCGCCGAGCTGCGGATCAACCCGGGGCTCACAGACGCGGACTTCGACCCGGAGAATCCCGCCTACGGGTTCTGAGCCACAGCCCGCCGGCCGCGAGCAGCGCCAGCAGCAGAGCGGGAGCTCCCGCGGAGCCGCACCCTCCCCCACAGGCACAGCCGTCGTCGCCCTCGCCGTCGCCGGTGTCGGCGCCAGGCCCGCTGTCGGTGTCCGTGTCGCTGTCCACGTCGGCGTCGGCGTCGGCGTCGGCGTCGGTGTCGGTGTCGGTGTCGGCGTCGACGTCGGCGTCGCTGTCAGCGTCGCTGTCGGGATCGCCGCTGTCGCAGTCACCGCTGCCGGACCCCGGCTCCACACAGCGCAGGCGGGTGATGTCCATCTCGGAGCCTTCCGTCACCGCCAGCAGGTCGCCGTCCAGCGAGTAGGCGATGGCCTCGCCGCCGCTGCCCTTGACCGGCCAGCCCGAGGGCTCCTGGTCCCAGTGGGCGTCGGGATCGCAGGGATCGGTGTCCCACTCCCAGACCATGTTGTAGGTGCGGATCGCCAGGCGATCCCCGTCCAGGTCCCAGTCGCCGCCGGTGGTGGTCAGGTTGCCGTCCTCGAGGGCCCAGCTGTGCACCTCCTCGAGGTACAGCGGGTGATCGCCGGGCTGCTCGGCGAAGCGGTAGATGATGGAGCCGGAGTCGTCGTTGTTCTTGGTGGCCAGGTAGATGCGCCCGGTGCGCGGGTGCACGAAGAGGGTCTCGGAGTCCTGGGCACCGCTGGGGTACATGGCGTGCCAGGTGGCCACCACGGTGGCGGCCTCTCCCGCCCCGGGTTCGGCGACCGCGTAGACGGTGACCGTCTCTCGGCTGCGCCCGTTGTCGCCGATGTCACCGATGTAGAAGCAGTGGCCGCCGTCGGGGCAGGGACCGGCTGACAGGTCCTCCCAGTCGCGGAACTCCGCACCCTCGACGGCGTGCGTGTCGAGGAACTCACCCTCGAGGGTGAAGGAGTACAGCTCGGCCAGACCGCCGGCGTCGTTGTGGGTGAACCACACCCCGCTGCGCGTGCGCGCGCGGGCCAGGCCCGAGGCCTCGTTGATGGCCGAGCCCTCGATGCTGGCGATGATGACCGAGGCCTCGTAGTCCTCACAGGTGAGGGCCAGGGCGGCGACGGACAGCATCAGCGTTGAGAGCAGCATGCCCGCCATTGTAGCGCGCCCCGCCGCCTCGGGGACCCCACCCTTGGCCCCGGGTCCCCAAGGCTGGTACCATCATGCACCCGGAGGCGACCATGATCCTGCTCCTCGCCCTGGTCCTCCCGGCCACCGCCGTGGACCCGGACACTAGTTTCTACGTGGCGTCCGACGCCCTCGGCGCCGGCGCTGCCGACGCACTCTCCGGCTACGAGAGCGCCGATCCCACGGTGCTCGCGGTGCGGGCTGACACCGGCGGCGTGGGCAACGCCACCGCGGCGCTGGCGCTGGATCCTGCCACCGGTGTGCTCTACGCCCGCGCGGTGGATGCGCCGGAGATCTACGCCTTCGACGCCTCGGATCTCACACGTCTGCCATCCCTCGATCTGCTGGCCACCGGCTCCGGTGGGGCGCTGGAGATCGACCCCTTCCGCCGCCTGCTGATCGCGGTTGAGAGCGATGGAAGCGGCAGCCTGCTCCAGGCCTGGTCCATCGACCACGGGGCCAGCTACGGAGCGGCACTCGACGCCACCAGCGCCACCACCGCCTGGTCCGGGGCCGAGACCAACCACCTGGTGCGCGACCCCGCCACCGACGCGCTCTATGCCGCCAACGGCACGCCCAGCGAAGGCGTGCGGCTCTACGACCTCTCCGGCCAGAGCTTCAGCTCCTTCACCTTCACCACCGCCACCAGCCTGTCCCTGGGCACGCCGCCTCCCGACACCACCCCCGGCCTCGCTCTGGACGTCGCCTCACAGGAGCTGCTGCTGCGGTCGCGCACCGACGCCACCGCCTTCGAGCGCTACGACGTCTCCACGCCGGGCAGCGCCGTGGCCACCGGGGCCCACACCACCGCCGCCGGCAGCCACCCCGCGGGCCTGCACTGGGTGGACGATGCCAGCTCGGGAGCCACCCTGCTGGTGCTCGGAGACACCGACGACAACGCGGTGTACGTCTACGACTCCCTGGGTGGCCTCACCAGCAGCGTCTCCATCACCGCCCCTGGCGCCGTCGAATTCTACCCCCTGGACGAAACCGAGGCTGACGACGACGGCGACGGCCTGTGGGACTCAGTTGAGCTGGGCGCCACCGGCCTGACGGAGTCCGCCTACAACGACAGCGATCCCAGCACCACCACCGATCCCGACGATCCAGACAGCGACGACGACGGGCTGCTGGACGGCGAAGAGGACCTGGACGCCGATGGCGCGCTGGACGCCGACGAGACCGACCCGGCCGACGACGACAGCGACGACGACGGCAGCGACGACGGCACCGACAACTGCCCCCTGGAGTACAACCCCGACCAGGACGACCTGGACGGCGACGGATTCGGCGACGACTGCGACGACGACGTGGACGGTGACGGCTACGAGGCCGACGAGGACTGCGACGACCTGGACGCCGCCGTCTCCCCGGGTGCCACCGAGAGCTGGTACGACGGCGTGGACCAGGACTGCGACGGTGCCAGCGACTACGACGCCGACGGCGACGGCTACGACAGCGATGCCCATGGCGGCGATGACTGCGACGACACCGGCCCCGACACCTACCCGGGCGCCACCGATCACTGGTACGACGGCGTGGACGCCGACTGCGCCGGCGACTCCGACTTCGACATGGACGGCGACGGCTTCGACTCCGCCAGCTACGGCGGCTCGGACTGCGACGACGCTGACGCCAACACCTTCCCCGGCGCCTACGACGATCCCTACGACGGCGTGGTGAACGACTGCGACGCCACCGACGAGTACGACGCCGATGGCGACGGGTACCGCTCTGACGAGTACGGCGGCGCCGACTGCGATGACGCCAATTCCGACGTCAACCCCGGCGTGGCCGAGGAGTGGTACAACGGCGTGGACGAAGACTGCGACGGCAACGACGACGACAGGGACGGCGACGGCTGGCCGCTGGCCACCGACTGCGACGACGATGACCCCAGCGCCTGGCCAGGTGCTCCGGGCTGGACCGAGGACTGTGAGCCCGCCGTCGATACCGGCGACACGGGCGGGCCGATAGACACGGAGCCGCCCGATGACACCGCCCCCCCCGAAGACAGCGGCCCTCCCGATGACACCGCCCCCCCCGAGGACACCGAGCCTGTGGACAGCGGCGGACCGCCTGGTGCCTTCAGCTACAAGGGCGGTGGGGGCCTCTCCTGCGGCGCCGCGGGGACCGCGCCGGCGGCGCTGATCTGGCTGCTGGGGGTCCTGGCGCTGCTGTCGAGCCGCAGGGAGAGCTGACCGTCCGCTGACACCGGGCCTTGACACTGCCCCCGGCAAGCCCTATACCGCGCGCGCCACCGGGAGGTCCCCATGGTGCCCATCGTGCTCTTCGCCCTGGCCACCGCCTTCGGCGCGCAGGCCGACACCTGCAAACCCCTGACGGTCCAGCGCATCGCCTCCGCCGAGTCCCTGATGCAGCGGTCGCTGACCGCGGAGGCCATCGATCGCGCTTCGATGGTGGAGCGCTCGCGCATCCTGCTGGAGCGCTCCCTGGACGACGACCCGGCTTGCAGAGCCGTCAAGTCCGCCCACAGGCGCGCCAGCCGCATGCTCAAGGCCGCGGAGCCCATCTCCCAGGCGGCTTCCCTGGACGACGCCCTGATGCACGCCCTGGAGCGGGTCGAGGCGCTGGAGCAGGCGGAGGAGCCCGAGAGGGACGAGATCGAGGTGCTGCGCTTCATGCTGGCGGAGCTCGGGCGGCACTACCCCGACGACGAGCGGGTGGACGCCCTGGTCCGCCGCACGCTGGTGGTCCAGCGGGGTGAGCGATGATCAGCCTGCTGCTCTGCTGGCTGCTGGCGGTCCCCTCGGGCTGGGCCCAGGACCCCTGCGATCCCCCCATCACCGGCCTGGAAGACCTCTCCACCATCTTCTCCCTGGTCTACGAGATCACCGATGAGCGCCCCTCGGATCCCGGCGGCTTCTGCCCCGACGACCTGGGGCGAGCCCTGGATGTGGCCGAAGCCGACGCCCGCGCCGCGCGCCTCGATGAAGGCGACCGCGTCGCCGCTGCGGAGCTGCTCTCCTACGTGGTGGCCATCACCGATCCCGCCCACACCCAGGCCCTGGCCAACGCCGCCGCCCTGCTGGACTCCCTGCTGGGCGCAGCCATGGATGCCCGTGACGAGTACGGTCCCATCGTGGACGCCCTGCTGCAGATGGCCAACGAGACCGAAGATCCCATGATCGACAGGCAGATCGCCCTGAACCTGTGGCGACGGGGTCTGCATGAGCATGACGACAACGTCAGGGCCCTGGTGGAGCAGTACCTGCCCACGGAGCCCGACTACGACCGGGTGCTCCCTGAGGGCAAGACCGAGCTGAGCGCCGTGCTGCACACCGGAGACGACGGCTTCAAGCACAGCAAGTTCAAGAGCGTCTTCCAGCGCGCCGGCGCCAAGGTCACCGAGAGGGACAACAGCGACATCGACGTGGTCTACAGGGTCAAGCCCGACGATCCGGCGCTGCCCGAGATCACCTGGAACATCACCATCCGCGACTCGGGCTGGCCGCCCCGGGACGTGCTCTCGGACTTCGGCGACGAGGAGCTGAACGTGTCCATGTACGGCAACCACAGCCAGCTGGGCACCAGCATCGACCGCGACCTGGACAGGCAGGCCCAGAACGCCGACTCTACCGACATCTACTGGATGGATGCCTGCAAGTCCAAGGTCTTCGCCTCACGGCTCACCGAGGCCTTTCCCAAGGCCCACTTCATCTACACCAAGGACTCCGAGTACTTCCACGACATGCCCTTGGCCTTCCAGCGCGGCCTGGTGGCGCTCAGCAACCACTACGACTACCGCGAGATGGATCGCTACATCGGCCAGGGCAGCCTGTACCGCGGCCACAACTACCTGTACCCCGACGACGCCGAGCGCCTGGCCTACTTCGACCAGGACGACGACGGCGTGGCCGACAGCGAGGACCGGGTCTACGACGTGGATCCGGGCTTCGATGGCGAGCTGGGCAGCCGAGCGGTGCACATCGCCAACACCTACATGGGCTACTCGGGCGCCTTCGGCTCTTCATCCGAGGACGACTACCGGCCCGACGGGGTCTTCGACGGCGAGGTCGGCGGTCCCTACACCCAGATCGTCGAGCGCAGGGACGCCTTCGGCGACAGGAAGTTCTTCGTGAAGGTCAGCGACGAGGTCCTGTCCATGGACAAGAGCCAGCGCACGGCCAACATCGCGGCGGAGATGGGCGCCCACTGGGCCACCGACCGCCGCTGGTCCGAGCAGAAGAGAGAGGCGGCCTCCTTCCTGGTGGGGGCTGCGGTCTACGACGTGTGGTCGGGCTCGGGCTGGGACGAGTACAACGACACCTACCTGCCCGACGTGGACATCAAGAAGTGGGACCTGTCCAAGCACCTGGACGACCACGACTTCGTCACCTCGATGAAGCTGAACGACTTCATGCGCTACCTGCGCGACGAGCGCGAGAAGCAGGACGAGTAGGGCGATCTGCCCTGCCTACAGTCCGATCACCCGGTAGGGATTCAGCGGACCCTCGGCGTAGTTTCCACGCGGGAACGGGATGTAGCCCTGGGTGTAGAACAGGGCGCAGATCTCGTCGGCGAAGAAGCGACCCCGGGGCGTGAGGCGCACGATCTTGCTGTCTTCGTAGAGCAAGCCGTGATCCACCAGCACCTGCAGCTGGGGCCCGAAGACAGCGGAGAGCTCCCGGCCGGTGCGCAGCCTGTAGTAGGCCTTGTGGATCTTCCAGTTCTTGAGGGGGAGGATCACATGCCAGCGCTGGTTCTCGTCGGCGCTGCGCACGAGGCCGCGGTTGATGGGCACCTCGCCCCGCTCGATCCTCTCGAAGTAGTCGGGGAAGCGATCGGGGGTGATGCAGAAGCGGTCGCGCAGGCTGCTGAACGTGGAGAGGCCGAAGCCGATCTGGTCGTGCAGCTTGCAGCACTGGTCGGAGGCGTAGTGGGAGAAGTGCCGGGGGTCTTTGGCGTAGACCCGGGTGAGGGTCTCGTGGAAGCCGTTCTCGTTGAGCAGCAGGATGGCCGCCTGCTTCTGGGTGAACTGCAGGTCTACGGGCAGGAAGTGCTTCTCGCCCCGCAGCCGCTGCGCGAGGATGTCGGCGTTGAAGTCGCCGTAGGGCACCACCTTGAGCCGATAGAGCTGGATCTCCTCGGCACCCGAGGAGATGGCCAGGCGCACGGTGCGCATCCAGCTCTCGTAGGTCTGCCCCGGGTATCCATAGATGAACTCGATGCAGATGTCGTCGAAGCCAGCCTTGTGGCAGTTGTCGATGGCCTGCATGGTCTCCGCGGTGCTATGACCGCGGTCCATGCGCGCCAGAACCTTGTCGTCAAAGGACTGGGCACCGAGGGTGAGGCGGGTGGAGCCGTGGTCGCGCATGATGCGCAGCCGCTCCATGCCATCGACCCCCAGCAGATCGCGCGGGTGCACGTCGTAGGCCAGCTGCCGGCAGGGCGAGAGATCCACCCGTTCGGTGAAGTCGCGGTGCATGCGCGCGAACATGGCGGGCGACATGGCGGTGGGCGTGCCACCAGCGAACAGGACCGAGCGGGCGCTGAAGCGCTGCAGACCCAGGGCGTCGCGCCAGTTGTCCATCTCGCGCGCGAGCATGTCCAGGTAGTACTCTTTGCGCAGGTCGGAGGCGCACAGAGCCACCGGATAGTGGCAGAACTCGCAGCGGTTCTCGCAGAACGGGATGTGCACGTAGACGGAGAACTTCTCTCCGTAGGGGTTGTGGTACCCGGCCAGCAGCTCCCCAGGCTCGATGGGGTCGTACATGGTGATGGGCGGGTAGTGCACCGACGGGAAGAAGTCGCCATCCAGAGGGACCAGCCCGCTCTCCTGCAGCTCGTGCAGATCGCTCACCCTCTGCTGGGCCAGCTCGAAGAGCTCCTGATCGGTCATTCCCACTCCGCTGGGGAGGTGTCGGGGCAACGGCCACGACTATCGGCTTACCACACTCCACGCATGCCGCCCGCACCACTTCCAGGCTCGCCGGTCGCCGGGAATACCGCTCACAGCCCTCCAATCACACGGCCACCGAACAAAAGAAGGGCTATGACCCCACACCCAGGATGATGGTCACGACCCCGGCCACCGCCACGCAGGCGCCGACGATGGCCCGCGGCGTGACCCGCTCCTGCATGACGATCCGGGCCAGGGGAAGGATGAACAGGGGCTCGGTGGACATCAGGATGGTGGCCACCGAGGCGTCGGTGTGCTTGTAGCCCACCATGGTGAGCCAGAACCCGCCGAAGGTGACCACCAGCACCGCCAGGATGATGCGCCGCAGCAGGCTGGCGCTGGCGAAGGGGCGCAGCCAGATGAGCAGCTCTCCCCGCACCCAGCCGAAGGCCGCCAGGCCGAGCATGCCAAAGGCGAAGCGCCAGAACGTGCCCTGCAGCGCCGAGACCTCCTCGAGCCCCACCTTGGCGAGGATGAAGCCGGTGGAGATGCACAGGGAGGCGGCCAGCCCCCAGAAGATCCCCTTGAGGCGCAGCTCGCGACCTCCCGAGCCGTCCACGGGCAGCTGCTCGGCCATTACCCAGGTGACTCCACCCAGTACGAGGGGGATGCCCAGCCAGGCCAGGGCCGAGGGGCGCTCGCCCAGGAAGAGCATGGCCATGAGCACGGTGACCACCTGGCCCACCGTGCCGAGCAGCAGCGTGAGCCGCGGATCCAGCCGCACCAGGGCCATGAAGAAGAAGGTGTCGCCCAGGGCGATCCCCACCACCCCGGACAGGGCCAGGAAGAACACGGTGCGCCCGTTCATCGGCTCCCAGCCCGTGGCGAGCAGGGCGAATCCCAGCAGCAGCAGGCCCAGCAGGCCCTTGCCCAGGTTCATGCCCAGGGGAGAAGCCTCGTCGCCGATACGCCGGAAGAGGATGGACCCCACCGCCCAGGCCAGGGCCGAGCCCAGGGCCGCCATGCAGCCCACCAGGTGCCAGGAGATGGCGCCCTCCACGCTCAAGAGCCGGGCGCTGGGGTCGCGGGGACCAGGGCGGAACCCAGCTCGCGGAGACGGAAGTCGAGGAAGAGACCTGCACGAGGGCCCGCGAGGGCGAGCTGACCCAGCAGGCTGGCCTCGTGCTGGTGATCCATGCGGTCGAGCTGCACCAGCCGCACCACGACGCGCCCGTCCACCAGCAGATCGGCCCGGTAGCCCAGGTCCAGATCGCTGCCATCGAAGCTCACCAGCACGGCGCGCTGGCGCTCCACAGGGAAGCCCAGCTGGCCGATCTCGAAGGCCAGCGCCGCCTCGTAGGCGTCGCTCGACATGAAGGGCCCCAGCTCGGCGTGCACCGCCAGCGCAGCCGTCAACACCTTTCCGGGCAGCTCCTCAGCGAGTTCCAACCGGGCCTCCAGCGGGCCTGATAGCACGGCCGCCGGCTCACAGCCCCATGGCCGCCACCTCCCGATGCACCTGCTGCCAGCCGTTCTTCTCCAGCAGCAGCTCGAGCTGGGGATCGGGCAGGGGCTCCCGAGGCGCGCCCCGGGTGACCCCCGAGGCAGCGAGCTCGTCCACGATCCGCCGAGCCACCCACAGGTAGCCTTCGCTGGTGAGGTGCAGGTGGTCCCAGAAGAACCGCTCGCCCGCCAGGCCGTGGGGCGCCAGGTCCATGAGCCCCCGTTCCAGGTCCACCACGGGCAGGGAGCGCTCGGCGGCGATCCGGCGCACGACGGCGTTCAAGGAAGGGCGGGCGCGGCCGCGCGGATCCCGCTCCAGCGCCACGGTGATGAGCTCACCCGCGAGCGCGTGGTCGCCCGCCTCCAACAGGCACTCAGCGGAGCCCACCAGGGCCTCGACGGTGCTCTGGCTGCTGGTGAAGCGCTGCAGGGCCTCGCCGTAGCGCTGCTTTGCGCAGAGCTCGCGCCCCGCCCGCTTGGTGGCGCCGTCGCGGTTGAGGTCGCTCAGGGGGCCGTAGCCAAGCAGGTTTACGGGAAGGGTGGCCAGCACCAGCGCCACACCTGCCTCGTCGCAGACGGCCGTCAAGCCGCCCCCGTGCAGGGATCAGTCGCGCTCCTCGCGCCCGAAGGGCCGCCCCAGGGCCGCCGGGGCTCCCATGCGCAGGCGCAAGGGACCGCGCGTGGCGACCACCAGGACCACCAGGGTGAACAGGTAGGGGAGCATCTTGAGCAGGTAGACATTGGCGTCGAGACCGAAGGCCTGGATCCGGAACTGGACCGCCACCAGGCCGCCGAAGAGCCAGGCTCCCAGCGCCAGCCTCGCGGGAGACCAGCCCGCGAAGATCACCATCGCCACCGCGATCCAGCCGCGCCCGGCGCTCATGCCGTCCACCCAGGACGGGGTATCGGCCAGGGACAGGTAGGCCCCTCCCAGACCCGCGAGCATGCCGCCCGCCACGGTGGCCAGGACCCGGACCCAGGCCACGCTGAGCCCCGCGGAGTCGGCGAGGCGCGGGTTCTCCCCACAGATCTTGAGCGCGAGGCCGGCACGGGTGGAGCGCAGGAAGAGGCTGGCCAGCACCACCAGGGCCAGGCTCAGGTAGACCAGGGGATCGTGCTGGAAGAACACGCGACCCAGCAGGGGCAGGGAGCACAAGCCGGGCACGGGCAGATCGCTGAAGCTCGGCGCTACCTGCCCCACGAAGGAGCCGCCGAAGGCTGAGGAGAGCCCCGCTCCGAGGATCACCAGGGCCAGCCCCGACACCACCTGGTCCACCCGCAGCAACACCACCGGCAGAGCGTGCAGCAGCGCGAAGCCTCCCGTGAGCAGGGTGGCCGCGGCGGCCCCCATCCAGGCGCTGCCGCTGCCGTGGGCCACCGCGAAGCCCGCCAGGGCCCCCACGAGCATCATGCCCTCCACGCCCAGGTTGAGCACCCCGGCCTTCTCCGCCAGGAGCTCTCCCAGACCCGCCAGCAGGATGGGGGTGCCCGCGGCCACAGCCGTGGCGCCCACGATCTCGGCGGCCAGCAGGGCGTCCATGGCTCAGGCCCCCCTGCGCCAGACCAGGCGGAAGCGGGTGAGGGAGCCTCCCGCGAGGACCAGCAGCAGCAGCAGGCCCTGGAAGACCCGCACGATGGAGGATGACACGCCGGGGAAGGCCATCTGCAGCCCGTCTCCGCCCACCGCCAGGCCTGCGAAGAGGAAGGCCACCAGCAGCGCCACCAGCAGGTGGCGGCGGGCGAGGAAGGCGATGATGATGGCGGTGTAGCCGTAGCCGGGCGAGATGCCCGCGTGCAGGCGGTGCTCCACCCCCGCCACCTGGGCGACCCCCGCCAGCCCCGCCGCCGCGCCTGCGAGAGCCAGCACCAGCAGCAGGCGCGACAGCACCGGAATTCCGGCGTAGCGGGCTGCCTTGGGGGAGGCCCCCACCACGCGCACCTGGTAGCCCAGCACGCTGCGCCGCTCCGCCCACCAGAGCACCACCGACAGCGCGAGCACCACCAGCAGCCCAGCGTGGGCCCGCCGGAACAGCAGGGGCAGCTGCCAGCTCTCGTGGAACACCGCCGTGTAGGGGAAGCCGTCGTCGCCCTTCCACGGGCCGTACACCAGCAGCTCCACGCAGGCGATGGCCACGTAGTTCAGCATCAGGGTGGAGATGATCTCGCTGACCCGGCCATAGACCTTGAGCAGCCCTGGGATGGCCGCCCACAGCGCGCCAGCCAGCCCCCCCACCAGCATCAGCGACGGCAGCTTCAGCGCCCCGGGCAGGGGAGGATCCAGCAAGGCCAGCCAGCTGGCGGCGAGGGCGCCCATGTAGAGCTGCCCCTCGGCTCCGATGTTCCAGAGGTCGATCTTCAGGGCCAGCGCCACCGCCAGGGCGCAGAAGGCCAGGGGCACGGTCTTCACCAGAGTCTCGGACAGGCCATAGGCGCTGCCGAAGGGCTCCCGCACCAGCAGCAGCAGGGCCTCGCCGGCGGGGGCCCCCTCCAGCGCAAACAGACCGGCGCCCACCAGCGCGGCCAGGGCGACGGAGGCCAGCACCACCCCCGCCTCGGCCGCCACGCTGGGCCGCTCTCGTCGCAGAACGGACAGGCTCACGGGCCCTCCAGGGGGACCGCGGGCTCCAGGGCCTGGCCTCCCATCATCAGGCCCACCTGCTCCCGCTCCAGCTGCTCCACGGGCCGCGCACCCAGCAGCCGCCCCCGGAAGAGCACGGCCAGGCGGTCCGCCAGGCGGAACAGCTCGTCCAGATCCTCGGAGAACAACACCACGGCCGAGCCCGAGTCCCTGGCCCGCAGCAGCAGGCTGCGCACCGCCTCGGCGGCTCCCACGTCGAGCCCGCGGCAGGGGTAGGCCGCCACCAGCAGCCCTGGGCTCGACCTGGGTGCCGTCGAGTGCAGCGCCAGCTCCCGCGCCAGGATGACCTTCTGCACGTTGCCCCCGGAGAGCGAGGCGGTCTTCGCCTCGGCACCGGTGCACTGGATCCCGTGGGCCTGGATCCTCTCCCGGGCCCAGCTCCGCGCGGCCCTCCAGCGCATCATGCCTACCCCGGCGAAGCGCTCGTGGTTCTTGAGCACGAGGTTCTCCGCCACGCTCAGGCTGCCCGCGACGCCGGTGCGGTTGCGGTCGGCGGGCACGTAGGCCACCCCGAGCTCCCTGAAGGCGCGCGGGGAGCCGACGGGGGCTGGCTGGCCCAGGAGGGACATGCTGCCGCTCGCGGGACGACGCAGCCCCGCCAGCAGCTCCGCCAGCGGCTCCTGGCCGCTGCCCGAGACGCCCGCGATCCCCAGGATCTCGCCGCCGTACAGAGCCACGGAGACCCCCTCCAGCACCGGACGCCGGCCGGGTCCGTCCAGGCGCACGGCGTCCAGGCGCAGCACCTCGGCTCCCGGCTCCCTCGCCGCGCTGCGCCGGCTGAGCTCCAGCTGCTCCCCCACCATCAGCCCGGCCAGGGTGGTGGCGTCCAGATCCTGCACCGACCGGGTGCAGACCCGGCGACCGCGGCGCAGCACGGTCACGCGCTGGGCGATGTCCATCACCTCGTCCAGCTTGTGGGAGATGAAGACCACCGCGCCGCCCTGCTGGCAGAAGCCGCGCAGCATGGCGAACAGCGCCTGGCTCTCCTGCCGGCTGAGCACGGCGGTGGGCTCGTCCAGCACCAGGATGGAGGCGCCGTGGTAGAGCACGCGCAGGATCTCCACCTTCTGCCGCTCACCCACCGGCAGGCTGTGCAGGGGCCGATCCAGCGCCACCTCCAGCCCGCTGCGCCGGGCCACCGCCTGCACCTGCTCGCGCAGGCTCCCCCAGCGAGGCAGCAGGGGCAGATCCGGGTGGCCCAGGACGATGTTCTGCAGCGCGGTGTGGCGCTCGGACTGCACGAAGTGCTGCTGCACCATGCCCAGCCCGAGGCGCAGCGCCTGGCGCGGGCTGCGCAGCTTCACGGGCTGACCCCGGATGGCGATGCTGCCCGCGTCGGGCCGGTACAGGCCCACCAGGATGCTCATCAGGGTGGACTTGCCTGCCCCGTTCTCGCCCAGCAGGGCGTGGATCTCCCCCGCCCGCAGCTCGAAGTCCACCCCGTCGTTGGCCACCACGCCGGGGAAGCGCTTGTGGATGCCGCGCAGCTCCACCACCAGATCGCTGGCGCCGGGTTCTGGGCTGTCCACAGGCATGGGCCGGGGCTCCTCCGGGCGGGCCTACTCCGGGATGGTCCCCACCACGCCCTGCACGAAGCGCTTCATCTCCAGCAGCTCCTGGTCGCTCGGCTTCGCGCCCTCGGCGTAGGCCTGGCTGCCGTCCTGCCAGCTCAAAGGCCCGGCGAAGACCTCGAGCTCCCCAGACTTGATGGCCCGCTCCTTCTCCGCCACCAGCGCCTTGACGTCATCGGGCACCAGCTCTGACAGGGGCGCCAGCAGCACCACGCCGGACTCCATGCCGTTCCAGTAGTCCACGCTCTTCCAGCTGCCGTCCTTCACCTGCTGGGCCACCTCGCGGTAGATCACCGACCAGTCCCAGATGGGCGCGGTGAGGAAGGCCTGGGGCGCGAACTGGCGGCCGTCGGAGTCGTAGCCGATGGCCAGGGCGCCTCGCTCCTGGGCGGCCTGCATGGGCGCCGCAGAGTCGGCGCCGGTGGCCACCACGTCGGCACCCGCGTCCAGCAAGGCCACCGCGGCCTCCTTCTCCTTGCCCGGATCGAACCAAGAGTTGGTCCACACCACGTGCACCGTGGCCTCGGGGTTCACGCTGCGCACACCCAGGGCGAAGGCGTTGATGTGGCGGATGACCTCGGGGATGGGATGGGGCGCCACGAAGCCCACCTTGCCGCTGCTGGTCTGCTCGCCTGCGATGACCCCGGCCAGGTACTTGGGCTGGTACATGCGCCCGAAGTAGGTGCCCACGTTGGCGGCTCGCTTGTAGCCCGAGCAGTGCATGAAGGTGACCTGTGGGTAGAGCGGTGCCACCTTGATCACCGGATCCATGTAGCCGAACGAGGTGGCGAAGATCAGGTCGTGGCCCTTCTCCGCCAGCTGGGTGAGCACCCGCTCCGCCTCGGCGCCCTCGGGGACGCTCTCCAAGAAGGTGGTCTCCACCCAGGGAAAGTGCCGCTCCAGGTCCTCGCGGGCCTGGTCGTGGGCCCAGGACCAGCCGGCGTCGCCCACGGGCCCCACGTACAGAAAGGCCACCCTCAGGGACTCTTCAGCAGGCGGCGGCGCGGGCCCGGCAGCGGGGGGCTGGGGATCGGAGCTGCAGGCCGGCGTGAGCCAGCAGAGCAGCAGGGCGAAGACGAAGCGGAAACAGAGCATGGCGGTCTCTCCTGGTGGGGGCCCGATGGTAGTCCAGGCCGCCGAGCGGGTACAAGGCTGGCAGCCCAAAGCACAGAACGCTCCGAGCTAAAGCCCCGCTGTGTGACCTTCCATGCATATCCCCCCAGGTCTCTTCGGAGACATCATGGGAGGCAG
>CAZEJJ010000162.1:0-16456 GCA_964512185.1 uncultured Enterobacterales bacterium | reverse complement strand
CACGTCGACCGTGTTGCCCGGGAAAATCCAGCACCGCACGGGCAGGCCGTCGCGGTGCGCTTGTCAACCACCATCCATCACGAAACCTGGGACATCCTGCGCTGGACGGAGCGCGGCAGCTCCAGCGACCTCGAGACCTCGGTCCAGGTCCGCATGGTCCATCCGCTCGGGGGCAGATCCTCTGTGCACAACAGCTCCCACAGCAGGTGCACAAAGGCGACACACGCCGCGATGGAGGCAGAGTCGAGGTGGGTGATCATGGCCGCCAGCGCCGTGTCGGCCCACAGGGCGGGGCCAGGCTCGCGCAGATGGGGGATGAGCACCGGCGCGATGCGCATGAGGGCGCCGTTTCCTGCGGAGCTGGCGCCGCACTCGTGCCAGGGCTTCCCGGCCTTCTTGATGGTGATGAACCGCCGCACCGACCCGCCGATGCCGCTGATGTGCCGGGAGGCGAACAGACGCCCGAGCTCATCGGGTTCGAGCCGCCCTTGGCGCTCGATCAGGTGCTCGAGGGTCCAGAACGAGAGCTGGGTGTCGTCTGAGGGCAGGATGCGGTGGCCCGTGCGCTGGGTGTAGTTGTGCTCGCGGATCTCGCCATGGCGCCGCCGGCGCTCCAGTGGAGTCAGGCTCTCGATGAGCAGCCCCAGGGAGTCGCCGATGGCTAAGCCCAACATCATGCCCTCGATGCGGTCGAAGTCGAAGCCAGTGGGCAGTGGGGTGGGCTGCTGGTCGACGACCGGCCCTTGCTGGAGGGGGATCTGCCGCCGACGCAGGAGGGCCTCGAGGGTTCGGATGGAGTTCATGGATTCCTCCCTCTGGAACAGTCGAGCTTGATGACGTGCCCCCATGGCGCCTCCCCGTGCTCCGGAGTCACCAACCACAGCACCGGGAAGCCCGGTGCCCGCTCGGGAAAGCGGCTGTACAGGTCGGTGATGCCCACGAACACGTCGGGGCGCATGCCATGCTCCCTCATCCAGGCGAACACGGGGCGATGGTCGGTGCCTCCCCCACCCTTCACTCGGCCCTGCGTCAGGAACCGTTCCAGCTCCAGGCCATCGACCACCTGCTGCACCTGGGCGTCGGCGACGACGAGCCGGGCCTCCTGGGCTTGGGCGGCCAAGGCTCGCAGCTCTGCACCCACCGCACGGAGCAGGTCCGAGCCGATGCTGGCCGAGGTGTCCAGGGCGACCACCAGGCTCGCGAGCCCCTCGGACCAGCGGCCGGGCACCACCAGGTCGTGCTCGACGAAGCGGCGGTCGGGGCGGTGCAGCGCGTAGTCGTCTCGGGCCAGGGCCGCGCCGACGTAGCGATGGAGCAGGCGACGCCAGGGCACCCGCGGGCGCCCGCCGCTCCCCAGCTCGCGGAGGACCTGGCCGGGGATGTTCCCAGGCTGGGGCGAGCGCTGCGCGTGCTCCACCGCTGCTCCGACACGCTCGCGGATCTCCTGGCGCTGCTCGGGAGAGAGGGCGCGGGGGAGATGGACGCCCAGCCTCCCACCGTGATCCATGGCCTGGGAGCCTGACGCCTGCCCCGGCTCATCTGACGACTCGTCGTCGAGCGTGACCGTCACGCGGGCGGGCAAGGGCAGCTCGTCTTCGTCCAGGTACTCGTAGATCGCCTCGGCGATCATGCCGTCCCAGCGGGAATCGCACAGGATCTCTACCGTACGAGCCCCTCGTGGGTCCCATCCGGCGAGCGATACAGGCGCTCCCCGGGCCGCGCCGGGTGCTCGATGGCCGCCACGATGCGGTTGATGGCGTAGTCGGTGGCGCAGTTCCAGCGATGGGCACGACGCCCGCGGCGCCGATCCGCTGTGGCCAGCAGGTGGTGACCCAGCTCGTGGGCCAGCACGAAGCCGAGCTGGGGCAGGGACAGGTGCCGGGTGAGCAGCGGGTTGGGCCAGACGTGCCGCCTGCAGTCCGTGGCCGCAAAGCTGCACAGCTGCGGCGCGTGAAGGATGCGCAGGTGGGCGAGCAGGTAGCCCCAGAAGGGGTGCAGGTCCATCAGCTGCAGCCGTAGCGCCGACACCCGCCGCGCCTCGTCGCGGGCGATCCGTTCCAGGTCAACGGCCACAGGGCTCACGCCCACGCTTCCATCCTCAGGTCCACCATTCCCTTGGCCAGCTCCCGGAACTCCGTCACCGCCTGCAACCTCCCCAGCAATCCCGATGCCTGCTTCAGCTGGCGCAGGAACAGGAACACGTACTCGGGATCGAGCCCCGGGGAGCAGGTGAACCTGACCACGTTGGGAAGCTGCTCGTCGGGGATGGGCGGCTCGCTGCACAGCCAGCGGGCCACGGCGAAGACCGCGGCGTAGACGAAGCTGGGCTCGGCGTTCTTGCCTCGGCGGAAGTCCATTGCGTGGCCCTGGCGGACGATCTTCCGCACTGACACCCGTGCGAAGATTCGCTCGAAGGCCACGAGCTGCTCGGCCGCACGCTCGCCCACGCAGGCCGCCACCAGGCGCCGGGCCTGGACCGTGGGCGCCGCGTGCAGCAGGGTGCTGGCCATGGCCCAGCTGCGCGGCGAGGGGAAGGCCATGTCGCCTTCATTGGCGTACAGGGCTTCTTCACGATGGCGGGCGATGTAGGCCATTACCGTGGGGTGCACCCCCTCCCGGGCCGCCCAGGTCAGCCAGGCGTCGGCGTCCACCCGCAGCACGAAGTGCACGAAGCGGTTGGCCAGGGCCGTGGACAGGGGGGTGACGATGGCGTTGTCCTCCTCGAGGTTGCCCGCCGCCAGCACCCTCGTGTCGGGATGGAAGCGAAAGGGCCCCACCCGCCGCTCGAGCACGATCTGGTAGGCCGCTGCTTGATGGAGCCGGGTGACCGCGGCGTTGATCTCGTCGAGGAACACCAGCGCGGGAGTATCGCAGGCCCGGCGCACCCAGTCGGGCGGAAACAGCGCGAGCACCTGGCGGTTGCGGTCAGGGAAGTAGACCCCGCCCAGGTCGGCCGGCTCTCGCTGGGCCAGGCGGATGTCCTCCATGGGTAGCGCCAGCCGCCCGGCCAGCTCGACCGCCATGCTGGACTTGCCTACCCCGGGGTGGCCTCGCACCAGCACCGACAGTCCGGCGCGGAGGCTGGTGTCGACCAGGTCGATGAGGTCGCCGTAGGCGTAGCCTTCCGGGACGAGCGGAAGGCTCTTGGTGGCGGACATGGCTGTTCCTCCTACAGGATGGCGCCCAGCAGCTGGCAACGTAGATCCGGCCAGCGCAGCAGCACCGCCACCACGTGCTTGCAGAAGCCCCCGTGCAGCGGGCGGCGGTGGACGGCGTCGGGACAGGTACAGGCAGGGGGCTCGGACCAGTCAAGCCGTACCCGGACCTCGTAGGGCTTGGAGCCGCCCTGAACCGTCACCACCACGCCGCCATCCTCGTCCTCTCGGCGCTCGAGCCGGTAGCGCTCGGCCACATTCTGCACCGCGCGCAGGAAGCGCTGGTCGCGCTCGAAGCGGTCCAGGCCGTGCCTCTCGGTCCTCACGGCCAAAGGGGACGGTTGCAGCGGACGCACCAGGCCCCAGCCGGCCGGGTCCTCATCATGGACCAGCAGCCAGACATGGTGGTCGCACTGCAGCTCGGCCAGCCACTGGCGCCACTCCACCAGCAGGCGGCGATGGGTCGCTCCCTTGGCAGGACAGGGGAAGCCCCCCGTGTAGAAGTAGAAGTTGCGCCCGTTGACCTGGGTGACGGTGCGGCAGACGCCGAGGCCCCACAGAGAGGAGACCGGATCGGCGTCGGGGCCGTACTCCTGGCGCTCGAGGGTGAACACGCGCGTGCCCCGTACCGGGGCCGCGGGCGCGTCGATGGCAGGGCGTGCAGACACGGAGTTCTTCTACGCCCCTGACGGGACAGCCCTTGTCCGTAGTAGGATGCTGGCGCGCGAGGCGAGCATGAACCCGGCCCTGCCCCTGGACATCACGGATCTGTTGAACGGCCGCAGCGTGGAGTGGGAGCGGCTCGAGCTGAAGGCCGGCTGGAACCCGCGGGCCGTGCTCCACACCCTGTGCGCCTTTGCCAACGACTTCCACAACCTCGGCGGAGGCTACGTGATCCTCGGTGTCGCCGAGCGGGACGGGCGCCCGGTCCTGCCGCCAGCTGGTCTCGAACCCGCGGCCATCGACGCCATCCAGAAGGAGCTGCTCGAGCTGGGACACAGCGCCATCCGGCCCAGCTACCATCCCATCGCCGTGCCCTACGTCGTCGAAGGACGCCACGTCCTCGTGCTCTGGGCCCCCGGGGGCCAGACCCGGCCCTACCGCGCCAGGATCCACCTTGGAAAGGGAGCGAGCGACTACGCCTGGTACATCCGCAAGGGCTCGAGCACCGTCAGAGCCAAAGGCGCGGACGAGGCCGAGCTGATGGGCTTGGCCGCCACCGTGCCCTTCGACGACCGCCTCAACCTCCAGGCCCGGGTGGACGACCTCGACCGGGCGCTGATGATCGAGTACCTGCGCGAGGTGGGCAGCGCCCTGGCCGAGGACGCCGAGGGGCCCGATCTCGAGGCGCTGGGGCGGCAGATGCACGTGGTCGGGGGTACCAGCGAGGCCCCCTTCCCGCTCAACGTGGGCCTGATGTTCTTCCACCCCCAGCCCCGGCGCTGGTTCCGCAACGCGCAGATCGACGTCGTGTGGTTCCCCGACGGTCCGGGGGGCGACCGCTTCACCGAGAAGACCTTCAGCGGTCCGCTGCACCGCATGATCCGCGACGCCCTGGGCTACATCGAGCGGAGCTTCCTGAACGAGATCGTCATCAAGCACCCCGACCGACCCGAGGCCACGCGGGCGGCCAACTGGCCCATGGCCGCCATCGAGGAGGCCGTGGTCAATGCCGTCTACCACCGCAGCTACGAGCTGCGGGAGCCCGTCGAGGTGCGCATCGGGCGGCGCGGGATCGTGGTGCTGAGCTACCCTGGGCCCGACCGTTCCGTGAGCCTCGACCAGCTCCGCCAGGGCCGCGCCCTGCCGCGCCGCTACCGCAACCGCCGCATCGGCGAGCTGCTCAAGGAGCTGGACCTCACCGAGGGACGGGGCACCGGCATCCCCAAGATCCTCCGCGCCATGCGCGGCAACGGGTCCCCCGGCCCGGTCTTCGAGTTCGACGAGGACCACAGCTACTTCGCGGTCACGCTGCCGGTGCATCCGGCGGTTGTGGAGGCGCTGGAGGAGCCTCCCCCGGAAGTCACCGCGGAAGTCGCCGCGGAAGTCGCCGCGGAAGTCACCGAGCAAGTCGGGGAGCTTCTCGCGACACTGAAGGGAGCGCGTTCCAGGACGGAGCTGCAGGCCGAGTTGGGGCTCACGCACGCGGAGCACTTTCGGTTGGCCTACCTCAAGCCTGCCCTCGGGGCCGGCCTGATCGAGATGACCATCCCCGACAAGCCCCGCAGTCGCTTGCAGCGCTACCGCCTGACCGCGGCCGGCCACGCCTGGAAGGCGGCCCACGCCACGGGAGCCGAGGAGTGACCACCGCAGCCCCCAGCTACCGCGACGGCCTGGCCATGGTACGCATCGTGCAGCTGCTCGAGCAGAGCCGACGCCGCGCCATCCTGCTCGATGACCTCGCCGAGCGCCTCGAGGTCCACCGCCGCACCGCCCGGCGCTGCGTGCAGGCCCTCGAGGAGTCCGCCACCACCGTGGACGGCGACCCCCTGGTGCGCTTGGAGGGCCGCGGCGTGAACGCCACCGTGGTGCTGGCCGAGCGCCGCGAGCCCACCTCGGCCCGGCTGTAGCAGTACGCCGCCGTGTTCGCCGCCACCCGCTGCCTCACCACCGGCGAGGGCTCACCCCTGGGGGACAGCGCCGAGCTGCTGGTCGCCAAGCTCGAGAAGGGCTTCGAGCCCCGCCTGGTGCTCCTGGTACGGCGGGTGCAGGAGAGCTTCGTCTACGTGCCCTTCGGCCCCAAGCTCCCATTCCTAACTTCCAGCGTCTGGTGGTAGCGAATTTTTGTGCCCGTCAAACGCCAACAAACGCTTGACGCCGCCATTCGGCGGGCCTGGGAAGCAGTGCTGTGAAGGAGCGGCGGGGCCTTCGTGACCGCCCAGGAGACGAGAGCACGGAGGCCGGATCCAGCTAGCCGGTCACTGGGCGGTTGAAAAGGGCGAAAAACAAGGAAGATAGCACATAATAGTTGACAAATACTTGACTAGACAAAGCTGGCGGGACGGGTCATGCAGGTGCTTCGTGCATCCTCGATCCGCCGGAGCGACCCCGATGAGCGACCTCGCCGACCTCGAGTTCCAGCCCTGCCAGCTCGCCCACCTTCCGATTGTCACCGAGTACACCCGGAGGCTGGGGATCCTCGGTGCCGTGGACGCCGCGCTGCCCCGCGACGGGCGCAACAAGGTCAGCGACGCGGAGTGCGTGGCGTTGATGATGCTGAACATTCTCTCGGGTCGGGTCGGGCTCTATCACATGGGGCCCTGGCTGGAAGCGACCGACGAAGCAGTGGTAATCGCCGAGGGTTGCACGCCGGGACTCTTCTCGGACGCCCGCTTGGCCGGCACGCTGGACCGGATCTTCCAGTACGGCCCCGACAACCTGCTCACGGACGTAGTGGTGTCTTACCTGCGTGGTGACGAGTCGCCGGGTGAGTACAGCGTCCACCACGACACCACCACGTTGAAGCTGTACGGCGAGTACGCCAACGTGTTCAGGGAGGGTGGTCCCGTCCCGCTGCACGGCTTCTCCAAGGACCACCGACCCGACCTGAAGCAGCTGGTCTACGGCATGTCCCTGCACGGCAGCATGGGGATCCCCCTGTGTGTCAGCATCCTGGACGGCAACGCCTCGGACAAGGAGGCGAACCTGCTGCACCTGGACCGCCTCGCCGGCCTGCTGCCCCCCGAGGACGACGTGACCCTGGTGGCTGACTGCAAACTGGTGGACAAGGACAGCATCGGCAGGGTGCTGGACGCATCGTTCCACTTCGTCTCCCTGCTGCCACGGACGTACAAGCTGCAGCGACAGGCAGCGGAGCAGGCCGCCGCCCTGCCTGGCGAGCTGCCGCTCTTGGCGCGGGAGAAGGGTCGCAACGCCAACGAGCCCGACCGCGTCTACCGGGGCACCTCCTTCCGCGCTCCGTTCACCTTGCTGGACCCCGAAACCGGCAAGAAGAAGAAGCAGGAGATGCGCTTCCTGGCCGTCGAGTCCCCGCAGCTCGCCAGGAAGTTCGAGGCCGGGCTCGAGAAGCTGCTCGCCAAGGACCGTGGACGCATCGAGCGTGCCATGAAGAAGCTCGAGGAGACCGACTTCGCCTGCGAGGCCGACGCCGAGAAGGCCTTCTGGAAGTTCACCAAGGAACCCAAGCTCCACGAGCTGACCGTCGAGTGCGCTCCCGCAGTGGTCACGCTTCCCAGGCCGCGAAGGGGACGCCCGAAGAAGGGTGAGCCAGCTCCGACGAAGACCGTGTATCGCTTGCGCACCAAGAGCATCGAAGTCGACCACGCTGCTGTCGAGCGCGCCAGGGTGCGCGCCCGCTTCTTCAGTAACTAAGCCGCTTATCTGATCACGGATGCCCTCTGGGCATTGGAACCGTACCCGCGCATCTACGTCGAGTACGGGCCTCTGTCCGGAGAGCTGCTGTTGGGTGACAGCGGTGACTTCATCGAGGGATGTCCGTCCAACGAGGCACTGGCAGGTGTCGGTGACCACAACGGGGACGGCTACGACGACCTCCTGGTCGGAGATTACCTCGACGCATCAGGCGGCACTTGGAGCGGCGCCGCCTACGTCTACCATGGACCGGTGCTTGGCGTGACGGACTACCTGTCTGGGTCCGGTGCAGCCATCGTCGGTGACAAATGGGACCAGGTTGGCATCGCAGTCGCCGGGGCGCAGGACACAAATCTCGATGGCTACGACGATGTCTTGGTGACCATAGGGGGCAGCGAGACCGCCGATAGTACAGGCGTGTGTCTCTTCCTTGGGCCGCTCGATGGCGTCTCTTCGGTCTGGGATGCCGATGTCGTCATGGTCCGGCCCTATGGACACGATCAGAAGATCTTCAGTGTCGCGGGGCCTGGAGACCTCGATGGAGACAGCTGGCCCGACATCGTCGCCGGGGCGCCGTCGGAGAACGGTGGTGGGTACAATACAGGTGTCGTATGGGTCGTGTTCGGTCCTGTCTCGGGAACCATTGAGCTCGCCAATGAAGCGATATCCATGGCGGGCGAAGTCTATGACCAGGCCGGAACCTATCTGGACGCTCTGGGTGATCTGGACGGAGATGGCCTGCCCGAGTTCGCGGCGTTCGCCTATGCTGACACTCGAGAGGACCTCTGCGTCAGCTATGTCGTCCCGGGCTCACTCTGGACGGACGAGTAGCCTGGACGAATGGGTGCAGCCGGCCTCACGACGAGCGCTACGAGGCCGTTCCGTCGTACATACTCGCCCTGCCACCACGGACAGGAGCTGACCGGCCGCGGCGCTCGTCGCGCGACGCATGGGCCGAGATCAACGCCATACGCGCCTCCGCGGTGGAGCCGGACCAGTCAACTTCAACGGCGACTGCACGCTGCACATGGCCGAACGCTGGGGCAGGAGGGGCGCTCCATCGCTGGCGAGCTGCTGGGTGGGTGAGCTGGACGGCGACGGCCTGGCCGACGTGGTGCTCGCCGGCAAGACGGGCGCTGGCAGCCTGGCCTGGGTGGTGCTGTCGGGGGGGTGACCTTCGACCTCTACCACGCCTCGACAGACCAGCTCCGCGATCGTGAATCCCAGATGTTGCGCAGGTCGCTGGGCAGCACCCCCAAGGGGGGCACGGGGTAGCTCAGGCGATACCCTGTGGACGCACGCGGTTCGTAGACGAAGGCGTCGCCGTTGACCAGGCCAGGGGCCGGCGGGTCCAGTACATCCAGGGACTCCGGCCACTGGCCGTGCTCCGACTGCCAGCCCTCCAGCGCCTCGATCAGCACCTCCGCTGCTGCCCGGTCCTTGGCCTCGGTGTCGGCGAAGCTGCCCACGTTCGCCAGGTTGGCGAAGGCGCAGAAGCCCAGGATCAAGGCGAGCGGCAGCGCGATGAACAGCCACCGCAGGAGGGTTCGGAGTGGGGGGGCCATGGCCCCGGCATTCTACCCCCCCACCAACCTCATCCCAATGTTCTCCGCCTCGTAGATGCGCTTGCCGTCCACCCACAGCGAGGCCCGGGCCACCGCCCAGCTCCCCCTCTCGTCCTGCCCCCGCTCGGTGATCTCCATGGTGGTGGTGATCAGCTCGTTGTGGGGCACCACCTGCCCCCGGTACTTCCAGCTGAGCTGGCGGCCCAGCTCCAGGGGCTCGAAGCTGGCCTGCCCTTCGATGGGCGCCGTCTGCAGCAGGTAGAACTGCAGCAGCTGGATCATGGCCTCGATGCCCAGCGAGCCGGGCTGCACGGGATCCTGGAAGAAGTGGGCCTTGAAGAACCACTCGCCGGGATCCACGTCCTTCTCGGCCCGCAGCGCTCCCAGCCCCTCGGATCCACCCTGGGGCCAGAAGCCGGTGACGCGGTCCAGCATCAGCAACATGGGGCCGGGCAGCCGCGGTGTTCCCGCACAGAACCGCGGAGGGCGCGCCGCCAGGTCCAGCGAGAACTCGCAGGGTTCGGAGAACATCCTCCGCTGCTCGTCGCTGGTGGCCAGCCCCACCTGGTTGGCCAGGGCCCCGATGGGGAAGAAGCCGAACACGGTGTCCATGGTATAGACGGCCTGCTCGCCCAGGAAGCAGGCCACCTCGAAGCTCTCGATGATCATGCCCCCGGATCGCGTGACCCCGGTGATCTGCACCACGGTGCGCAGGGTGCCCGCGTGGGGCAGCAGCTCCGCCACCAGGGTGCCGTCGCCGTCCAGGTTGCGGAAGAACAGCTCATCGTCGGACACCAGGGCGGATCCCACGAAGCTGGCCAGCCAGCCGCAGGGCTGCAGGGCGGCTTCGAGCAGCACGGCGAAGGGCATGCTGCGGTGGCCGTTCTCGTCGAAGTACCAGGCGTCGGGCGGGATGTCGTACTCCAGCTCGATGGTGGCGCCGGCCTGCAGCGCGCCCATGTCGCCGTCGATGCGCGAGACCCGGGACATGAAGTGGTAGGGGGGCCCCGGCAGGCGGGCCACGCGGTGCGGGCCGTCGTAGGGCGCGTACATGGGGCCGAAGGCCTGGGAGGGCGGACCCCAGGCGCTGGCCAGCAGCGCAGCGTAGCCGAAGACGAAGCCGTCGCGGCTGGCCACGGTCCCGGTGTCCACGTGGCCCTCCAGCAGCTCGGGCTGGCCGTTCAGGGGCCAGTCGGGCACCAGCTGCAGGCCCACGCGGCGGGCGTGGAAGCCCTTGAGCCCATCGCAGGTGCAGAGCAGGTCGGCGTACACCGTGGGGATGGGCCCTGCGATGACCTCTTCGACGAAGACCTCGTAGTGAAGCAGCTTGGAATCGGGCGTGACCTGGCCGCGGCAGCGCAGGTCGAAGGGCTCGTCGGTGACGGGCTGGAAGCGCCAGCCGTCGCGCTTGACGGTGTACCCCAGCGAGCCCATGAAGATGGCCATGGCCTGCAGGCAGCCCTCGAACATCAGGGTCCCGGGCATGCAGGGATCGTTCTCGAAGTGGCCCTCGAAGAACCAGTCGTCGGGGTGGATGGCGGTGGTGGCGTGCAGGTAGCCCCGGCCCCAGGGGCCGCCCCGGGAGGAGAGCTCCGTCACCCGCTCGATGAGCAGCATGCGCCCAGCCTGGATGCGCGGCGACCGCAGGTGGGTCTGGGCGTGGTCGTAGCCGGGGCCGAAGCAGAGCCAGGGCCGCCCCTCGGACCAGGCGCGCAGCTGCTCGGGGCTCAGGCTGCTGCGGGTGCAGCGCACCTCGGGTTCATCGAGCCTTGGATCGGCGACGATCTCGGCGCCCTCGGGCTGCCAGAGGATGCCGGCGGAGTCGTCCAGCTCCTGGTCGTTGAAGAACCCCGCCTGGCCGCCGGACACCGACAGGCGCAGCTCGCCCGCGGAGCGGCACTCGTAGTGGAAGAAGAACAGGCGCGCGTCGCCCTGTCTGGCGTGGCTATCGACGGTGATCTCGTAGCGCAGGGTCTCGCCCGTTCGTGGCAGCCGGCTGTGGTAGGTGAGCTGACAGCCCAGCAGGCGGTAGACCCGCTCGCCGCGGTTGTGCAGGTCGATGCCCAGGTAGGAGATGAGCAGCAGATCCGCCTGGCCCGCCTCGATCATCACCCCGGCGGGCATGGCGTCCTGGTGCAGGTACCAGGCCTTGTCCTGCACGTCGGTCTCGGTCCAGATGGTGCCGGTGCCCATGGACGCGGGCTCCGCCTGCAGGTCCACCACCCGGTCCGCCAGCAGCAGGGGCGGGGAGGGCATGCGCACCTGCCGCAGGTAGTCGTCCTGGGGTCGGAACTGGGGTCCGAAGAGCTCGGAGATGCAGCCCGCGGCGTGCAGCTGCAGCTGCTCGCGGGAGAGCGTGAAGGCCTCGCGACGGGCGCCGGGTGCCGGGGCGCCGGGCGCCGCCTGGAGCAGCAGGGCCTGGGCGCGCTGGCGCTGCTCCAGGAACTGCCCGTGCACCTGGGCCTGCTGCTCGAGAAAGGCCTTGTGCACCCGGGACAGCTGCTCCACGTGGGCCTGCCAGCGGGCGTAGATCGGGGCCAGGTGTGAGGCCTGCGCGGCCATGGGCGCCGCGCTCACCGCGGCCACCGCCACCACGGGCGGCAGCCAGGGGGCGGGCTCCATGGTCTGCACCTGGCTGGGATCGGGCGCCGGGTTCCGCACCGGCACATGGGCGGGCGCCGGCTCGATGTCGCTCAGCACGGGGATGGCGGGCGGATGGGCCGGGTAGCTGAGCACGGGGCCGGTGGGGGGCGCCGGGGGAGCCAGCCGCTGGCTCAGCGTCGCGTGGTCCAGCGCCACGCCCGCCGCAACCAGCTGGGCCACCGCGTCGAAGACCTGGGCCAGCCCCCCCTGCTTGCGGTCCAGGGAGACCACCAGCGCCGGGCGCGCCCCCAGGATCTGGCGGATCCAGCGGCTGCAGGCCGCCTGGGGACCGTGCTCCACGAAGATGCGCACCCCGTCGGCATAGGCGCGCTCGATGGTGGCGGGAAAGTCCACCGTGCGCAGCGCCTGGCGGGTGATGGCCCGGGCGCAGGCCTTTGACGACGGCGTGTACGCCCTGTTGTGAGCGTTGGAGTAGATGCGCACAGCGGTAGGCTGCACCTGGCGCTCGTGCAGCGCGAACCAGCGCTCCTGCACCAGCTCCAGCTCCGGCACGTGCACCACCAGGGGGTAGCCCAGCGGGTGGCAGCGATGGGCGCCCAGCTCGTGCACGACGCGATCGCAGGCCTCGGCGCTGCCGGCGATGACGCAGTCGGTGGCGGTGTGCACGATGGACAGGTGCACGCGATCCTCGTTGGCGATGGCCGCGCGCACCTGGTCCACGGGAGCGAGCACGGTCCAGATGGCCCAGCTGGGCTCGCAGCCCCAGGTGCGGGCCAGCAGCTCGAAGCGCCCCCCCAGCTCGCGGTCGAACAGGCCGCTGGCCTGGCTCTCCCAGCGCAGGGCGTCCAGGTCGTCCCACACGCCGAAGGCCACCAGTGAGTTGCTCTCCCCCGACGAGTAGCCGATGGCCGCCTGGGGCTTCATGTCCAGCAGACCCAGGCTCAGCTCGGCGTGCAGCTGGCACAGCGCCGAGGCGCCCCAGAGCATCTGGGAGGCCGCGGGCTGCTCGTCGGTGAAGCTCCAGCCCAGGGCCTCTGGTAGACCCTGGAAGCGCTGGGCGAGGCGGTCCCCCAGCTCGGGCAGGGCGCGCAGCAGCTCGGCGCCCATGCCGTGGTAGGCGGCGCCGGCCCCGGCGAAGACGAAGGCCAGCTCGCCTTCTATTGGCCGCTCGCAGAGGTGCACGCCCCGGCCCGGGGGCGCACCCTCCAGCAGCAGGGCCCGCGCTCGCTGCCGGCGCAGGCGGTGCTCCTCGTCGCTGGCGGCGACGATCACCAGGCGGGCCGGGCCCTGGGTGCACTCCTCCTGCTCGTCCAGGGCCTGCAGCAGGCCGGCCTTGTCGGCCGCGGCGTAGATGTGCAGCCGGGGGGCGCCGGGCAGGGCCGCGGCGCGGCTGTCGGCGTCCTCCACCAGCCCGCCGGTCCAGGCCGGGCCTTCCATGGGCTGCACCCGCAGCGCCGCGCGGCGGGGCTCGCTGGACAGCCAGGGAGTGCCCCCCGGGAGGGTGCGTCGCTGCAGCGCCTGGGCCGCCGCCGCCACCTGCAGCAGCCCGGAGGCCGCGTGGGCGTGGCCGAAGCTCGGCAGCAGCGGCTCACTGTCCAACCTCGGCTGCCCGTGGCCCTCGTCGTCCAGCACGGCGTAGACGCGATCGCCGTCGCCGCGCGCCTGGTCCAGGCGCTTGAGCACCAGCACCACCGCGGCGTCTCCGGGCCTGCGGTGGTCAGGCGAGAGCAGCTCGGCGGCGGCGGCCTGGTGCACCGGCTCGCAGCACAGGTCCACCGCGCCCACCAGGGCAGCGTCCAGCTCTCCGGTGCTCACGGCGCGGGCCGCCAGGTCCAGGGCCACCAGCCCGGAGCACTCCTCGGCGGAGCTGGTCAGGCTGTAGCCCGCCAGGTCCAGCTGTCGGTTCAGCCGGTTGGCGGGGATGTTGGGCATGGTGCCCAGCACGCCCTCCGGGCCCAGGCTGCCGATGATGGCGTCGCGGGCGGCCTGCGGCCAGCCGGGATCGAGGCGCCAGCGGGCGCCGTAGCGGGCCACCTCGGGATCGGTGCCCATGCCCACGAAGACCCCGGTGGTGTCGCGGGGCAGGGTGGACACCTCGTCGGCGGCCTCCTGCCCGGCCGCCAGCACCAGCAGCTGCTGGGCCAGGGTCTGCTCCAGGTCGCGGGGCGGGAAGCGCAGGCCCTCCAGGCGGATCTGCACCTGGTCGGCGGCGGCCTCGCCTGGCCCGGGGCTCGCCAGCGCCGCGGCGAAGTCGTCCCGGCTGGTGCCCGCACCCACCCGGGCGCCCATGCCCACGATGGCCACCCGGGCGCGCTGGACCGGAGCGCCTTGGAAGCTCGAGCCTGGTCGCCAGGCCTCCACCACCAGGTGGGCGTTGTTGCCGCCGAAGCCGAAGGCGGAGACCCCGGCTCGGCGCGGCCCGTCCCAGGGCTCGGCCTCGCGCAGCAGGCGGAAGGGCGAGCCCTCCAGCGCTCTGGAGGGGATCTCCGCGTGCAGGGTGGGGGGTCGGATGCCCGTCTTCATGGCCTCGAGCACCTTGATGAGCCCGGCGGCCCCGGCCGCGGTGATCAGGTGGCCCAGGTTGGACTTGAGCGAGCCGATGGGCACGCCGCGCTGGCCGGCGAAGACCCGGCCGCTGCTCTCGATCTCGGCGGCGTCGCCCACGGGGGTGCCCGTGGCGTGGCACTCCAGCAGGCCCATGTCGGCGGGAGACAGCCCGGCATTCCGATAGGCCTGCCGGATGGCGCGCTCCTGCCCGTCCGCCGATGGGGCCAGGAAGCTGCTGCCGCGCCCGTCGTTGGACAGCCCCACCCCGCGGATCACGCCGTGGATGGTGTCGCCGTCCCGCTCCGCGTCCGCCAGGCGCTTCAGCGCCAGCACCGCGGCGCCCTCGGCGGGCACCAGCCCGTCGGCCTGGGCGTGGAAGGGGCGGCTCTGCCCCAGGCGGCTCATGGCTCCCAGGGCGCAGAAGCCCACGTGGATGAACAGGTCGTCGCAGCGGTTGACCCCGCCCGCCAGCACCAGGTCGGCGCGCCCGTCGTTCAAGGCGTCCACCGCCAGCTTGATGGCGTACAGGGAGCTGGCGCAGGCCGCGTCCAGGGCGAAGCTCTGGGCGCCCAGGCCCAGGGCCCTGTGCAGCAGCAGCACCGGCAGGCCGGACATGAAGCGGTCGCGCGGATCGGGTCGGTCGCTCCCGTTTCGGTCCAGCCAGACGCTCTCGGCGAAGCGGGCCAGGCCCTCGGAGGGGAAGCCCAGGTTGCCCAGGATGGCGGCGGTGCGCGGATCACCGGTGGCGCCGGCGTCGCGCAGGGCCTCGCGACAGCAGTGCAGCGTGAGCTGGAACAGCGGATCCAGCCCGCGCAGCTCGCGGGCAGGCAGGCCGTAGCCCTGGGCATCGAACTGGAAGTCCTGGACGTAGCCACCCCGCTCGCACCAGGCGCGATCCCGGCTGTCGCCATCCGGCTCGCAGAGGATCTGCTTTCGGGCCACACCCCAGCGGCCCTCCGGGGTGGTGCTGAGCAGATCGCGACCCTCGAGCACGGCCTGCCAGAGCTGTTCAGGGGATTGTGCCCCCGGCAGCACGCAGGAGCGCCCGACGATGGCGATGGGCGGGGTTCGCATCTTCTATGCCTGGGGCGCGCCCTTCTGGCTGCCGGTCAGGTGGGTCTCCACGTCGCGCAGCTCGAAGAGCACCGCGCCGCTCTCGTCCGTGAACACCAGGTCGGACAGGGTGCGCAGCTTGCCGGCCTTGCGGCCGCGCAGCAGGCAGCGCACGGGTCCGCTGGGCAGCTCGTCGGTGTAGCTGTGTACCTGGCCCACGCTGGTGGGCAGCGAGGCGCCGCCCAGCACGTGCTGGGTCCACAGCAGGGCGAGCTGCAGCCCGCCGTCCAGGGCCGCGGCGTCGGTGTGCCAGATCTCGTCGGTCCAGCCGGCGTCGCGCACGCCGCTCAGGGTGCCGGAGATGCCCTCGTCGGAGATCCCCTGCATGGAGCGGATGACCTGGAAGCTGGAGGTGTGGAAGAGCACGTCGCCGTACACCTCGCGCCCGCCCCAGTCGTCCAGGGCCAGCTCCTGCACGGTGCTGGTGGGCTCGGGGAGCTGCTCGGCCAGCTCGACGGTGGCGCTGTAGTGCAGCACGTCGCCAGCGCCGCGCAGCTCCAGCCGCAGCAGCCCCTCCTGGCCGTCATCGCTCTCGCTGCACAGCACGCGCAGCCTGTCGCCGCCGTTGTCGAAGCCCTGCAGGGGGATGCCCTTGAGGATCTTGAGATCCCGCAGGCCCACGAAGTGCAGCCCGGGCCGCGACGCCCGGGCGGTGCGGGCGAACCACTCCAGCGCCAGCACCACCGGGATCACCGGCGTGCCCGCGATGGCGTGGCCCGCCAGGAAGGGATGGCTGTGGCGCGACACCACCAGGTCGAGGCTCAGGCTCCGCAGGCCGTCGTCGGCGAACAGGGGCATGCCGTGGGGCTCACTGCCCAGCACCAGCTCCACCTGTCGGGGCTGCGCCGAGGCGCACTCTTCCACCAGCAGCTGGGCGCCGGCGTCCAGGGGCAGCAGGGGGATCCCACGGCGCTCGAAGTGGGTCTTGAGCTCGGGGGTGACCATGCCGCCGTCCCAGGGGCCCCAGCCCAGGGAGCGCACCAGGCAGCCCGCCGCCCCCCGCCCCCGCACGGCCGACCCCCCCCAAATGGACCCCCAAAACACATACATTCTGGTGGGGGAAGGGCACTATCAGGTAGCAGCTCAGGTGGCACATGTGTATGTGAAGATTTCTGGTGAGCAGAAATATGTCAAATTGAA
>CAZEJJ010000161.1:8536-16586 GCA_964512185.1 uncultured Enterobacterales bacterium | reverse complement strand
AGAACCTCGCCCCGAGGCCCCAGCGGAAGACCAGGCCGCGCATCTTGAGGGTCCCCAGCTCGTCGAAGTCCAGGGGCGGGGCGTAGGCGTAGCCCAGCTCAAACGAGGTGGCGGCGGCGAGCTTGCCGTCCATGAAGGGCACACGGAAGTCCAGGCCGCCAGTGGCCATGCCTCCCGGCGCGAAGGCGGTGCGCTGGATCTGGTTGGGGTTGTCGTCGCTGCTGGTGTCGTCGTCGATGCGCACCAGGCCGCGCAGGCCCATGCCCTGCAGGGTGGCGAAGGGCCGGAACCAGACGGCCACGGGCAGGTCGGCCTTGGCGCCCAGGGTGAACTCGTCGGCGTACAGGGCGGCGACCATGCCGGTCTGCTCGTAGTACTCCTCGTACTCGTCGTCTTCGTAGTAGGTCTCGCCGTACTCGATGCGGGTGCCGCTGGCGCCGCGGTGCCAGCCGGCGATGACGGCGACGCGCTCGTGCACGGCCACGCCCAGGCGCAGGCCGCGGGTGCCCAGGAAGTCACCGTCGTCCTGGAACAGCTGGAAGTTGTCGTCGTAGCTGGCGGTGGTGCCCAGCTCGAAGGACAGCTCGTGGTCGGCGGCTCCTGCCGCGGTGGGCAGGGCCAGCAGGGCCAGGGCGGCGAGGGTGGGGATGGTGCGGGACATGGCTTACTCCTCCTCGCTGGCTGGCTGCCGGGGCAGCTCGTCGCTGCTGAACAGGCCCTCGGCGGCGAAGCCGTAGACCTCCAGCAGCTCGTCGGTGTCGGGGTCCAGGAAGCTCACCAGGCCCAGGGCGGCCTCGTGGGTGATGTAGAAGTCGCCGTTGGGCAAAGCCCCGATGCCGGTGGGGGGAGCCGACAGCTCCACCTCGGTGATGGCCGCCTCGTTCCACAGGTCCACCTTGACCAGGGTGTCCAGGCCCGACTGCAGCAGCAGGGCGTAGGGCTTGCCGCCCTCGCCCTCGGAGAAGGCCATGCCCACCGGCTGGGCTTCGAGCACCAGGTCGATGTTGTCGTCGTCGGACAGGTCCAGCACGCTCAGGCCCCAGTGCTCGTCGTAGTACTGGTCGATGCCCGAGCTGGAGGAGTCCCACTCCTGGCGCATCAGCGCCACGGCGAAGGTGTTGTCCGGGGTGAGCTGCAGCGAGGTGACCGGGTTGGCCACCCGGTACTCGGTGAGGTCGCCGTCATCGAGGTCGAGCCGGTACACGTCATGAGTGCTGGCGGTGTCGTTGTACAGTACGGCCACGCCCTCGTCGGTCTCGGCGATGGCGTTGCAGGGCTCGTCCAGCGCGATGCTCTCCACGTCGAAGTAGTCGTGCTCCAGGATGTCCACCTGGGCCCGGTTGCTGTAGACCAGCGCCGTGCGGTCCGCGGACGAGTCGATGGCCATGGCCGCCGGCGGCGAGTCCAGGTCGATGATGTTGATGGACTCGTTGTCCAGGTCCATGGCGTACAGGTCGCCGGAGCCCTCGACGCTCATGAGCAGGTAGCGGTCGTCCGGCGTGATGGCCGCCCCCAGCGGGTCCACCTCTTGATCCGCGTCCAGCGTCAGGTTGTAGGTGACCAGCACCTCGTAGTGCTCGCTGATCAGGTCCACCAGCACCACCTGGCTGCGCGAGAGCACCGCCGCCTTGGTGCCGTCGGCGGTGAACAGCACGTTGTTGGCGGAGAACCCCACGCTCACCCGCTCGGTGTCGCTGTCGCGCAGGTTCACGAACAGCACCTCGGTCAGGTTCAGGATCCCGTCCACGTCGATGCCGCCGCCCTCGTAGTCCAGGTAGGCCACCGCCACCGGATCGAACCCGCTGTCCTCGTCCCAGGGGGAGAACGCCAGCCGGTTGTAGTGACCGGGGATCGCCACCGGGCCGCTGCCCACCAGCGCGCCGTCGCGCACCAGGGCCAGCTCGTGGTTGGTCACCAGGTCTTCGTCGGGGCAGTCGGAGACCTGTACGATGTCCTCCTCGTCGGACTCGCACTCGGGCCACTGCCCGAACACCACCACGGTCTGGTCGTCGGGACCCAGCGCCATGTCGGTGGGCGTGGCCCCGTCCAGGTCGATGGCGGCGTACTCGCCGTTGTTCTGGATGCGCACCAGCTGCCCCGCGTGGGGCAGCCGCACGTAGAGCCCGTCGGTGGCCGAGACCACCTCGTCGCTCCACAAAACCTCGTCCAGCTGGGACCAGCCGTCGTGGGGAAGGTTGTCCCAGGGGTTGCAGGCCAGCAGGCTGAGCGCTGGAGCCAGGGTCAGGAAGGTAGAGAGTTTCATCTGCGTGTCTCCTAATGCTCGATCTCGCCGTTGAGCTCGAAGCCCGTGATGGTCTCCAGGGCCTCGGTGTCGGTGTCGTAGAAGCTGATGCGGCCCAGGTCGTGCTCCTGGCTGGCGAAGGCGTAGTCGGTGGTGGGCAGCACCCCCACGTGCACCGGCGCCGACTTGAGCTCGATGTCCTCGGGCAGCAACGTGGAGTAGTCCAGCACCACCAGGTTGGGCTGGCCCTCCATGATGAAGAAGCCGTGCTCACCGTCATCGGCGTGGGCGTAGGCCATGGGCTCGTCCGCCAGCCGCATGGGGTTGGAGCGGAAGTCAGTGAGGTCCAGCAGGGTGAGCGCCCACTCGCCGTACCAGGTGCCGCTGGTGTCGGCGCCCTCGGGGTCGTCCTGGGTGTGGAACACCAGCAGGCTCTCGCCGCTGGGAGAGACCGACATGGACATGACCGGCTTCACCAGCCCGCGCATGGTGATCTCGCCCGAGGAGATGTCCCAGGTGGCGTAGAACTCCTGCAGGGTGGCGGTGGTGTAGAGCACCCCGGTGTCGCCGTCGGGGCTCAACACCAGCGAGCCCAGCACGTAGTCTTCAGGCAGCTCCAGCACCTCGGCCTCTTCGTAGGGATCCTCCGCGTCCAGCAGCCAGATCTCCTGGGCCCCGCGGCTCACCACCACGGCCTTCGAGCCGTCGGGCAGGATGTCGAGATCCGTGGGGTTGTAGCCCACGGTCACGCGGCCAACCTCGGTGGTCACCAGGTCCAGCACCGCGATCTCGTCGGCCTGGAACTGCCGCACGAAGGCGAAGCTGCCGTCGGGCGAGATCTCGATCTCTTCGGCCGGCGTGGGGTCCAGCAGATCCTCGGCCAGCTGCACCAGCTCCGGCTCAGGCTCAGAGGCCAGCAGGTCGATGAGCGCCACGTACTCGTCGCTCACCACCAGCGCGAGATCGCTCTGGTCGGTGTACTTGACCTGCCGCGGGTTGAAGCCCACCACCATGGGGAAGTGCTCGTAGCTCGACGTGTTCACCAGCGAGATCTCGTTGAAGCTCTCCACGCCGCCGGAGGAGCCGCCCTCCTCTTCGTCCTCGTCGGCGTCGCGGAAGCAGATGGCCCACTCGCCGTCGGGGGACAGCTCCATGGCGTTCAGGTGCTCCCGCACCGGGACCCGCACCTCCTCCAGCGTCTCCGCGTCCAGGATGCTCAGATCGTCGCTGCCCTGGTTGAACACCACCGCCTTGGAGTAGTCCGCCGTGGTCACCGCCACCTGCGGGTTGGTGCCCACAGAGACCGTGATCACCTCCAGCGAGGGCACCTCGACCCGCGTCACCGTGTCGCGGTCCGGGTTGGCCACGAACACGTAGGCGTCCGTGGTGGCCGGAGGCAGCATGCGGAAGTCGTCCTCGTCCTCCGGCTCGTAGCCGTCGTAGTCGGTGTCGGTGTCCGAGTCGGTGTCGGTGTCGGCGTCGGCGTCGGCGTCGGCGTCGGCGTACATCCCACCCGTGTCCCCCTTGTCGGCGCGACCGGCCAGCTCGTAGGAGGCACAGCCGGACAGGACGGCGAGGGCGAGGAAGGTCAAGGTGATTCGTAGCATGGGGTACTCCAGGCCAAGGCACGGGTGCGCCCTGACTCAAAGCAGGTTTCGTGCCAAGCTCCGAGCAAACCAGACACGACCGTCGTTCGCAACCTTGATCGCCCGATATGAGATCCAGCGCATAAACACGCCTCCGCGCTGGTGCAGCTCACCCCTGCCGATCACGACACCGGTGCCAGGGTCTCGTGTTCCCCCCGCAGCGACTACTCGGCCTCCGGGAAGCTGATCACTCCCGTGATGTCCACGTAGTAGTCGGACTGGTAGTAGTAGTCGATGGTCCAGCCATCGAAGTCACCCTCGTCGAGCAGCACGGGCTCCTCGTAGTCCAGGCGCCAGACCGCCGCCGAGTCGTCGAAGAACTGCAGGCCACGGTAGGTGGTGGTGGCGATGTCGATCCAGTCGCAGACCTGGTCGGGCGAGACGCTCAATTCATAGACGTAGTCGCAGCCCGGGCAGCGGTCCATCAGGGTGTCGTAGCCCTCGTCGTCGACTGACAGGGAGAAGCCGGTCTCGTCCACCGCGTCTTCACAGCCGCCGGCGTAGTCGTAGCTGAAGGTGCGCGTACCCTCCCACACCCCGTACTCGGGCACCGGCACATCGGTGTCGCCGTCGGCATCGGTGTCGGTGTCGGTGTCGGTGTCGGTGTCGGTGTCGCCCTCGGGCTGGCCCGAGTCGTCGGAGGTGGAGAGATACCCGATGGGTTCGCAGGCGAAGGCGGACAGCAGGACCAGAGCTGGGACTAGGCGCACGGAGACCTCCAGGGCGCGGGAACTGGCGGTGATCCTACCCTCTCTGTGGCCACCGCGGCCATGACCTGGGTGGGGTCCTTGCAAAAAAATGGAGCCACACGGCGATGACCGCGTGGCTCCACGATGGTGCGGAAGGGGGGACTCGAACCCCCACGAGGATACCCTCACTAGGTCCTGAACCTAGCGCGTCTGCCATTCCGCCACTTCCGCGGAACCGGCCCCTTCTACTTCCGAGTACGGGAGCTGTCAACTTGAAGGATCACGAAAGCGCAGCCAGCCCGGCGCCGCCCCACGAGGCGACCGCACTCCTGGGCGACACGCCCCAGCTGCTCCAGGGCGGGGACAGCCCGGTGTGGCGAGGTGCCGCGGGCATCGTGCGCGTAGCTGAGGCGCGGATCCTGCACCGACATGTGGCAAACGTGCAGACCTTTCGCCGAACCCTGCCAAAGCTGGCTCGCCTCGCGCCCGACCTGTTGGAGCACAGGACGCTGGCCGACGGCCGGGCCCTGCTGCTGGAGCAGGACCTGGGAGCTGTGAGCGCCGATCCCATGCCCCTGGTGGAGACCCTGGTGCAGGCCTCCCTGGCGCAGCGCGCCGAGCCCGAGCTGGTGACGGGCAGCCTGCGCCGGCTCCTCTCGGAGCTGCCACCCGCAGCAAAGCCCCGCGTTGCCCCTCTGCTGCGGGCCCTGCGCGCCGCCGCGCGCCAGGGAGCCGCGCTCCCGTTCCGCCCTCGACAGGCCGTGCTGGACCGCGGCCTGGACCGATCCATGGAGCTCAGCTTCCTGCGCACCGCCAGCCATGGAGCCCTGCTCCCTCGACGGGTGCTGGCCTCGGGGGCCTGCCACTGGAGCCGCTTCTCGCTCGACGGCCGCGCGAGCGCCGACCTGGCGCCCTTCTGCGCGCCCGATCCCCAGGACCCGGCCCTGAGCCTGCACGTGCTTAAGTGGGCCTGGCGGCGCGATCCTCTCCGCGCCGCTGACGCCCTGGTGGCCCTGGGGCTGGTGGATCCCGACACCAAGGCACAGGTGCAGCTGGAGCTGGTCTCCGCCCACCCCTGCCTGGATCCGCCCGCGATCCGCCGCATCCTGGGCTGTGACCCCGGACCAGTCAGCCCGAGCGCCGCGGCCCGCGCCCTGGCTCGCGGTCAGGGCCTGGTGGTGGCCGGCCAGCCCATCAGGCTGCGCAGCGATCCCGCGGTCCCCGCGAGACGAGGTGCCGGTACCTGGCGCATCCGTGACCGGGACCCCCGGCGCCTCTTCTCCCGCTGGCACGAGGGAATCCGCCTGGATCCGGACGCACGAGCCTCCCTCACGCCGGAGCACGCAGCCCTCGACATGGCGCGCCGGCTGCGGGCCGAGACCGTGCTCGACGGCTTCTGCGGCGCCGGCGGGAACGCCATCGCCCTGGCGCGCATGCCCTGGTGTCGGCGGGTGGTGGCCCTGGACAGCGACCCTCGCCGGCTCGACATGGCGCGGCACAACGCGGCCATCTACGGAGTGCAGCAGCGCATCGAGTTCCGACAGGGAGACTTCTTCGAGATCGCGCCCGGGCTCGACCCGCTGCAGGCCTGCTTCCTGGATCCTCCCTGGGCCGCCGGCGCCGACATGGCCCATCGCGCCTGGGAGCTGGCCCGCCGTCACTTCCCGCGCGGAGCCCTCAAGCTGCCCCGGCAGCGGTGCCCTCCCAGCGACGCCCGCCTGCTGGAGCCGGTGTTCGGCGTGGGCCCCATCGTCAGCTTCCTGCTGGCCTGGTGGGGTTGAAGCTCCAGGATCAGCTCCCCGACTTGCGGGCCTGGAACTCGCCGCGCGCCTCGCACTCGATGGCGCCGTCACCGGTCAGATCGATGCCCATGTAGCCGAAGCCCTCGATGACATCGCGCTCGCGGTAGACGTCGTAGTAGACGAGCCCGCCGAAGGCCACGTGGGCCTCGTAGCCGTCGGGGCGCAGGTGCCGCCCCGAGAAGCCGATGCTGCCGTGGCTGGTGACGATGCCGAAAAACTCCTCGTCGTTGTCGTCGCCGAAGTAGGCGTACAGCCCGTCGGGCAGGTAGCCGCCCACGTGCATGGCGGCGTTGTTGATCCAGCCTTCACTCTCGGGCGAGAGATCGTCGATGCCGCAGGTCTCCATGAACATCTGGTAGCCGAAGGTGGTGGTCCAGTTGCCCAGCACGCTGGGGATGTCCCCGGTGTCGGTGCCGTCGCCGTCGGGATCACCGCAGTCGCAGCCTTCGCCATCGGGGCCCGTCTCGGAGCCATCAGGTGTACAGGCGGAGGCGGCGAGCAGCAGCGCAGCAGACGCGAGCGTGAGGGTTCTGCGAGCTGGGATCATGGCGCCTCCTTGGCGGTCACCACCGGGGGCAGGATGCGGATCACGATGCGTCGGTTGGCATCGCGACCTTCGGGAGTGTCGTTGTCGGCTACCGGTTCCATCGGGCCTCGACCCGAGACCGTGATGCGCGCGGGATCCACCATGTAGGCGTCGATGAGCTCCCGCCCCACCGCCGCGGCGCGCACCGCGGACAGCTCCCAGTTGGTGGCGTAGTAGCGGCGCATGGAGCCGCCAACGGGCGTGTCATCGGTGTAGCCGACGATCTGCACGGGGGCGTCGCCGTGCAGGTTCAGGGCGGTGGAGACCAGGTCGAGCACCATGGTGGACTCGCGCCGCAGGCGCAGCGAGCCGCTGGCGAAGAGCCTGCTGACCTGGATGGTCACCAGGGTGATGGAGCCCTGGCGCTCCACCCTGGCCTCGGTCTCGGGGATGATCTGCACCAGCTCCGCATAGATGGCGGCCGGCTGGCCGCCGTCGCCGCAGTCACCCTGCCGCTGCTCGAGCCAGTCCAGCTTCTGCTTGAGGGCGATGACCTCACGGTCCAGCTGGTAGACCAGATCGCCGTTGCCTGGTCGCTTTCCAAAACACCCGGCGAGCAGGGCGAGCAGCAGCAATGAGCGCATCAAGCACCGCCTCCGAGATCCAGGGATACCACAGAGACGGTGCAGGCGTCGGGCCATCGCGATCGGGATGGTCAGGAACGAGTCAGTTCTGCCGTCCAGGGGCCCCACCGGGTGCAGGATCCGGCAGCACACAGGACTCGGGTGCCCAGTCATCTGGGCCGAAGTGGCGCCCGGACTGGATCGCCCGGCCAGCGGCCCTGAGCCTGAGGAAGCGCGCGGACCAGCGCCGGACCGACTCGGAGAAGCGGTACTGCCACTGCTGCTCCACCCGCTCGCGGGCCACCACCATCCAGGCGAGATGGTCGGGGTGCATGGCCACCGGGCGTCCGTCGAATTCGCCTCCGGAGAACACCACCCGGCCCGTGGGATCCACCACCAGCGGACCGGCGTCCGGGGGCCGGCCGCTGGGGTCGGCCCCCTCCCGCCTGCCGGTGAGGGCCGCTGGGGCGGGGCAGCGCCGGGGCCGCCCTCCAGGTAGCGAAGCAGGCCCTCGATCCCCAG
>CAZEJJ010000161.1:0-8526 GCA_964512185.1 uncultured Enterobacterales bacterium | reverse complement strand
CCGGACAACCCCCCCCGGCCCGGGGGAGCCCCCCCCCGCGGACGGGCGGCGGGGGGCCGACCGATGGAGGCGGCCCACTCCAGCATGCCGTTCAGGTCCGATGGAGCGTCGAAGCGCCGGGTCATGGCCAGGAAGGAGCGCCCGCAGGCCTCAGCGTCGTTGACCGCCCGGTGGGCACCCTCGAGCCGGATGGACAGCCGCGAGGCCATGTCGCCCAGCTTGTGCTTGGAGGAGCCCTTGAAGAAGCGCCGCGAGAGATCGAGGGTGTCGATCTCGGCGAGGGGGGTAGGCCAGAAGCGACCCAGGCGCTGGAACTCCGAAGCCAGCACCGCCTGGTCGAAGTCGTAGTTGTGGGCCACGGTGACCCGCCCCTTCATGAGGTCCCAGATCTCCTGGGCCTTCTCGGCGAACTCGGGGGCGGAGGCCACGTCGGCATCGGTGATGCCGGTGACAGCGGAGGCTTCGCGTGGGATGGGGCGGCCCGGGTTGACCAGGAAGTGGTGGCGCTCCATGGCGTCTTCGTCCAGGCGCCCGCTGTCATCTACATGCAGCACCACGGCGGCGAACTCGATCATGCGATCACCCAGCCAGGGATCGAGCCCGGTGGTCTCGGTGTCGAAGGCCACGATGGGCGTCTCGGTCCAGCGCATGGCCACACCTCGGGGTCACTTGTCCGCTGTTCGCGGATAGCGCAGCCACCGGACCAGAGCCAGCCGGGAATCGAAGGCGCTCGGTGCGCGCCTATCACGGATCGCCGACGAAAGCGGGATATGGACGAGACGACCGCAGCCCCTCCATCGACCACCGCGCATCGCCCGCGTCGCGGGGCCCGGGGTCGGCTCAGCCGTCCAGCAGCTCTCGCACCTTCAGCTCCAACGCCCGCCGCGTGAACGGCTTGGCCAGGAACGCCGAAGTGCCGATGGCCAGCGCCTGGGCGATGAGGGCTTCGTCGGCTCGCCCCGAGATGAACAGGGCCTTCAGCTGCGGCTGCTCGGCGCGCAGCCGCAGGGCCAGCTCGGGGCCAGACAGCCGCGGCATGGCGACGTCGCTCACCAGCAGGTGGACCGCGCCCGGGTGCTGCTCCAGTGCCAGCAGCGCTTCGCCAGCGTTGGCCGCCTCGATCACCGCGTACCCGGCTCGGCGCAGCACTCGCCCCGCACCCCGGCGCAGCTCCTGCTCCGCCTCCACCAGCAGCACGGTCTCGCTGCCTCCCGGCGCGCTGGGCTGCTCCGGCAGGGTCTGCCGCCGCGCGTCTGCCTCGTCCCAGCGCGGCAGGTACAGGCTGAAGCAGGTGCCCCGGCCGAGCTCGCTGTCCACGTAGATCCAGCCCTGGCTCTGCTTGACGATGCCGTAGACGCTCGCCAGCCCCAGGCCCGTCCCGGCGCCCGCCTCCTTGGTAGTGAAGAATGGCTCGAAGGCGTGCGCCGCCTGCTGGGCGTCCATGCCCACGCCGGTGTCGCTCACCCTGATGAGCACGTAGGAGCCGGGCAGCAGGCCGGGCCGGCCCGCCGTCTCCTCCTCGAACACCTCGCGGTCGTCCACCTGGATCGCCAGGCGACCGCCCTGGGGCATGGCGTCGCGCGCGTTCATCGCCAGGTTCAGGATCACCTGCTCCAGCTGACCCGGATCCACGCGCACGAAGCCACTGCCGGTGGTGGTCCGCAGCTCCATGTGCACGTCCACGCCCAGCAGGCGCGTGAGCATCTTCTCCAGGCCCCCCACCAGGCTCGCCGGGCGAAGGCGAACCGGGGCCAGGACCTGCTTCCGGCCGAAGGCCAGCAGCTGCGGGGGGGGGGGCGGGGCGCGCGCCCCCCCCCCCCCGCCTCGATGATCACGCGGGCATCCTCGTGCGCGGGGCTGTCTGGATCCAGCTGATCCACCAGGGACTGGCCGAACATGAGCACGATGGAGAGCAGGTTGTTGAAGTCGTGGGCCACACCCCCCGCCAAGCGACCGATGGCCTCCATCTTCTGAGCCTGCCGCAGCTGGGCGTCGCGCTCCTCGAGGGCCTGCTGGGCCATGATCTGTTCGCTGATGTCTTCCACCACCCCCAGCAGGAAGGGCTCCTCGGCCGAGCCGGCGGGCACGAGCGACACGGTGACGCGGCACCAGATCTCACCGCGCGCGGCGCTGAAGTGGCGCTTCTCACGGGTGAAGGAAGCCAGCGAGCCCGACAGGAGGGCGTCCACCACACCCTGCCCCTCTGCCGTATCTTGATCGGCCAGCAGGTTGCCGACCGGCATGCCCTGCAGCTCGGATGCACCGCGTCCGATCATCGCACAGAGTGCGGCGTTGGCGTGAACGATCCGGCGAGTGGAGGGCTGCACCAGGACCATCCCCAGGGCGCTGTTGTCGAACACCGAGCGCAGCAGCAGATCGGGTGGCAGGCCTCCCTCCGGCCGGGCCGCGCTCACGAGCGACCCCGGCGCTCCCGCAGGGGTCCGGGACGTCCGAGCAGGAAGCCCTGCATCAGGTTGCACCCCAGGCCGAGCACCGCGTCGCGCTCCTGCACGGTCTCGATGCCCTCGGCCACCACCAGGACACCCATCTCCAGGCAGGTGCGGGTCATGGAGCGCACCAGCTTCTGGCGCACCGGCTCGCGGTGCACGCCGCGGATCAGTGACATGTCGATCTTGACGATCTCAGGCTGCAGGATGGCGAAGCTGCTGAGCCCGGCGTAGCCCGCGCCCAGGTCGTCCACCGCGATCCGGTAGCCGAGGCTGCGCAGCCGCTGCACCCGGTGGCGCAGGTCGGGCACGCCGTCCAGAGCGGTGCGCTCGGTGATCTCGATGATCACCCGATCCGCCACCTGTGTGAGCGGCGAGAGCTCGTCGAGCAGCTCGTCGTCGGCCAGCTCCAGCGGGTGCACGTTCACGAACAGGTGCCCCAGCTCGGGATGCTGCAGCAGGCAGTGGGCCACGCGCGCTCGGATGGCCCTGCCCAGCTCGCACACCCGCCCCAGCCGCTCGGCCGCCGCCAGCACCGCGCCCGGGTGGGGCAGGCTGGGCTCGTTGGATCGCAGCAGGGCCTCGTAGCCATAGATGGCGCCCCCATTGGCCTGCACGACAGGCTGATAGTCGATGTGGAAGGCCTCGATGACGCGCTCGAAGGCTGCCTGCAGGCCCTGCAGATCCCGCGTGAGCCCGCCGGGCAGGCCCGCCAGGGCCAGCGCCTGCCGCTGAAGGCGTGCCAGCCGCCGCGTGTGCACGGCACGGCGGACCAGCTCCAGCAGCTGCTCGGGCTTGAAGGGCTTGGTGAGGTAGTGGAAGGCCCCGAATTCCACGGCCTCGATGGCGCTGTCCAGGCTGGGCACGCCGGTGATCAGGATGACCGGGATGTCCTCGTCCCGCCCAGCGACGGCCCTGAGCAGCTCCACTCCCCCCATCCCGGGCATGGACACATCGCTCACCACGGCGTCGGGCCCGAGCTGATCCACGAGCGGCAGGGCCTCCAGACCCGACGCCGCACAGGACACCGAGTACCCGGCCGCAACCAGCATGCGCTCCACACCTCGTCGCAGGAGCGAATCGTCCTCCACCACGAGCACCCGTGCCGCCGCGGAGTCCCCGCTGTCTGCCATGTCCGGAGTGGCCGCGTTCATGCATTCCCCCAAGGTCGCCGGCCCTGCCAGGCGTGCGGAGAGACGACCACAGCCTCGGACGGAGTAACAGCGACCTTGAGCCCATTTCTCCTCGTCTCGCCACGGGCGACCGAGAACGTCGCGGCAGGCACCGCTCAGCGGCCAGCAGGCTATGCTTGCGCATGCTCTCTCTCCTGCTGCCGCTGCTGCTGGTCTGCACCAGCGATGCCGGCCAACAGGGCTGCGCGGTCCCTGTGGACAGCTCGCGAGCCCAGGGGAGCTGGGGCGCTCCCATCGAGGTCCAGCACACCCCGGCGGTGGATCGCTGGGACAGCCAGCGGTCGCAGAGCGCGGTGGCCAAGGCCTACGACTGCGCACCCAATGTCCCCGAGCACGGCCCCGAGGTGGTCTACCGCTTCACAACCGCCCGCCCGGGAGCCTTCGTCGCCGAGCTGCGCAGCGCGGCTGGCGCCGACATCGACCTGCACCTGCTGCAGGATCCCCAGCTGGCCGCCGGCCTGGTGACAGGCTGCGTGGCACGGGCACACGAACGCCTGGAGCTGGCGGCGCTGCCCGCCGGCACCTGGTGGCTGGTGGCCGACAGCTACGGTCCAGGGGGCCAGGCCGCAGCCGGCGCCTATGAGCTGGCCTTCGAGTGGACCCCCCAGGGCCCCGCGGCTGCCCGGAGCCTGGCCGAGGGGGTGAGCTGGGAGAGACAGCAGCGCGGGGATCCGGGGGAGCGACAGACGGTGAACCTGCTGCGGCTGGCCCCCGGCGCGGCCGCCCGGCTCGAGGTGTACAAGCACGACGGCTGCCAGCCGGTCTCGGAGGTGGCCGGCGACCTGGGGGCCCTGGCCGGCACCAACGGCGGCTTCTTCTCACCCGCCTGCCAGCCCCTCGATCTGCTCAAGGCCCACGGCGCGGCCCTGTCGCTCAACCACATGGACAAGGGTCCCCAGCGCAGCCTGGGCTGGACCGACCCCTCAGCCCGGCGTTGGGCCTGGGTGGACGAGGGCACCGACTGGCCCGGTGTCACCTGGGCGGTGGGAGGGCACCCCAGCCTGGTGGAGGACGGGCAGATCGCGCTGCAGCCGGCGGGCAGCAACGGCTTCTACCGCAGCCGGCACCCGCGCACGGCCCTCGGCACCACCGCCGATGGCGGCCTGCTGCTGGTCACCGTGGATGGGCGCACGGCGGCGGGCGCGGGCATGACCCTGGAAGAGCTCGCCGCGCTGATGCTGGAGCTGGGAGCCGTTCAGGCCGTCAACCTGGACGGTGGCGGCTCCACCACCATGGTGGTGCGCGACTGCTGGATCGACGGCGTTGTCAACCACCCCTCGGACAACCAGGCCGCCGATCACCGCGGCGAGCGAGCGGTGAGTGACGGGCTGTACCTGATCCCGGTCAGTAGATGATCTCGTCATCGCCCTCGGTGACGGTGACGAAGACGATGGTGTCGGCGCGCACCTCGTCGGTCTGCAGCTCCCAGGCCTCTTCGACCTGGTCGGCGTGCTCGGAGGCGTAGGCCACCACGTGCAGCACCTGCTTGATCCAGGCGTCTTCGGCGGAAACGTTGGCGCTGGAGAGCAGCACGTCGCTCAGCTTGTCCTCCATGAGCTCCTCCGCCTGCTCGAGGGTGTATGGATCTTCGGGCGGGTAGCCGTAGGCCCGCGTGACGCTCACCCCCACCTTCAGATCGTCCATCTCCACCAGCAGGTCGGTCTTCTTGCCACCGTCGTCCTGGTAGGCGATCTCCCCCTCGGTGCGAAGCAGCTCCGCCAGCTCGCAGCGGTAGAGCACCTCGTAGGCAAAGATCTCGGAGTACAGCGAGCTTCCCCCCAGGTTGCCGTCGTCGTACACCTCCTGCCCGCCGTCAGAGAGCAGATGGTAGTCGAAGGACTGCTGCCCGAAGTCCAGCTCGTTGCGGAACAGCAGCGCCTCGGAGGACTCGAGATGACCCGCCTCGATCACCCCGCAGTGACCGCTGATGGCGCCCAGGCCGTCCAGAGGCAGATCGGTGTCGGCGTCGGTGTCGGCGTCGGTGTCGGCGTCGGTGTCGGTGTCGGTGTCGGTGTCGGTGTCGGTGTCAGCCGGCCCCGCGCCTGTGTCAGCCGTATCTGCGGCCGGCTGGCAGCCGAGGAGCAGGCAGGTGGAGAGCGTGAAGATGCAGCGCAGAGTAGCCATGGAGACCTCCAGACGACGATCCTATCCTGTGAGCTGGAACAGCCGGTACAGCTGCACGAAGGGCAGCAGCGCGGTGAACAGGGCGCCGGCGTAGACCAGCATCCAGGGCAGGGCGCCGCGCCAGCCGGCGGGCCGCTCCTGGTCCCGGCGCAGGTGCAGCTGCCAGGCGCCCCCCATCAGCACCGCCGCGGCTCCCAGGGCAAAGCCGGCCCAGGGGTAGGCCAGATCGGGCTCCGACGGCTCGGTGTTGCCCATGTAGATCGCGGCACCCATGGCCAGCGCCCACCCGGTGCGCCCGACGGCCACACCGCCGCCCAGACCAGCCGCCAGCAGCAGGAGCGCCCACAGCCACCCCAGCGCGCGCAGGAGCCTCAAGACGGCGGCCGGCTACTGCTCGGGGCCCAGGTAGAAGTGCTCCCAGAAGCCACCGACGAGCACGCCGTCGTGGCCGCCGGCTTCGTCGAGGACGTCTTCGCCTTCGCCTTCGTCCAGGTGCCACAGGCCCACGGTGGCGTCGGCCACCTTGTAGGGCAACCACTCGGGGTCGAAGTCACCGCTGTACAGGGCGCTGTCGGAGAGACGCGCTTCGCCGATCACGCCGGCGAAGGTGGCCTCTTCGCCGGGCCAACAGCCCAGGTAGAGGGTCTCGCTCACCTCGCCGGTGAACTCCACCTCGGCGTAGCCCTTGAGCAGGCCATCGCGGTAGATGCTCATGGTGCCGTTCTGGCCGTAGTTGATGGCCAGGTGGTGGTAGGCCCCGTCCATGATGGAGGTGGGGGTGTGAGCGCTGAGATCCACCGCCGGCTCGTCGGCCGGACCCGCCACGGTGTAGCCGTACTCGTCCTGGTACAGGGCGAACATTCCAGGCCAGGCCACCACCGGGTACTTGCCGAAGCCGGGGCCGGCGTCGGGCCAGATGTAGGCGTCGAAGGAAAAGGGCCCGTCGAGCTCCAGCCCGCTGACATCGACCTGGATGCAGTCGGGGGAGGCGGAGAAGCGCACGCCGTAGCCACCACCGGGGGTGAGCTCGGCCGCCAGCTCATCCCATCGCTCTTCGTAGAGCTCAGTGTTGATCAGGCAGCCACTACACAGCGCGGCGACGAGCAGCAGGGAGACGGCACCAGCCCTTCGCATCCGGCACACCTCCGTCCACCGGTTCGGAGCAGGGATGATAGCACGTCCTGAGCGCCGTGCTATCATCCTCGGACCCGCCGCCCGCGCCGGGCGGCCCAGCCCCTGGAGGCGGCCCATGCTCAGCCTGCTGCTCGCAGCGGCCCTCGCAGCCCCGGTGCAGGCAGCCTGCGACGATGTCCCCACGCTGATCGGGCGCGCCGAACAGGCCGTGATCGACGGGCGGCTCGAGGCGGCCTCGGCCACCATCAGCCAGGTGGAGTCAGCGCTGGGCTGCGCGCCCGTGCCCGCAGCCGAGTTGTTGGCCCGCATGTGGCTGGCAGACGGTACGAGCGCCTACCTGGCTGGCGACGAGATGGTGGCCAACCTGGCCTTCGCCGCCGCCGCCCGCGTGGCGCCCGAGACCTGGGTGGAGGGCTACGGTGAGCAGGTGCGCGGGGTGTACCAGCAGGCTGCGCAGGCCGAGGCCGCGAGCGGAGACATCCGCCTGCACCCGGATCCCAAGGGTCTGTCGGCCACCCTGGACGGCGTCGATACGGAGTTCCCCACCGAAGCTCCCAGCGGGCTGCACCTGGTGCAGGTAGGCCAGACCCCACACCACACCGAATACGCCGAGATCTTCTACCTGCAGCCTGGACAGACCACCTTCATCATGACCGGGGTGGAGCCGGCCGCGGAGCCCGCGGTGGTGGAGCCGGAGCCGGTGGAAGCACCAGCCACCGAACCGGTGGCGGAACAGCCGATCGAGGAGCCCGCCGTGGCCGAGCCGGTGGCGGAGCCGGCCGCCGAGCCCCTGGTGCCCCCGCCGGTCACCCCCGAGCCGCAACCTCGCGCCGGCCTGTCCTCGCCGGTGTTCCTGGTGCTGGGCGGCGCCGCCGCCGCGGTGGCCGGCGGAGCGGGCGTGGTGGCCAAGGCCCAGGACGGCCAGATGGAGTCCGCCCCAAACCACGACAGCCTCGACCGCGCCTACCAGCGCCAGCAGACCTTCGCCTACGCCAGCTACGGCCTGGCGGGCGTGGCCGCCCTGAGCGTCACGCTGCACTTCGTGTTCTGAGCCGGCAGACGGGCAGAGAGGCAGCGAGTCGGCGGCCCGAGGTGGGTGAAGGCTGGCGAGAGGCCCCTGGTCAGCGACAGAGTCGGCGATGATCCGAAGGATCCGCCCTTGCGCACGATCTCGATCGGGACCCCGGTGGCGAGCACCTGATCGAGGATGCGGTAGACATCCTGCCGAAGCTTCGAGGCCGTCGGTGGCATGGCGGCTCCTCATCCGTAGGTTCGATCGGGCGCCAGCGGAGATGTCCGTGCCGCCCTGACGGTGACAGGCCTCATCCAGCAACGGCGGATTCTGTGGGCGGGCGCCAGGGTGGGGGTCGCCCGAGGTGGGATGGCGGTGCCTGGAGGCGTCGGGGCGGGACTGTGGCCGTTGGAAGCGTTGGGCTGCTCGAGGCGCTGGTGGCTGTTCTGACGACGCGCCCGTGGCGTCGTTGGCAGTCTTGCTTTGATCGTGGGCGCTTGGTGGGGATTCCTACGACGCGCCAAGAGCGCTGGGGGCTGTCGGGCGGAGATGGGGGGCGCTTGAGCGCCAGGGTGGGGACTTACTCACGCAGATCGGGCTTCTTCCGTGAGTAAGC
>CAZEJJ010000160.1:0-16649 GCA_964512185.1 uncultured Enterobacterales bacterium | reverse complement strand
CCTCGAGGCCGCCTGCTCCTCCGACGCCGACGCCTCGGTGCACCCCGGCGCCACCGAGGTGTGCGACGGCGTGGACAACGACTGCGACGGCCTTGTGGACGACGATGACAGCTATGTCGAGGGCACCAGCACCTGGTACGCGGACGCGGACGGAGACGGCTACGGCGATCCGCGCGCGAGCACGGCCGCCTGTGAGCAGCCCGACGGCTACGTGGACGCCAGCCTGGCGACCGACTGCGACGACGACGACGACGCGGTCCACCCCGGCGCCGACGAGCTCTGCAACGGCGTGGATGACGACTGCGACGGCACGGTGGACGAGGGCGATGTCTGCGGCGACGACGACTGCGAGGATGCCGTTCCGGACGACTGCCTGGCCATCTGGCAGGCGCACGCTCGAGGCTGGCTGTCCATCGAGTCGGGTGGCAGCGGTGAGGCCGTGACCTTCACCAACCTGGGTGAGTACGAGGTCTGCCTGGATGAGCAGGCGCTGTATGCCAGCGACGACACCCAGGCCTTCTACCTGGACGCCTCGGTGGTCGCGACCGCCGCTGCGCTGTCCACTGGAGACGAGCTCAGCGCCTGGTACGGCTCGTGGACCACCGACAACGGCAGCTACAGCCCCTACCTGGACCAGGAGCCCTGGTGGTGCGTGGACAACGGCAACGCGGCCACGGCCGGTGGCGACTTCCAGTACTATGGCGAGCTGACCCCCGAGGTGCTGGCGGTGTGGACCGAGACCATCACCGACGAGGACGGCGACGGTGTGGACGACGACCTGGACTGGGCCGGCAGTTACGGCGTGCAGTCCCAGTACAACATCTGGTCCTACCAGGCCGACAACCCCGTGCTCACCGCGGGCAAGACGGCCGAGGAGGTCCTGGGTGATGTGGTGGTCACCCTCACGAGCCGCAACCTGGGCGATGTCTACGGCGAGGGCTGGCTGGTGGACGAGGTCCCGGCGGGTTGGACCCTCACCAGCTCCGAGCTGACCCCGGACATCACCCTGGCCAACGCCGACGGCAGCACCTCCATGGCGTGGTTCGTGGAGGTGGACGCCTTCGGCGGCTCCGCCGACATGCTGCAGTTCAGCTACACCATGATGCGCGACGTGGAGACCGACCTCCCCTACCTGGAGCTGGAGCCCGCCTCCATCAGCTACGGTGCCGAGTGCGCTCACGAGTCCACCTCCATCGTCATCTTCCCGCCCGACTGCGGCGGCGAGGTCAGCTACTCCCTGCCGGCGGCGGTCTACAACATCGATGTGGACCAGGACGGGGAGCAGGCCTGCCCCGAAGAGGAGCTCTGCGATGGGCTGGACAATGACCTCGACGGCGAGGTGGACGAGGGCCTGTCCGACGTGGACGGTGACGGGCTCTGCGACGACCTGGACGAAGAGGACTGCGATGGAGTCGACAACGACGGCGACGGCGAGGTGGACGAGGGCTGTCCGGGTACTATCGGCGGCGTGGTCTTCTTCGACACCGACGAGGATGGGATCCAGGAGGACTGTGAGCCCGGCGTCGAGGGCGCCCTGATCTACCTCGATGGTCCGGACTGTGACGGTGACGGCCTGCTGGACAGCTGGGAGGCCGCTGCGGACGAGGACGGTGTCTACCTGTTCGAGGGCCTGTGCGCCGGTGACTACTTCGTGACCTACGATGAGCAGAGCTACGACCAGATGACCACGGACAACCCGGTGGAGGTGGCCATCGACTGGGCCGCTGAGGCCGAGGTGGACTTCGGTCTGTATCGCTGCTACCACGTGGTGAACCCGTGCTTCTGGCTGTCTCATCACAGCGCCATCGAGGGCCTGTTGCCGCTGGAGGTGGCGGGCACGGTCTACGACTCTGTGGACGACGTGCTCGACCGCCTGACCTCGCCCGCGAGCTGCTGGGCCGACAAGCTCGAGATCGCCCTGCTGCTCGCCAAGCTCAACGTCGCCATGTACGGGATCGATGCCTGGCCCTGGACCGACCTCGACGGTGACGGTGAGTGCGAGACCATCGGCGACCTCATCGACCTGGCAGAGGAGGCCCTGGTCACCGGTGACTGGCACAGTTTCCGTGACTGGTACAGGGAGCTGCGCGACTTCTTCTAGTCCCCCGTCACAGAGGCTCAGCGCAGGATCCAGCTATCGGCCGGGCAGCTTTGATCCGTTCGGTTAGGAGTGCCGCCGCGAGGAGCTTCGATGAGAGCAGGTGCACGCAGCACTTCGTCCTTCAGGTGGTCAGCCGCCGTGCTGGCGCTGCTGCTGTCCGCCTGCGCCGGCCCCAACCGGGTCCCCTCTGCGCCCGTGATCGACATCGAGCCGGCCATGCCCCACACCAGCGACGACCTGCAGCTGGTCATGCTGGAGCCAGCGGTCGATGGCGACGGCGACTTCCTGGTCTACAGCAACCTCTGGTACCAGGACGGGCGGGTGCGCATGGGCGCCACCGGGAGGACGCTTCCTGCGGTGCGCACCACGGCGGGGGAGTACTGGATCGCCGAGGTCTGGGCCAACGACGGCGCCCTGGATGGGCCCGTCGCCGCGGCCACCGTCTACATCTTCAACACGGCGCCCGAAGCTGAGGTGCGCCTGCTGCCGCCGGAGCCCAGCAGCGCTGTGGACCTGGTTGCGGCCGTCGAGGTCCAGGACCTCGATGGCCACGAGGTGGAGCTGGAGTACAGCTGGTGGGTGGACGGCGAGCCCGTCGACCTGAGCGGCTACACGGTGCCGGCGGAGTGGACCTCAGGTGGGCAGACCTGGACCGTGGAGGTGGCCCCCTACGATGGTGACAGCTGGGGTGTGCCCGCAGAGGCCAGCGTCGCGGTTGGGGACTGATACGACTGGTAGGACTGATGGCAGCCTGAATCTGGCGAATCAGGGGATCCCGCAAGAAAGAACAAGTTCAGTATTGACTGAACAATAGGCGAGCCATAGCTTCCCCGGGTACCCAGCGGGAGGCAGCTATGCCCGAGGACACGCACAGCGGGGGCAGCGGCTGGAAGATGGTGGACGAGCGCTGGCGCGACGGCGCCATGCCCTTCGTCGAGAAGCTCGGCTTCCAGATCGAGCGCCAGGGTCAGCCCCGCATGGCCGGTCGCGTGCTGGGTTGGCTGCTGGTGTGTGAGCCGCCGTGGCAGAGCGTCGCAGAGATGGCGCTCTCTCTCCAGACCAGCCGCAGCGCCATCAACACCATCGTCAACCGCATGGTGGACATGGGAGTGCTGGAGCGTGTCGCCATCCCAGGTGAACGCAGCACCTACTTCCAGATCCTCCAGGACGGCGGTGAGCTCATGTTCAGCAACATGCAGCGCAACCTCAGGGGCATCCGCGAGCTGGCCGAAGAGGGCCTGCAGGCGCTGGCCTGGCGCCAAGACTCCCAGAACGCCAGGCTCGCGGAGCTGCGGGACATGCACGCCTTCCTGGAGCGCGAGATGCCGCTGTTGCTCAAGCGCTTCCGGCAGCAGAGAGGCCGGGAGGGGAGCCCATGACGCGCGCGACGGTCCTGCTCGGGGCGGTCCTGTTTTGCAGCCCGGCCGCCTCGGCTCGCGGCCTCGACGTGGACCAGGCGATCTCCATCGCGCTGGAGAACGACCTGGGCATCGTGGCCGCGCAGGCCGCGGAGAGACAGGCCCAGGCTGAAGCACAGCAGGCGCTGCTGTCGCTCTTTCCGGCGCTCTCCGCCTCTGGTGGCTACACGCGGCTGGGGGAGGTCCCCTACGTGGAGTTCGACCTGTCCTCCATGTACGGCGACACCGACACCGCCAGCGACGCCTGCGACGACATCTCCGAGGACGATCTGCCCGCCGGATGGACCCTCGAGATGGCCGTGGCCATGTGCGAGATGATCAGCGACTGGATGAGCCCGGACACCAGCGGCGCTGCGGTCACGCGCATCGAGATGGGGCTGGCCGACAACTACTTCGCCGGGGTCTCGGTGGAGCAGGTGCTCTTCGCCGGCGGCGCCTTGCACCAGGCGCGGCGCGCGGCTCGTGACTTCCACCGCGCCAGCCAGGACGGGGTGCGCGGCGCCCGCCACCAGGCCGCCTACAGCGCCGAGCAGCTCTTCTACGGCGTCGTGATGGCCCGCCAGGCGGCGCAGGTCACCCTGCAGGCCCAGGGCACGGTGGACGCCTACGTGGCCGATCTGGCCAACCTGGTGGAGGTGGGCATGGTGGGTCGCGCCGAGCTGCTCGCGGCCCAGGCCCAGGCGAGCCAGGCTCGACTGGACGCCATGAAGGCCGCCCACGGGGCCCGGCTGGCGGAGACCACGTTCAGGACCACCCTGGGGCTGCCCGCGGGCGAGCCCCTCGAGCTGCTCCTGCCCGACGATCTGCCCATCGCCGTCACCTCGGATCGCGACCAGCTGCTGGAGCAGGCCCGCGCGCGCCGCCCCGAGCTCGCGCAGCTGGACGCCACCCTCGACGGCATGGACCACCTGGCCAGCGCGTCCTGGGCCTCCTGGCTGCCGGCCATCGTCGTCCAGGGGAACATGAGCTGGCGCAACCCCAACTACGCCCTGGAGCCGCTGTGGTATCGCAGCACCGACCTGACGGTGGCCGCCTCCTGGCAGCTGTGGGACCGGGGCGTGGGGCTGATGGGCCACAAGGCGGCCCGGGCCAGCTGGGCCCAGCTGCGCGCCCAGCGGGAGCTGATGAGCAGGATGCTGGAGGTGGAGGTCCAGGCGGCCGCCACCACCCTCGACGAGGCCCTCGCTCAGCTGGAGGTGGCCCGCACAGGCCTCGACCAGGCCAGCGAGGCGCTGGAGCTGGAGCAGCAGCGCTTCGAGCAGGGCATGGTCAACAACACCGAGCTGCTGGCCGCACAGGCGGGCGCTGCGGGGGCGAGCCTCGCCCTGCTGCAGGCCGAGACCAGCATCCACCTGGCCCACGCAGCCCTGCGCAAGGCGGCGGGCAGTGAACCCGAGGTGAGCCCATGAGCCGCACCCGATCCCTCACCTGGACCATCCTGGCCCTCACCACCGTCCCCGTCTTCAGCGGCTGCTTCGACCAGGGCGAGGCCTCCGCCGAGCTGGACGAGCTGCGGGCCTATGTGCGCGTCGAGCCCGTCACCAGGGGCGAGCTCATGCACACCCTCGAGATCACAGGGACCGTGCAGGCTGCGCACCAGGTGGACCTGGTCACGGACCTGCCCGGCAAGCTCGAGAGCGTGCCCGTGAGGGTGGGGCAGCAGGTGAGCCGAGGTCAGCTGCTCGTGCAGCTGGACACGGATGTCGCCGCCCTGCAGCTGGAGCAGGCCGACGCCGCCGTCAAGCTGGCGGAGCTGGGCTTCGTCTCGGCCACCAGGGACTTCAGCCGCATGGTGGTGCTGCACGACAAGGGCTCGCTGGCGGATCAGCCCTTCGAGCAGGCCCAGGCCGGCATGGAGATGGCGGAGCTGCAGCTACAGCAGGCCCAGGCCATGCGCGGGCTGGCCCGGGAGCAGGTGCAGGGCGGGCGCCTGCTGGCCCCCTTCGATGGCGTGGTCACCTACATCGCGGGCGAAGAAGGCGAGTACTTCAACCCCATGACCGTCTCGCCCATGGCAGGCCTGCCGGGGCTGGTGGGGCTGGTGGACCCCTCCGGCATCAAGCTGGACCTGCAGGTGGCCGACGCCGACGTGGGCCGGCTCCAGGAGGGCATGCAGGCCCGGGTCTTCGTGGACGCACTGGGCGACAGGATCCCCGAGGGTGGCGTGGTGGGTCGCGTCGAGAGCGTGGGCCTCGCGGCCGACGCCACCAGCCGCACCTTCCCGGTCCGGGTGGTGGCGGAGAACCCCGATCGCGCGGTGCTCGCGGGCACCCACGCCAGGGTGCGCCTGGTGCTGGAGTCCCAGGCCGATGTGCTGCACGTGCCCGAGGAGGCGGTGCGCGGTGGCGAGGGCGCCAGCTACGTGATGGTGCTCGACGGGGAGCGCGCCAGGAAGGTGGAGGTGGCCACGGGGCTGCGTGGCGACGCAGGCGTGGAGATCATCGACGGCCTCCAGGGCGGAGAGCTGGTGGTGGTGGAGGGCAACTTCGGGCTGGCCGACGGAGCGCTGGTCGAGGTCTCGTCGTGAACGTGACCGACTTCTCGGTCAACCGACCGACGGCCATCACCATGCTGGTGGCCATCGTGATGGTGGTGGGGGCCATCGCCTTCACCAGGCTGGGCATCGACATGCTGCCCGAGATCGACTACCCGACGCTGTCGGTCATGGTGCGCTACCCGGGCGCGCCGTCCATGGAGATCGAGACCATCGTGGCCAAGAGCTACGAGGGGGCGCTGGCGGGGATCAGCGGGGTCAAGAAGGTGCAGTCGGTCTCCCAGGAGGACGTCTGCTACATCATGCTGGAGTTCGTGTGGGGCACCGATCTCGACGCGGCTGCCGCCGACATCCGCGAGGCGGTGAGCTTCATCGAGCCCTACATGCCGCCCGACGTGGAAGATCCGCTGGTCATCAAGTTCAACCTGGCCAGCATGCCCCAGGCCTTCTACACGGTCACCGGTCTCGAGGACACCATCGCGCTGCGCGAGCTGATGACCGACGTGGTGCAGGATCGCATCGAGCGCCTCGATGGCGTGGCCCAGGCACCCTTCTTCGGCGGGCGCGTGGAGGAGATCCAGGTGGAGGTGGATCGCGCCGCGCTGCAGGACTCCGGGGTCACCCTGGACCAGGTGGCCATGGCGCTGGGCTACCAGAACCTGAACCTGCCGGCGGGGCGGCAGATCGCCGACCGCAAGGAGGTGTTGCTGCGCACGGTGGGGCAGTTCGACGATCTCGACGAGGTGCGCGACGTGGTGGTGGGGGCCTCCATGACCACCGGCACACCCATCCGGCTGGGCACCATCGCCACCGTGGAGCGCACCACCAAGGACGTGCGCAACTTCGTCCGGGCCAACGGCCAGGAAGCCGTGATGATGATGATCGCCAAGGAGGCGGGAGCCAACCCCTACTCGGTGATGAAGCTCTACAGGGAGAAGCTGGAAGATCTCAGGACGCAGCTGCCCGGCGACGTGCGGTTCAGCAACCTCTTCGACATCGGGCGCATCATCGAGAAGATGACCAATGCCGTGGCCCTGAACGGGGTGCTGGGGGCGCTGCTGGCGGTGGTCATCATGTTCCTGTTCCTGCGGAACATCCGACCCACCCTCACCATCGCCGTGGTGATCCCGCTGTCGCTGCTGGCCACCTTCATCCCGCTGTACGCCATGGACGAGACGCTGAACATGATGACCATGGGCGGCCTGGTGCTGGGCGTGGGCATGCTGGTGGACAACGCCGTGGTGGTCATCGAGAACATCTTCCGCCACATCGAGGAGGGCAGAGATCGCAAGGCCGCGGCCAAGGTGGGGGCGCGCGAGGTGGGCACCGCCATCATGGCCTCCACCTTCACCACCATGGTGGTGTTCCTTCCCATCCTGTTCTCCAGGGGCCTGGCGGGACAGCTGGCCATGGGGCTGGCGGTGACGGTGGCCGCGGCGCTGCTGTCGTCCCTGTTCGTGGCGCTCACCATCGTGCCCATGCTCGCCTCGGTCTTCTTCTCCTCCAAGGTGCAGGGCTCGGTGCTGCACGAGGGCCGGGGCTTCGCCCGCTTCAAGGGCTGGTACCTGCGACGCCTCCACTGGTGCCTGGCCAACCGCTGGAAGACCCTGGGGGCGGTGGCCTTGCTGGTGGTGGGCACCGGTGCGCTGACCCCCACGGTGGGCATGGAGTTCATGCCCTCCGCGAACGATCCGATCCTCATGGGCAAGGTGAGCTTTCCGGTGGGCACGGCGCTCGCAGAGACCGCCGCCGCCAGCAAGCGCATCGAGGAGACCCTCGCGCGCTTCCCCGACGTGCTCACGGTGGGGGCTTCGCTGGGTGTGGACGAGAACGACCCCGGCGCCGGCATGAACGAGACCAACCCCTCCGGCGTGCACGAGGCGGTGATCTTCTCGCGGCTCAAGGACCGCGATGAACGACAGGTCAAGGACAACGACGCCCTCAAGGGCATGATCCGGGAAGCCCTGCCCGAGATCGAAGGCATGACCTTCCAGTTCATCGACATGGGCTCGGGGATGGGGGGCAGCACCCACCCCATCGACATCAAGCTCCATGGGCCCGACCTCGATGAGCTCGGGGCCTGGTCCGAGCGCATCGCCACGGCCATCCACCAGGTGGAGGGCCTGGAAGGCATCGACAGCTCGCTGCGCGAGGCCAAGCCCGAGGCCCACATCGTGGTGGATCGAGCCAAGGCCGGCGCCTACGGGCTGACGGTGGGGCAGGTGGCCAACACCATCAAGAGCGCGACCCTGGGCGTGGTGGCCACCCGCTACCGCTCCGGGGGCGATGAGCTCGACCTGCGCGTGCGCTACGCCCAGGCCTTCCGCGACAGCCAGGAGGCGCTGCGGCAGGTGCTCATCCCCCTGCCCGCCGGCGGCGCGGTGCCCCTCGCCCAGCTGGCCCACATCGAGGACGGCCTGGGGCCGGTGCAGATCGTGCGCCACGACCAGTCGCGCGTGGTGTCCATCCACGCCGACCTCGAGGGCACCAACCTGGGCGCGGCCATGAAGGAGGTCAGCGCGGCGCTGGAGCCCATCGAGAAGCAGCTGCCGCAGGGCTATACCATCGAGTTCGGTGGGCAGTACGAGGACATGATGGACGCCTTCGGCCAGCTGCTGGCGGCGCTGGTGCTGGCGATCCTCATGGTCTACATGGTCATGGCCGCCCAGTTCGAGAGCTTCTCGCATCCCTTCACCATCATGTTCACCATGCCGCTGGCCGGGGTGGGGGTGGTGTGGCTGTTCTTCCTCACCGGGACCACCCTGTCGGTCCCCACCTTCCTGGGGTTGATCATGCTGGCGGGCATCGTGGTCAACAACGGCATCGTGCTCATCGACTACGTCAACCAGCTGCGGCGAGAGGGTCTGAGCCTGCTGGAGGCCACGGTGCAGGGCTCGGCGACCCGCCTGCGCCCCGTGCTCATCACCAGCCTCACCACGGGCATGGCCATGGTGCCCATGGCCGTCAGCACCAGGGAGGGCGGCGAGACCATGGCGCCCCTGGCCCTGACCATCATCGGCGGCCTGGGAGCGGCCACGGTCTTCACCCTGGTGGTGGTGCCCGTGATCTACACCCTGGTGGACGTGGGATCGGCGCGCGTCGCGCGCTTCTGGCTGCGGCTGCTGCACGGTGAAGAAGCGCGCTCCCTGGAGGCCTGATCCGGGCGCCCTGCGCCTCCGCGCGGCTGAGGATCGACGGCCTCGCGGGTGCCCCGGGATCACTTTGTCCACGCGCTCGTTGCGGGGGCGCCGGGGGTGCTGGTAACCTACGTCAAATCCGCGTCAGCGGCGCAGCACCGCACGGGAAAACCATGCGCACACACCGCCCCACCATCGCCCTGCTCCTCGCCTCGCTCTTCCTGGTGGCCGGGAACTGCAAAGACGAAGACACCGCCAAGGACACCAAGCAGGACTCGCAGCCCGAGGACAGCTGGGCCGACTTCGTCGACGCCGATGGTGACGGTGTCACCGAAGAAGACGGCGACTGCGACGACGAGGATCCACACGTCTTCCCCGGCAACGACGAGGACTGCAACGGCGCCGATGACAACTGCAACGACGCGGTTGACGAAGGCTACGAGGACTCAGATGACGACGGCACCGCCGACTGTGTCGACACCGAAGAATGCGACGGGGTCGACAACGACGGCGACGGCACCGTGGACGAGGGCTTCGAGGACACCGACGGCGACGGCCTGGCCGACTGCGTAGAAGACGAGGTCTGCGACGGGCTGGACAACGACGGTGACGGCGAGATCGACGAGGGTCACGACGCCGACGGCGACGGCTACACCTGGTGCGGCTCCGACGAAGACGCGGCCGACTGCGACGACGAAGACCCGGCCATCAACCCTGGCGCTGAAGAAGCCGACGACGACATCGACAACGACTGCGATGGCCTGGTGGACGAGGGCGACTGGGCCGAAGGCGATCTGGTCATCGTCGAGATCATGTCCAACCCCGGAGCGGTCTCGGATGCCCACGGCGAGTGGGTGGAGCTCTACAACGCCAGCGAGCGTTCCCTCTACCTCAACGGTCTGCTGCTCACCTCTTCGGTGGACAGCGACTACCACGTGATCGAGAGCGACGAGCTGATCGTCCTCGAGCCCGAAGGCGTCTTCATGATGGGGATCGACATCGACTCCCGCACCAACGGCGACGTGGCCATCTCGTACCAGTACGACTCGGTGATCCTCTCCAACGAGTCCGACGACCTGCTGGTCATGGCGGGCGACATCGTGGTGGACCAGGTCGCCTGGGACGACGGCGCCAGCATGCCCGACACCTCCGGGGCCTCCATGAGCCTCGACCCCTGGATGTACTCGGCCGAGGAGAACGACCTGGCGGAGTACTGGTGCTACTCCATCGAGCAGTGGGGCGAGACCTCCGACTACGGCACCCCGGGGGTCGAGAACGAGTACTGCCACGGCTGGGACCACGACGGCGACGGCTACACCGCCGACGACGGCGACTGCGACGACGGTGACGACACGGTCTACCCCGACGCGCCCGAGCTGGATCCCACCCTCGACAACGACTGTGACGGCGACGTGGAGTGGGCGCCCACCGCGGTGGCCGACTACGACCCCGTGGCCTCCGATCTGTTCAGCTGCAATACGCTCTACCTGGACGGTTCGGGGTCCTTCGATCCCGAAGGCTCGTTCATCACCTTCAACTGGCAACTGGCCAGCGCACCCGCAGGCTCCACCCGCACCAGCGATGACATCGACACCAGGTACGACGAGAGCCCGGTGTTCTACCCCGACGTCGCTGGAGACTACGAGTTCAGCCTCATCGTCAGCGATGGCGGCGCATTCTCACTGCCCTCCAGCCTGCTGGTGACCATCGCCGACCGCGGCAGCAACAGCGCGCCGGTGGCCTCCGCCGGCGCCGACCAGTCCACCAGCTACACCCAGAGCTGCTCGCTGGTGGGCTACAGCTACGAATGCGACGACTGCCCCGACTACGACTTCGCCATCGACGGTTCGGGCACCGCTGATCCCGACGACTTCGACCTGGTCTACTCCTGGAGCTTCACCAGCGGCTCAGGCTACGGCTCCCTGGATGACTCCACCGCCGAGTCGCCCACCCTCACCATGACCAACCTCACCTGCACCTATGGCTCCACCACCACCTACACGGTGGAGCTGCAGCTGACGGTCACGGACTGCCCGGGTGACTCCAGCAGCGACGATGTCACCATCACCTACACCTGCACTGGGTCCTAGTCCCCGTGCCCAGAAGTATCTGACCACCCTGCTGGGCGGCCAGGTACTTCGGCTGTACGGTCGCCAGCGACCGTACATGCCGCTCCGCGGCACACGGGCACCAGGCTTTTCGGGGGGCCTCGCCCCCAACGCGCCTTCGGCGCGCCCCCCAGGCGACCGCTGCGCGGTCGCATAGTGCACGCGAGGGCGGCTTGTGGGGGCGGCTAGGAACTTCCGAGCGCGTGCACTAGCCCGCGCGCTCGCGTCCTCCACGCCGGTTAGGCTCAAGCGGTCCGCGCGGCACCCGGTCGCCGCCATCGGAGCTCATGTGCGCTCGCTCGCCCTGATCCTGCTGCCCCTTGTGCTGCTGTGCAGCTGCGGCCAGCTCGCGCCGGTGGGCGCCCACGAGGGCATGCGGGCACCGGGCTTCAAGGCGCCCCTGGTGGGTGGCGACAGCGTCTCCCTGGGCGAGCTGGAGGGCAAGCCGGTGGTGCTGGTGTTCTGGGCGTCCTGGTGTGGGCCGTGCCGCTACGAGGTCCCCCACGTGTCCGCGCTGCACAGAGAGCTGGGCGACACCGCCCACCTGCTGGGCGTCAACGCCGGCGAGGACGCCGGCACGGTGCAGGCGGCCATCCAGGCGCTGGGCATCGACTACCCGGTGGTGCTCGATCCCTCGGGGAGCATCTCCAGGAGCTACGAGGCCACGGCGCTGCCCATGTTCATCGTGCTGGGCCCTGAAGGGCGCGTGCGCCTGCGCGGAAATTCGCTCCCCGAGCGAATCAACAGCCTCGTGGCCGGTCTGCGCCGCGCAGGCCCATGAGCCACACTGGCGCGGAGGCGGCATGAGCCCTCGGCAAGTCCTGGTCACCGGAGGCGCTGGCTTCATCGGGTCCCACCTGGTCCAGGCGCTGGTGGCTCGCGGAGACTCGGTCCGCGTGCTCGACAGCTTCGATCCCTACTACGAGGTGGCCGTCAAGGAGCGCAACCTGGCTCCGGTCATGGGCGAGATCGAGCTGGTCCGGGCCGACCTGCGCGACCTTGACGCCCTGGCGGCGGCGGTGCGCGGTGTTGACAGCGTGGTCCACCTGGCGGCGCGGGCTGGCGTGCGCTCCTCGCTGCGGCGCCCCGTGGCCTACATGCAGGTGAACGTGGCGGGCACCCAGGGTCTGCTGGAGGCCATGCGCGACGCCGGTGTGCGTCACCTGGTGGCGGCCAGCTCGTCCTCGGTCTACGGTGCTCGCACCCAGGGCCCCTTCAGAGAGAGCGACCCCCTGGGCACGCCCTCCAGCCCCTACGCCGCCAGCAAGCACGCCATGGAGGTCGTCTGCCGCACCTGGCAGCAGCTGTTCGACCTGCAGCTCACCATGCTGCGCTTCTTCACGGTCTACGGGCCCCGGCAGCGCCCCGACATGGCCATCCACCACTTCGCGCGCAAGATCCTCCGCGACGAGCCCATCACCATGTTCGGCGATGGCAGCACGCTGCGGGACTACACCTACATCGGCGACATCGTGCAGGGGCTGCTCGCCGCGGTGGATCGGCCGCTGCCCTGTGCGGTGCTCAACCTGGGCAACACCCGCCCCGTGCGGCTCGATGCCCTCATCAAGGCCCTGGGCCAGGCCCTGGGGCGCCCGGTGCGGGTGGAGCGCGGCGGGCTCCAGCCCGGCGACGTGCCCCTCACCTGGGCGGACGTCACGCTAGCCCAGCAGCTGCTGGGCTACCAACCCCGGACCACGCTGGAGCAGGGGCTGGCTCACTTCGCGGACTGGCTGCGCCTGCAATGACGCGCCGCGCGGTCGTCGTGGCGCTCCTGCTGGGCTGCACCAGCCCACCGGGCGACGACTCGCCCGCGCACCCCCCCGGTGAGAGCGGCGGGGAGGACACGGGCCCGCCGCTGTCGCAGGCCGTGGGCCTGTTGAGCATCAACCTGCACTGCCTGCAGCTGGATGGCACCGACTTCAGCAGCAACCAGGAGCGCCTCCAGCTGCTCGCCCGGGCCGTGCAGGCGGAGCAGGTGAGCGTCCTGGCGCTGCAAGAGCTCTGCGTGAGCGCGGAGCAGTCAGCCCCCGATCTGCTCCTCGCTGCACTGCAGGAGGAGACGGGCCAGGAGTGGTCCCTGGCCACCGCCTACGCCCACCTGGGCTGGGAGGGCACCGAGGACGAGGCGGAGGAGTACGTGGGGCTGGCGGTGCGCGGCCCGCTGTCGGAGCCGCGCGGCGTCACCTTCCATGTACAGGACGGCCTGCAGCGGGTGGCGGTGGCGGGGAGCTGGGACGCTGGCTTCACCGCGCTGCACCTGCTTTCGGTGCACCTGGATCACCTCCACGATGAGGCCAGGCTGGGACAGGCCCGCCAGGTGGCAGTGGAGGCTCTCTCCTCGTCCTTGGGGGCCTCCGCCGTGGTCATGGGGGACTTCAACGCCCAGCCCGACAGCGACGCCGTGTCCTCCATGCTCCAGATGGGCTTCCGGGACCTGGGCCTGGGCCTCGACGACGACCGCATCGACTATGTCTTCGCCCACCGAGGGTCGGCGCTGGAGGTCACGAGCCTGCGCCGGTTGTTCACCGGCGAGAGCTGGCCGGAGGTGTCGGATCACCCGGGCATGCTGGCGACGGTGCAGCCGAAAGAGCCCGAAGATCTGCTGACCACCGAGATCGCCGTGGATCACGCGCCGGCGGACGGCGGCTACCTGGCCCTGCGCGGTGGCAGCAGCCCCTTGAGCTGGGAGTGGGGCTGGCCCGCCAGCCGTCAGGGCGACCGCTGGCGGGTGACCCTCACCGAGATCAGCGCCGGCGATTTCGAGTACAAGTGGCTTCTGGACGACGAGCACTGGCAGGGGGGCGACAACCTGCAGGGCACGGCCGGGAGCCAGAACGAGGGCGCCGCGAGCTTCTGAGCCCAGGCACCTGCGGCCATTCGTGTATCATCGCTGCTCCCCCACGGTGCGCCATGACGAGCCTGCGCGATCGCTGCGATGCCTTCATCCACCATCCCGCGCTGGAGCTGGTGCTGGTGGCCCTGATCCTGTGCTCGGTGGCGCTGATCCTGGGCGAGTTCCTCATGTCGCCGGGAGGTGCGGCCTGGTGGGTGGTGGCCCTCGCGGGCGATCTGCTCACCGGGGTCTTCGCCCTGGAGCTGCTGCTGCGCTTCCTCGTGGCTCGGAAGAAGCGGCGCTTCTTCGTGCGCTACTGGCTGGACCTGCTGGCCCTGGTGCCCTTCGTGCGTCCGCTGCGCGTCTACCGCGTCCTGCGGCTGTTGCGCCTGTTCCGGGCGGGGCTGCTGCTCAATCGGCGCCTGAGCATCTTCCGCAGCGCGGTGCACAGCACCGTGCACGAGCTGGTGATGCTGGTCTCGGTCACGGCCACCGTGGTGCTGGTGGGGGGACTGCTGCTCTACCTGGGGGAGCGCTCAGCAAACCCCGAGCTGTCGGATCTGCCCCGGGCCCTGTGGTTCAGCGTGATGAGCCTGGCTGCGGGGGAGCCCATCGGGGCCGAGCCCACCACCCCCCTGGGCTGGCTGGTCACCCTGGGCCTGATGCTCGCGGGGATGACCGTCTTCGCCATGTTCGTGGGCACCGTGTCGGCCTCCGTGGCCGCGCGCATGGCCCACAAGAGAGGGATCAACGAGATGGACCTGGACGAGCTCTCCGACCACGTAGTGATCTGCGGCTGGAACCGCTCCGCCCCCACCGTGCTGCAGGAGCTGTTCCACAGTGGCTCCCCCACCCAGCAGGCGGTGGTCATCGTCACCGAGGCCGACAGCCTGCCCGAAGACGCCCCGCTGCAGGGGGTGAGGCCCGAGCTCATCTACCACCACCAGGGCGACTACACGCGGGTGGAGGTCCTCGAAGAGGTGAACATCCGCGAGGCCGCCGTGGCCATCCTGCTGACCGACCGCACCGTCCGGCGCGAAGACCAGGATCAGGACGCCAGGACCGTGCTCGCGGGCCTGACCATCGAGCAGCTCGCCCCCGAGATCTTCACCTGTGCCCAGCTGCACAGGGCCACCAACGCCACGCTGCTGCGCATGCACCAGGTAGAAGAGATCGTGGTGGGCGACTGGTACGCGGGGGTGGTGCTGGGCAACGTCAGCCGCAACCGCGGCCTGGTGAAGGTGCTGCACGACATCCTCACGGTGGGGCGCGGCAATGCCTTCCACAAGGTGAAGGTGCCCGAGGCGCTGCACGGGGAGCGCGTGTCCGCGCTGCACGATCTCCTCAAGCGTGAGCACCGCGCGATCCTCATGTCGCTGGAGCCCTGCCGCGGAGAGGACAGGGGGCGCGTGCTGGTCAACCCCCCCAACGACGCGCTGGTGTCCAGCGGCGACGTGCTCGTGGTGGTCTCCGAAGATCCCGTGCGCTGGTAGCCGGGATCAGACCTCGCGAGCCAGGATGCCCGTGAGGCAGCCCAGGGCCCCCGCTGCCTTTACGTACTCACCCACATCCAGCTCGTGACAGGTGACCGAGCGCTCTTCGAAGAGGGCGCGCGTGCGCGGGCAGCCGGCGGGCATCACCACCTCGCGGGGGGCCAGGGCGACGAAGTTGTTGGAGCGCCGGTGGAGGAGCTCGTCGTCGGGCTGCAGCACCAGGCAGTCCAGGCCCAGCTCGCCCAGGCGCCGGAGGGTGGGCTCGTCGGCCTTGCCGCCGTGCACGGCCGCGAGATCGAAGTCCAGCGGGGTGACCATGCCCAGCAGGTGCTGGATGCCGGTGGCGGGTAGCACCAGCCGCTCCACCTGCACCCCCTGTTGGTTCAGCACCTCGGTGACCTGGGCGGCGCCGCGCTCGTTGGTGCGCAGGCCGGTGGCCAGCAAGACCAGGTCAGGGCGCAGCCAGAGGGCGTCCGCCCCCTCGAAGGTGGCGCGGCCGGTGAGGGTGCGCAGGATCGGGACCCCCGCGAGGGCCAGCGCTTCGGCGGCCCAGCGCTCCTCGCCCGCTCGCTGGATGCCCGCCGGACGCCCCAGCACCGCGCCCTGCGGGGTCATCATGAACAGGTCGCGCATGAAGACGTAGTTGGGAGGCGGCGCGCTGGCGGGGCGGTGCAGGTGCACCCGCACACCCTGGGAGCGGAAGAAAGCGGCGATGGCCTGGGCCTGGCGCTGGATGGCGGGCACGCTCACCCGCCCGAGCATCAGGTGCCGGTCTGGCCGCTCGCCCACATCCAGCTCGGGACCGGGCCAGGCCAGCAGCACGGCCTGCAGGCGGCTGACCTCCGAGCAGACCCGGTAGGGGGCCCAGTGACGGCCCTGGGCGAGCTCGTCGGCGTGCTCAGCCTGCCTCGGCTGCCAGCCAGGTCCGCCGAAGGTGGCGGCCTGTTCGAGGCCCTCGAGGGAGCCGCCGCCGCTGTCCTTTCTGGAAGCCATCGTGGGTGCTCCGCGTAGCTAGGAGCGCTCGGGAAAGAGGCGGCAAGCCTGCCGCCGGTTCATGTCGTAGCG
>CAZEJJ010000159.1:0-16693 GCA_964512185.1 uncultured Enterobacterales bacterium | reverse complement strand
TTCAACACGCTGACAACTACGTCCGTGTCGTTCGCTGCAAGCAGGACGCGTCACGAGTGTAGCAGCAGCAGGCACCGGTGGGTCGCAGTAGACATGAGCTTTCCCGAGGGCTCCTGGGAGCCCGCTCTGAGTGATTCGTGCGTAGCTGGGTCCAGCTCGGGGAGAATCACTCAGCAGGTGCGCCTGAGGAAGGGAGCTGCGGCACCTCCACAACGAACCGGCTGCCTTCGCAGCGCACCTCGCCCCCGTGCAGGCGCGACACCCGCCGCACCAGGGCCAGGCCCAGGCCCGTGCCCCCGCCGCCGTCGCCCTCAGGGCGCTCCGCCGGGCGGTAGAAGGGCTCGAAGATGCGCTCGCGCTGGTCCTGGGGCACGCCGGGGCCCGCGTCGGCCACGGTGACCTTCACAGCGCCCTCGACGGCTTCGATCTCCACCGTCACGGGCGCCTCGCCGTGCCTGGTGGCGTTCTCCAGCAGGTTCCTCAGCAGGATCCTCAGCAGGGCCTCGTCCCCCAGAACCTGGACCTGCTCTCCTCCCACCTCGGCTCCTACGCGGGCGGCCTCCTCGGCGGCCAGGCCCAGCAGATCCACCGGCCGCCGCTCCACCTGCTCGCGCAGCTCCAGCCTGCCCACCAGCAGCAGATCCTCCACCAGCTGGTCCAGCTCCTCGATGTCGCGCACGGCCTCGGCCCGGTGGGCCTGCCTCGCCTCGCCGGCGCCGGCCTCGCCCATCAGCTCCACCGACAGGCGCAGCCGGGCCAGGGGGGAGCGCAGCTCGTGGGAGGCGCTGGCCAGCATGCTGCGCTGGCTGGTGACCAGGGCCTCGATGCGATCGGCGGCCTGGTTGAAGGAGCGGGCCAGGGCGGCCACCTCGTCGTGGCCATGGTCGGGCACGCGGGCGCCCAGATCGCCCGCTCCCAGCTCATCTACGCCCCGGCGCAGGCGCTCCAGCCGGCGGGCGAGGCGGCGAGCCAGGGGGTAGGTGCCGGCGGCTATGATGGCCGCGATGATCAGCAGCCCGCCGATATGGGGTGGCCCATCTTGCATGGGAGGGGGCCCGCCGAAGTGCAGGTGGGCCGCCACCCCCGCCGCCACCAGGCAGAACGCCGTGATGGCCAGGAAGGCCAGGTAGATCTGCAGGAACAGGCGGTGGTGGAGCATCAGGCTCACGGCTGGCTCCGGGTGAAGACATAGCCAACGCCGCGCACGGTCACGATGCGGCGCGGCTGGCGGGGATCGTCCTCGATGGCCGCCCGGATGCGGGAGATGTGTACGTCGATGCTGCGGTCGAAGGCCTCGAGCTCCTCACCGCGCACGGCGTCCATGATCTGCTCGCGGGACAGCACCCGGCCCGCGCTGCGGGCCATCATGGCCAGGATCTCGAACTGGTGGCTGGTGAGCGCGCGCGCCTCGCCGTCCAGCCGCACGCAGCGCGCGTCCAGGTCCAGCTCCAGGCGACCAAAGCGCAGCACCTGGGCTGCTGGTGCCACCGCTCGATTGCGGCGGGTGATGGCCCGCAGCCGGGCCAGCAGCTCGCGCGGAGAGAAGGGCTTGGGCAGGTAGTCATCGGCCCCCAGCTCCAGGCCCACCACCCGGTCGGTCTCCTCTCCGCGGGCGGTCAGCATGATCACCGGGATCTCGGAGCTGGCCCTGATGCGTCGGCAGACCTCGAAGCCGTCGAAGTCCGGCAGCATGACGTCCAGCACCACGGCGTCGAAGCCGCCCTGCTCCAGGGCGGCCAGGCCGCTCGCAGCGTCCAGACGCACCTCGACGCCCAGCGCGTGGCCCTCCAGGTAGCTGCGCAGCATCGCGCCCAGCCGGCGGTCGTCGTCGATGACCAGGATCTTCATGGTTCTTCAGGGCCGAAGGCGGGGTCGGACGCGCTCGCCCGACCCCGCATGAGTCTAGTCTGCGAAGCGCCGCTCGACCAGCTCAGCCACCTGCTGGCGCTGCTCCACGCTGAGCACCTCGGCCACGTCGGCCAGGGTCTCCACCAGCAGCTGGCTGCCGGCGTCCATGTGGTCGATGGCCTCGACGCGCATGGCCTCCATGGCCTCGCGGTCGATGGTCTCGGCGGTGAGCAGGGCCCTCACCTGGGCGTGGTGCTCCTCGGGATCCGGGTGGTTGGCCCCCACCTGCTCGTGGGCCGCGTCGAGGATGGCGGTGATCTCCGACCGCTGGGCCTCGGTGGCGTCGATCTCGCCCAGCAGATCGGCGATGGCGGCCTCGCCCATGGCGCGGTGGTCCGCGAAGGACGGCGGCGGGAAGGGGGGGCCGTGGCGGAAGGCCATGCCCGTGCCGGCCACGGCGGCGCCGATGCCGACCAGTCCGAGAAGGGGGAGCGTGATGAGGGGGATGATGCGGAATGACATGGTGACCTCCTTGGGGTTGTGGGTCACTGCCTGCGACCCGTGGCTCCAAGATGGGTCCCGCCCTTTTCCGCTCTCTGTCTGCTGTGTAAAGAAACGTGAAGCTCCGATCAGAAGTGCACCTTGCCCACCTTGAGGCGCAGGGAACGCTGCACGTTGCAGGTGAACGCGGCGCAGGCGATGCTCGCCATCTTGGCGCTGGCCTTGTCGGCGCGGCTGGTGAGCACCACGGGCGCGGCGGCTCCCATCAGGAGCCCGGCCACGGGGAGCTCGGCCAGGTAGACCATGGCCTTGACCAGCATGTTGCCCGCTTCGATGCCGGGCACCACCAGGATGTCGGCCTTCCCCGCCACGGGCCCGCCGATGCGCTTGTGCGCGGCGGCCAGCTCGGAGAAGGCGTTGTCGAACGCGAAGGGCCCGTCGACGATGCAGCGGGGCGAGAACTGGCCGCGCTGGGACATGGTGTTCAGGGCGGCGGCGTCCAGGGTGGCCTGCATGGCCGGGTTGACCAGCTCCACGGCTCCCAGCACCGCCACCCGCGGCTCCTCCAGGCCGAACACATGGGCCAGGTGCACGGCGTTGAGGATCACCGCGGCCTTCATCTTGAGATCCGGCGCGATGTTCATGGCGCAGTCGGTGACCATCAGGAAGCCGTCGCGCCCGGCCACTTCTGCCAGGAAGACATGGCTGAGCAGGGCGTCGGTGCGCAGGCCCTTCTCGCGGTCCAGCAGGGCGCGCAGGAAGTCGTCGGTGTGGATGTGGCCCTTCATCAGGATGTCGGCGTCGCCGCTGTGCACGGCGGCCACCGCTGCCGCCGCCGCCCGCAGGGGATCGGGCTCATCCAGCAGCTCGCAGCGACCCAGATCAACGCCGTGCTCCTCCGCGATGGCCTCGATGCGGGCCGCATCGCCCACCAGCAGCGAGGTGGCGATGTCGCGCTGGCAGGCCTGGGCGGCGGCCTGCAGCACGCTCAGGTCGTGGGCCACGGCCACGGCCACGCGGCGCACGGGGTGGTCCCGGATGGCCTGCTCGATCTGGGCGAAGCTGTTCATGTGGTCTCTCCAGTCCTGGCGGCCTGCTGCGGGGGTTCCATCATCAGCGCCTGGGCGATGAGCAGCTCACCCGCTGTGCGGATGCCCGCCGCGCGGAAGGCCCGCTTGGCGCGCTCGGTGATGTCGGTGCCGAAGGCGGTCTCGTAGCGCCCGTCCAGGACGTAGGCTTTGACGGTGATCTTGATGGCGTAGCCGTCGGTGCCGGTGCCGGTGGGCTCCTCGCGCACGTTCACCAGGATGGGCTTGTGCAGGTAGACGTAGCGGCTGGTGGCCGCCGCTTCGTAGATGATCTCCTTGGCGGTCTCGAAGTCCCCGCTGCAGCCCAGGTGGAAGTCCAGCACGCACATCTGGTCCAGGGCGCCGGAGTTGGCGCAGGCCACGACGTCGTTCAGGAAGCGGTTGTTGGGGATGGACACCAGGTTGTCATCCAGCGTGACCAGCCGCACCGTGCGCAGCCCGATCTCCTTGACCTCGCCGTAGTGGCCGTCGAACTCGACGCGGTCGCCCACCTGGAAGGGTCGGTCGAAGAGCAGGATGATGCCCGCCATCAGCGAGGCCATCAGGTCCTTGAGGGCGAAGCCCACCGCCACCGCCACCGAGCCTCCCACCGCCAGCAGCAGCTCGTCGGTGAAGTGGAAGATGGAGGAGACCACCAGCAGGGTGGCCAGGATGAGCATGAGGAAGCGCAGCACCGCGGAGGTCTGCTTGAGCAGCAGCCGGTACTCGGTGAAGCGCTCGCCCATGCGGTCCACCGAGCGGGTGACGAAGCGGATGGACAGCACCGCCACCACCACCACCACGATGGCGTAGGGGATGCGGTCCACCACCACGAAGCGCAGCAGGTTGGTGGGATCGGCCAGCGCGGGGTCCATGGGAGCTCCTAGGAGCCTGTAGGGCGTAGGCGGCGCGGACCCTGCGAACGCAGGGATCCGTGACGCCGGTGCCGAATCGTAGCGAGGGCCGCGAGGCGCGCCTCAGGGGGCGCCCTGCGTGGTGCTGCTGGGAGAAGGCATGTTTTCAACATGTTGATGTCAGCGGCGCCGCGAAGGGCGCGTCAAGAGGTGTGGTTCGTGGGCCGCAGTAGATTCGGTACGTCATACAGGCTCCTAGCGACCGTAGAGGAAGTTCTTGGCGCGCAGGGTGCGCTGCACCGCGGGCAGCCAGCGGGTGCGCACGTGGAAGCAGTCCAGGGCCTCGTCGCCCACCAGCACCTGGCGGGCCTCGAGGCGGCGGCAGGTGGCCCGCACGCCCGGCTCGGGCATGTTGAGCACCCGCGCGGCGCGGGCCACGTCCAGCTGTTCGTGCACCACCAGGGCGGTGAGCACGAACAGCTCGGCGTCCTGCAGGTCGCTCAGGTCGGATGGCACCGGGGCGCGGGCCAGGGCGGCCTCCACCGTGCCGCTGTCGTCGCCGGCCCCCAGGCCTTCGAACCACAACTCTCGGGCCACCTGGGGATTGCCGGCTGCGCGATCGTGCAGCAGCCGCCAGTAGGCCCTCGCGGCGCGCTGCCGCTCGCGCTGCTCCCCGATGGAGCCCGCGGGCAGGCGGCTCAGGCGCTGGAAGGACAGGCTGACCCGCGCTTGTTCGGCGATGCCAGCGAGCCAGGCCTCGAGCTGCTCGGACTCCACCGGTTCCATCATCACCAGCTCGCGGAAGGCGGCGGCGTTGAAGGCGCCCGGCACGCCCTTCAGATAGCCCCAGGTGGGCCGGTGGATCACGGCGATCCAGAAGTGGTCGTCGGAGGTCTCGTGCACGGTGTCCAGCACCGCGCGCAGGGCCTTGAAGCCGCCCACGCTGCGCTGGAAGAGGAGCTGGAGGTCTTCGAGCACCAGGACCCGCGGGCTGTCGGTCAGCTCGGTCAAGCGGTTGGCCACCGTCGAGACCGTCGCCTCGCGCTCGCCCAGGGGGACTCCGGCGCTGTCGGCCAGCCAGCGCAGGGTCTCGTCGCGATCCAGCATGGGAGCCACGGGCCGCAGGCGCAGCAGCGGACGGCCGTTGAGGCTGTGGCCCAGCCGGTCGAGCACCTCGCGCTTGCCCATGCCGCGGTCGCCCACCAGGCCCACCACGCCCCGTCGGTGGTCCTGCAGCCACTCGATGTGCAGCTTGGAGAGCCGGCGCGCGTGGTCGTCCAGGCCCGGCAGCGGGCGCCGCACGGTGTCCAGGCGGCGGCGCACGGTGGCGTCCAGCGGTCGGGCCGGCGCCGCGGGGGCGTCGCGCAGCTGGCGGCGCGCAATGATGGTGCCCAGCCAGGCCAGCCTGCGCTGGCGGTGCAGGACCACCGCGCCCAGGCCCTGGACCCAGCGGAGCAGGAGGCCGCCCAGGGCGAGGACCGACTTGAGGAAGGTGCTGACGCGGTTGCTGCCGGGCCTCACGATCCAGCTGCTGAGGCGACCGGCGCGGGCCTCGCTGGCGAAGGCCGCCAGGACGGCCGGGCTCCAGCGCATGATCAGCAGCGCGGCCAGTGCCCAGAACGCCAGGCCCCCCAGGCCGTGGACCAGCTCCGTGAGCCGATCGGCCTGCAGCAGCTGCAGGGTGGCGCGCTCCAGCAGCGTCAGGACGAGCCACCATGCCAGCAGCCAACGCGCGGTCCGACTCAGCAGCTGACGCGTGGCCGGCTCGACGCGTCTGAGCGCAGGCCGGCGCTCCTTCGGGGTGGCCACCAGCAGCTCCAGCAGGTGGGGGAGCAGGCGCCAGGCGGCCACCGCCGCGGCCAGCCAGAGCAGCCATGCCAGCACGGGGGGGCCGTCGTCGAGGCGCACGGCCAGCACCAGGAGGGCCAGCAGGTCGAGGGCGCAGGCGCTGAAGCCGGTGAGGGCGGCCTGCAGCAGGATGCGGTCGCCGGGCTCCAGCCAGCGTCGCCAGGCCTCGGCCAGGCTGCGCAGGATGGGGTGCGCGCGGTGGTTGCGACCCGCCTCGTCCACCGCCTGCACCAGCTGCGCCAGCCACTGGGGCAGGCGGCGCCGGATCCATAGCCACAGGACCACCAGCACCAGCAGGCCCAGGGAGCCGTAGAGGAGGCTGCTGATGGCGCCCAGGTCCAGCATGCGGCTGGGGAGCTGCCGCAGGCCCAGCCCAGCCTGTCGGTTCCAGTCCACCAGCTGGTGAGGGACCTCGCCCAGCTCGTCGGCCAGCTCGGGCAGATAGGTCTCGCCAACGACCTGACGAGCCTGGGGGGAGGCCACGCGACGCGCCTTGCGGCGCGCCCTCTTGGCCTGGAGGAGCAGGTCTCCCAGCGCCGCGAGCTCGGCGTCGGCGGCCTGCTGGGGGCTCTCGTAGGCGCCCTCGAGATCGGCGCCTGCGCTGGCGTTTTCGGCGAGCAGGCTGGAGATGACCTCGCTCGTGACGCCCGGCTGGGGTTGGGGTGTGGCGGACTGCAGCGCCTCCAGGCCCTGGCGGGCGCTGGTACCCAGCCCGGAGATCTGCTGGGCCTTCAGGTCGCGCTCCGCGCGCAGATCGTCCACGAGCTGCCGCAGCTCGCGGTAGCTGTCGTCGATGCGCGCCGTGCGCTGGGGGTCCAGGGGGGGCAGCGCGGTGGCCGCGGCCAGGGAGTCGGCCAGGGCCTGCAGGCGGTCCTGCAGCTGCTCGATGTTGGCCGCGGCCGCCTTGCGCCGGGTGGACTCGGTCTCCACCTGGTCGGCGAACGCTCGCCGCAGCTTGGCCAGCTGGAGGCGGAGCGTGGCTTCGGCCTGGGACGCGCGCTCCGACTCGTCCTGGGCCCGCTCGTGGGCTTCGTTGGCCTTGCGGCGGGCCTCGCTGACGTCGGCCTCGTCCAGGCCGTCATCCAGACCGCTGGCGCTGCGGTGCTGTGCGCGCTGCAGGGCTTCACGGGCGGCCGCCAGGCGGGTCTGGGCGAGCCAGCCGCGCAGCTGGAGGGCTTCGCGGCGCAGGGCGGAGGCACCGGTGGAGTCGGGCTGGGCGGGGGGCAGCGCCGCGAGGGCGGTCTCGGCGGTGGTCTGCTCCACCTCCAGGCTGTGCACCCGTTGCTCCAGTAGCTGGAGGCGGAGTCCGCCGCTGCTGGGCGGCCCGGCGGCCGCCAGCGCGGTGGCTTCGGCCCTGAGCTGCTCGATCCGGGAGGACAGGCGCAGCGTCTCGGTGGCCTCCACCGCGGACTGTGCCCGCTGCGCCTGCGATCTGGTCAGCAGGGGCTGGACCCGCTGCAGCCGATCGGCGCGGGTCTGGAGATCGAGCACCGCTCCCGCGTCCTGGGGCCAGACCCGCGGGATGGGGGTGGCGATCTCGGCCTCCACCCTGGTGGCGAGGGCGGCATCGCCCGGGATCGCTGCCGCGCGCCAGGCAGCGCGGCGCAGGTCGAGCAGCGCGGCCTCGGCTGCTCCCGCGGCAGCGGCCAGGGTGAGCTGCTCCTCGCTGGCTTCGGGCTGGGACGCCGGGGCGCGCAGGCTGCGCCAGTACTCCTGCAGGGGTGCCACCTCGCCGTCGGCCAGGCCCGGCGCGCGCTCCAGCGCGGACTGCAGGCCCGCCAGCAGGCGCCGCTCGTAGGCGTCGGCCCGCTCTTCTTCCTGGCAGACCTGTTCCCGTGCGCTCTGCCAGCGGGCGAGGTCCGTGGCGGAGAGGGCTTCGGCGCCCCGGGGGTGGGCCTGCACGCGCTCGGCGGCCCGCTCACGGGCCCGGCGCTGCAGCCGCCAGGAGGCCGTGGCCAGCCAGGCCGGGTCGGCCAGAGGAGCCGAGACCAGCTCCGGGAAGGCATCTTCGAGTGAGCCGCTGCCCTGGAACCAGGCCTGGGCCGCCTCGCTGCGCGCCTCGGCCGCCATGCTGCGCGCCGCCAGCTCGGGCAGGAGATCCTGCACCAGCCAGCCGTGCAGCGCGGTGGGCTCTCCGGGGGCCGGCGCCGCTGCCGGGCAGAGGGGGGCCCAGGCCAGGGCCGCCAGCAGCAGACCGACGGACAACCGGGCTCCGATGCGGCATCGCCCCAGGTGGGGCCCGGCGGGTGACATGAGACCTCCCACGGTGACACGGCCCCTCTGGTGGAGCACGCCAAGCGGCCGTGGTCGGCCAGTCTACTCCAATGTCTCCTCGCCCTGCAGTGAGGGGATCAGTCGCTCCTGGCCTCGCCCTTGTCCTCCTGTTCCTCTGGCTCGTCCTCCTCCCACTCGGCCTCCCATTGCCGCTCGGACCGATCGGCGCGCCAGTCGTAGCAGGCGCGCGTGGCGCAGGCGTGATCGGTGAAGAAGCGGCAGCGGGAACAGGTGTTCTGGGATCCGATCATGGCGATCTCCTGTGGTTGTGGTGGTGGGAGCACGGCGCAACTGCAGGCTGACCGACCGGTCTGGGCGTTGTCACCGTGATCCTGGAGGGACGGTGGGGGTTCGCACCTCGGCGGTGGATCCCGGCGCCCGCCCGCATCGCCGGTAGCGGCGGCTACGACCGATGGGGAATCTACGCGGAAGATTCAGGGCATGCGGCGCTGCAGCTCAGCCTCCACCGCGTCGAGCGCGCCGGCCCCTGTACCCTCCACCAGCACCGAGCCGGAGTCGTCCAGCAGGGCGAAGTAGGGGCTTTCGCCGGCGTAGCTGCCTCCGAAGGCTTCCACCGACTTGCGCAGCGCTGCCTGGGAGCCCGGGCGCAGCCAGAGGGGCTCGTAGCTGGCCGGCTGTCGCCGCAGCAGGGCGCGGAGATCGTCTGCTCTCTCGTCGGTGGAGAAGGCCTGGATCACCAGGCCGCTGGGCCCATAGTGCTGGGCGAGGGTGTCGAGCTGGGGCAGCACCCCGCGACAGGGCGGGCAGTTGGTGGCCCAGATCTCCACCAGGACGTGGCAGCCGCGGGCGCGTCGCAGGCGGGGGGCGATGCCGCTGCGGTCCACCTCCTGGACCGTCGCGCTGGCGCTGGGCTGGTAGCTGCAGCTGGACGCGGATGCGATGCTCGTGGCGGCGGGGATGAACTCGACGGACGAGAGGAAGCGGGCCACCTCCGGTGTTCTGGACAGCGCCGGGTCGTGGCCGATGGCGTGCAGCATGACCACGTCCTGCTCGGTGAAGCGCGCCGCGCGGAGCTGGCCGTACACCGCCTCGCCACCCCAGTCTCCGTCGAAATTGGCCTGGTACCACTCCTGCCCGTCTACCACCACGAGCTCGCTGTCCAGGTTCAGGCGCTGCAGGAACTCGAGGGCTTCGCGCGCCTGCGAGGCCATCCACGGCTGCCGCTCGGAGCCCGCGCCGGTGGAGGGTGACACATCGTAGTGGGCCAGCATGAGCAGCTGCACGCTGCCGCTGTCGTCCAGCGCGTTCACCCGGTGGTCGGTGTACTGCGTGTGCTCGCCTTGCTCGTCGAGCAGGCGTCCTGCGCGGATGACCTCGCCGAAGCCGTCGGGGAGCTGCGCCACGAAGCTCCCCCGCGGGCTGTCGTGGCGCAGGCTGCGCGGGGTGCCGCCTCCATCGGCGGCGCTCTCCGGTGCCTCAGCGCTCGGGGCAGAGCCTGAGAGCAGACCCTTGGGGTCGAGCCGCTGCAAGAGCTCCTCTTCGGCGGTGATGGGAAGGCCGGCGGCCTGATCGGCATCGCCCGGGGTGGTGCCCGCGGTGCCGGCCCTGTGTTCGGCGGCGGGTGGCGGCGCTGTGGCGGTGTCGGGTCGGCCGGTGAACCACCAGGCCAGCGCGGTGACGCAGACGAGCAGCACGGCGGCCAGCAGTGGGAGGCGGGGGTTCCTGCTGGGCGCGGGCCGAGCCCGGTGTTGGCGGTAGCGCCGATAGATCACCCCGCACTGTGGGCAGCTGTCGCTCTCCACGCGGGGAGCGCCGCACTTGGGGCAGGTGGCCACGGTCATGGGTCGCCTCGCCGCTGGGGGCCCCGATCCCCTATCCCATCCCGCCGCGAGCCTGCGCCCGGTTAGGAGCGCCAGGCGAGGTGAGCCGTGCGCTGTGTGTGGATCCTGGTGCTGTTGCTTGGCTGCGAGTCCCAGGACCGCTTCACCCAGGAGGGGCTCACCGGTGAAGCCCCGGTGGCCGCACCCGCCACCTGGGCCCTGGAAGACAACCGCCCGCAGATGGTGCGCATCGAGCCCGGCAGCTTCTCCATGGGCAGCGCCGCCGGCGAGGCCGGGCGGGCGGCCGACGAGCAGCAGCACCAGGTCACCCTGGAGCGCGCCTTCCTGCTCTCCAGCACCGAGGTCTCCCAGGGCCTGTACCGGGCGATCACCGGTCGCAATCCGGCCATGGGCGTGGGGGACTCCACGGTCATGACCGGCGAGAGGCTCCCCGTGCAAGGGGTGTCCTGGCTCGATGCGGTGAGCTTCTGCAACTCCCTGTCTGAGCGCGAGGGGCTGCTGCCCGCCTACACAATCAGCGGCGTGCACCTGCGCCGGCACCTGGACGCCGATGGCTATCGCCTCCCCACCGAGGCCGAGTGGGAGTACGCCGCCCGCGCCGGTGAAGCGGGGCTGTTCTCCGGAGCCGCCGACGCGGCGACGGCCTGCAGCGTGGCCAACGTGGCCGACAGCTCGGTCGGACGCAGCGACGCCTTTCCCTGCAGCGATGGCCTGCCCGGGCTGGCGCCCGTGGCCAGCCGCGAGCCCAACGCCTGGGGCCTGTACGACCTGACCGGCAACCTGTGGGAGTGGGTCTACGATCTGCACGCCGCCTACCCGGAGCGGGCCCTGCTGGATCCCAGCGGTCCCCCCGAAGGCCAGGAGCGGGTGTACCGGGGCGGCAGCTGGCTGGACGGCCCGGGCAGCGCCCGGATCGCCGCCCGCCGCAAGGCCGCCCCCGCGGAGTCATCCATCCAGCTTGGCTTCAGGCTGGCCCGCAGCCTCCCCAGCGAGTGACCCACCCTTGTTCACCTGACTACTCCGCGGTCACGGTCACGCTGTCGCTGCCGGCGTCGCCGTCGGGATCGGTGACCACCAGCTGCAGCTCGTGCTCTCCTGCGCTCAGGCCGCTGGGCACGGAGAACCAGGCCGCGGTGGACTTCAGGGTGGTCTGGGTGGCCAGCGGGCCGTCGAGGCTGGAGGACCAGTCGTACTGCAGCACCGACTCGGGAGACTGGGCGTCGGAGACCTGGGCGGAGAAGACCAGGGCGGTGTCCGCCGCCACCACGGTTCCCGAAACCGGAGCTGTGATATCGACCGAAGGCTCGTCAGCGGGCCCCTCCTGGCTGTCGCTGGGCGGTGTGCCGCTGTCCATCTTCTGGTCGGGGCAGCCCAGCAGCGGCAGCAGCAGCAGGGGGGCGAGGCGGCTCATGCTCAGGCGCTCACGAGGGCGTAGATCACCACCAGGAGGAGCTTGCCAGAAGGCGCCGTCTCCTGGCCCATCACGACGCGGTGGGGGTCGAATTGCACGGATGCCTCGCCGTCTTCTGCTGTGGCCGAGGCCGGTCCCGGCCATGATACCCGCACAGGCTACCACGGCCCTCGGGTTCACCCCCGACGGGATCGCGTTGCCAGGGTGACCCCACCTCAGCGTGGAAATCCCGGCCGCAATCGGCGGCGCCGGGTGATAGATTCGCTGGACGAAGGAGTGAACATGGGCGGTAGAGACCAAGACGAGCTCGAAGGTGGCCTGCCGTTCGACGGCGACGAGCAGCTGCCCTTCGATCTGGGCGACGACGATCCCGCGACCGCGGTCACCGAGGAGGCAGCGGGCTGGGCCGGCGAATGGGACGAAGAAGACATCACCAACGTCAGCGCGCTGGGTGCGCCGCGCACCACGGCCGAAGCCGCCCTCGACACCGCCAGCATCGATCCCCAGCCTGGCACGCTCAACGCCTACTTCATGCACCTGATCAGCGGCGGCGAGGACCTGGCCCACATCCTGGCGCCCGACATGGTCATGGTGAGCATCGGGCGCGGTCGCGACAACGCCATCCAGGTGGCCTCCGACGGGGAGATCTCGAGGCGCCATTGCCTGATCATGCGCCAGCGCGACCAGTTCTTCATCGAAGACCTCGGGTCCACCAACGGCACCATGGTGGACGGCCAGCACATCACCATCGCCAGGCTCGAGGGTGGCGAAGAGGTGCAGCTGGGCGAGTCGGTCTTCCGCTTCGTGTTCATCCCGCAGTCCAGCGTCGCCACGGCCCGCACCATCCTCGCGCGCTAGCGCGCGGAGCCAAGCTTGAGAAGCACTCCCGACGTGGTGGTGATCGGCGCGGGCGCGGTGGGAGCCGTCACCGCGCTGCAGCTGGCCGAGCGCGGCCTGCGCGTCACCCTGCTCGACCGCGGCGATCCCTGCCGCGGCACCTCGGGAGCCACCTTCTCGTGGGCGGCGGCGCACTCCAAGGAGCCGCTGTTCTACCACCGGTTCAGCAGGGCGGCCGTCGAGCGCCACCCAGCCCTGGCCGAGCGCCTGGGAGTGGACCTGGAGTGGCGGCCCTGCTTCAGCCTCTACGCCGAGCTGGACGAGGAGCCCTGTCGGGAGCGCCGGGAGCGCGTGCAGCAGAAGGCGGCTGAAGGCTACGGCTTGAGCTGGCTGTCGGGCGCCCAGGCCCGGGCGCTGGCGCCGCAGCTCAACGAACAGGTGCTCGGGGCCTCGCTGTGCGAGGGCGAGGGCACCCTCAACGCGTTCCGCCTGGTGCTGGGCGCGGTGCACGCCGCGCGGCGCCGTGGAGCGGAGCTCCGCTTCAACGAAGAGCTGCTGGGGGTGGAGCGGGACGCCCAGGGAGTCCGCGCCCTGCGCACCACCCAGGGCAGCATCTCCTGCCGCCGCGTGGTGGTCGCAGCGGGGGCCCAGGGCGCCAGCGTGGCGGCCATGGTGGGCATCAAGCTCCCCCTGCAGCAGGTCAAGGGTGAGCTGCTGGTCACCGAGCCCTGGCCCGAGCGCCTGCCCGGCGTGGTGGCCGACGTGCAGCAGACCCCCAGCGGCAACCTCCTGCTGGGGGTCACCTGGGAGCCGGAGCGGGACGACACCCTGTCCACCGTCGCCAACATGCGAGCCACCGCCCGGCGTGCCTGTCGGGCGCTGCCCTTCCTCAGGAAAGCCAGGGTGATCCGCTCCTTCGCCGGTGTGCGACCGGTGCCCCACGACATGCTCCCCTACCTGGGCGGCACCGCCCACTGCCCTGGCCTGTACTTCGCGCTCGCCCACAGCGGGATCACGCTGGCGCCGCTCATCGCCGAGCTCATCGACGCGCGGCTCCATGGCCAGCAGCACCCCTGCTGGGACGAGCGCCTCGCACCCGACCGCGCCATGGAGCTGGCGTGACCACCCCGGCCGGATTCGTGCGCCTCGCCGGGATGGATCCGCAGCGGCAGGTGCGGCTCACCGTGGACGGGCGCGGCGTGGTTGCGCAGCGCGGCGAGACCCTGCTGGCAGCCCTGCTGGCCGCGGGCCTGCTGCAGCTACGTCGCAGCGATCGCCGCGGGGCTCCCCGCGGCGCCTTCTGCGGCATGGGTGTCTGCATGGACTGCCTGGTGTGGCTGCAGGGCCGAGGCCTGGTGCGCTCCTGCGCCGTGACCGTGGAGCCCGACATGGTGTGCAGCACCCAGCCCCCTGCCCAGGGCGGGTCATGAGCGACCAGCAGCGAGCCAGCGGCGCCGAGCGCGTGCCCGTGGTGGTGGTGGGCGCCGGACCGGCGGGCATCGGCGCCAGCCTGGAGCTGGTCCGCCGCGGGCTGCGTCCGGTGGTGCTGCACAGCGACGAGTTCCCTGGGGGCCAGGGCTGGCGCCAGGCGCGAGGGCCGGAGCTTCCCCACCCCTCCTCCTCCTCGCGGCGTCTCGGGGAGCGCATGCTGGAGGAGCTTGAGGAGCTGCGCTCCTCCATGGATCTGCGCTCGGGCGTCGACGTGCTGGGCCTCTACCCCGAGCGCGAGCTGTTGCTGGACGACGGCCAGCAGCTGCGCAGCCTGTCGGCCGACTGCGTCATCATCGCCAACGGGGCTCGCGATCGGGTGCTGCCCTTTCCCGGCTGGACCCTGCCGGGCGTCGTGAGCCTCGGCGGCCTGCTGGGGCTGGTGGAGCGCCACGGCCTGCTGCCCCGGGGGCGCATCGTGCTCGCGGGATCCGGACCCCTGCTCCTGCTGGCCGCGTCGCGGCTGGCGCTGGCGGGTCATGCGCCCGCCGTGGTCTTCGACTCGGTGGGCCTGCTCGACCTGCTGCCTGCCATGCCCGGCCTGCTGGGTCAGCCGGCGCTGCTGGCAGAGGCCTGGGCCATGCTCCGCAGCCTGCGGAGGGCCCGCGTACCCCTGGTGCGGCGGCACGCGGTGCTCCGAGCCGAAGGCGACGGTCGCTTCCAGCGCGCGGTGGTGGCCCCCCTGGGCCGCGACCAGCGTCCCGATCTGCGCCGCACCCAGGCGCTGGAGGCGGACCTGCTGGCCGTGGGCCATGGGCTGGCTCCGGAGCTGGCCCTGGTGGCCCAGGCCGGGGTGGAGCTGGAGTGGCGATCGGCCCTGGGGGGCTGGGTGCCGCGCTGCGACGTGGACATGCAGACCAGGGTCGATGGGCTGTACGTGGCGGGCGATGTCTGCGGCGTGCACGGGGCCCAGGTCGCGCTGCTGCAGGGGCGGCTGGCCGGGATCGCCGCCGCGGTGCGGCTGGGAGCCAGCGCTGGCCAGGACGACGAGCTGGAGCAGCTCCAGCTGCGGGCTCGGCTGGCTCGGCTGGTGCAGGGGCGCGCCGGTCTGGAGCGCGCCATGCAGCCGCGCTCCGGGCTGCTGCAGCTGCTGCCCGATCACACCCTGATCTGTCGCTGCGAAGAGGTGAGCCTGGGTGAGCTGCGGGCCTGGATGGCCCGGGGAGCCGGCGACGCCACCGCCCTCAAGATGGCCACCCGCGCGGGCATGGGCCGCTGCCAGGGGCGCTTCTGCGGCGCCAGCCTGCGGCGGCTGCTGGCCGACGAGCTGGGCGAAGGAGCGCGCATGGACGAACCCTTGAGCGCCCGTCCTCCCGCGCGGCCGGTGCCCCTCGAGCGGCTGGCGGGCTGGGACGGACTCGAGGGCTAGCCCCCTGCACTTCTGTGCAGGGTCGTCTCGCGGCCGGTCAGTCCTCGAAGGACCTCGATAGGGCCCGGCCCTCGGACCGGGAGTGGCGCGGAGCGGCGTGACCGGCTGCTTCAACGGTCTCGAGCAGCCGGCCGGAGGCCCTATCGGTGGTCACGCCAAACCACCCAGCCACCCCCATCACCCCACCCCCAGCGCCTTGAACACGGCGTCCTTGGGATCCGCGTAGAACCCCGTCTGGAACTTCGCGAAGAGCTCACCAGGGACCGTCGGGATGTCGGCCACGCTCGCCATCGGGAGCAGCAGGCGCTTGGCGCCGGCATCGGCAGCGACCTGGAGCGACTCCGCCAGGTTCTCGACGGGGACGATGTTGCCCCCGAGGCTCATGGTGCCGAGCACCACCATCTGCGGCTCGATGGGCTTGCCGAGCACCCCCGAGCAGAGCGCCACGTAGCTGGCCAGGGTCAGGGTCGTGGAGGGGCCCGTGTTGTGGGCCTCGACCACGTGGAGGTGGTAGTCGTGGCCCCCCGCCTTGGCGGAGGCCTGAATCTGGGCGAGGTTCGCTCGGAAGAAGTCGAAGCCCACCTTGACGGACTCCTTCGCTGCCGTGTTCGAGCCGAAGCCGGAGAGCTTGAGCTGGCCGTTGCCAGCGGTGACCTGGGTCTCCAAGCGGTACAGGCCGAGGTGCCCGTGGCTACCCCTGGTGACGGTGTAGAGGGAGCCGGGGCTGAGGGGCCCATCGGGGATCAGCGACCCGCCCCCTTGCTCGGCCACCATGACGAACTTCTCCTCGTTCGTCTCGAGGTCGATGTAGCTGAAGTGCACGTCGAAGAACTCCATGCCGCCGATGCGCTTGAGCTGCTCCTTGACGCGCCGTCGGACCTGCAGGGCGTACTCGAGGCACTCGCGGACGGCTTCTTTGTCGTACTCTTCGTGCGGGTAGAGCAGCTTCAGCAGGCCGGAGACGGTGTGCTTGACCGCGATGGTGTCACGCTGGTTCAGGTCGCGACCGAGCCGGAAGTACTTGCTGATGGCGTCGCCGTAGTTGTGCTTGCGCATCTCGCGGAAGAACTCGGCCAGGTAGTCGACGATGAAGCCGTACTGGTCAGTGATGAACTCCGGACGCATCTTCGGGATCTCCCAGCCGGGGATGTAGGCGTGGAAGCGGTCGAAGAAGGCGGCGTCGATCATGGCGTCCGGGAAGGGCGCCAGCAGGTGGCTGGTCTTGAGCAGGTTCTTGATGTTGTCGATGTTGCCGACGAAGACCATCGAGGCCGAGGCGTTCAGCGCGTCTCGACCACGCGCGAAGGAGCCCGAGGCCATGTAGTCCTTCATGATCTGCACGCCGTCGTGGTCCTTGAAGCGGATGCCCGCCACCTCGTCGAAGGCCACCACGT
>CAZEJJ010000158.1:0-16928 GCA_964512185.1 uncultured Enterobacterales bacterium | reverse complement strand
TGCACGCGAGGGCGGCTTGTGGGGGCGGCTATGAACTTCCGAGCGCGTGCACTAGAAGACCCCCAGCAGGCCGTAGCAGATGCGATCGGCCACGCGCATGCTGTCCTGCGGCACGTGGTAGTGGGCGTGCACGCAGTCGCCGGTGCGGGACACCTCGTTGCCGGGCCCCTGCTCCACCAGCACCACCCAGGCTCCATCGACGGCCTGGGGGCAGTTGATCACGGGCAGCTTCTCGGGCCGGTCGTTGGCCAGCGAGAAGGCCATCTTGACCGGCACCCCGCCCACCAGGTCGAATTCCTGCACCAGCTGCGCGATCTCGGCACCCGCCGCGTAGGAGTAGTGCGCGGCTCGAGGATCGATGCTCACGTAGAGCATCTCGGGCTTGGGTTCTGCGGTGCGTAGGGCTTCGAGCAGCCCGTCGGGGACGTACACATCCGAGGTCTCGTCGGGCAGGTAGTAGAAGGGGATGACCCGCTCTTCGCCGCTGATGGGTACGCGGGCGAGCCACACCTGGCTGGAGCCCTGGCGGACCTTCTCGAAGCTGATCCCGTGCTGCACCACGTCGCGCTGGGGGCAGGCCCCCAAGCAGATGGAGAGCGACACCAGCGGGAGCCAACGAGCTGCGAGGGTTCGCTTTCGCCAGCTCATGGTTTCAGTTCGGTCCCAGCTGCATGACGAGCCCGAGGATCTGATCTTCGCCGGAAGGGTTCCAGAGCTCGGCCTCGATCTGCAGGCGGGCTCCCGAGGGTACGTCCCGCAGCTGCAGGAGCTTCATGCGGCCGGTCTCCTTGCAATCGGAGTAGGTGAAGATGCGCTCCACGTCTTTGCGCACTCCTTGCGAGTAGGTCTTGTCCAGGGCCAGGCCCGTGGGGGCCAGGAACATCGCTCCGGTGTAGACGGGCGCACCGTCGGCCATGACCGACAGCCGGCCGCCGAAGTCGTACTCGGGGATGCCCTCGGCTTCGGTGGTGGAGCGGGCCACGGGAGCCAGCACCCGGTAGGCCAGCCACAGGGCGGTGTTCCGGCTGGAGGGCATGACGGTGAGCCAGTCCAGGCGCGCGTCTTCCGCGAAGGCGCGGCTGTCCACCACAGCCTCCCTGCAACCCGAGGTGCCCATGACCATGAGCGCCAGGACAGCGGCGCGCTTCGACGCTGGGAGCTTCATGAAGACCTCGCTGCAAGGGATGATAGCGCGTCCCGGGCGGGAAGGGAATCGAGCACCGCCGGGATACAGTCCCTTCGGAGGAGAACCATGTCCCATGCTGGCCTGTCGGATCCTGAGCAGGTCCTCCTGGCGGTGATCGATGTGCAGGAACGCCACTTCCCGGTCGTCTCCGACGCCGACGCCACCCTGGACCGGCTGCTGCGCTTCGTAGGCGCCGCCCGCATCCTGGGCCTGCCCGCGGTCTGGACCGAGCACTACCCGCGGGCCTTCGGCGCCACCCTGGAGCCGCTGACGGCGCTGCTGCAGGGCCTGGAGCCCATCGCCAAGACCTCCTTCGGCTGCTTCGGCGAGCCGAGCTTCGCCCGGGCCGTGCAGGAGTCAGGCCGCACAGAGCTCGCGCTCGTGGGCACCGAGACCCACATCTGCATCCAGCAGACCGCGCTGGTGGCCCTGGAGCAGGGCCTGCAGGTGCTGCTCGTGGCTGACTGTCTCAGCGCTCGCGGGCCGCGGGATCACGAGATCGCCCTCGCCCGCATGCGCCAGGCGGGAGCGCGGGTCACCACCTGGGAGGCCCTGGTCTACGAGTGGATGCGCGGCTCCGGCCACCCGGGCTTCAAGCAGGTGCTCCCCCTGGTCAAGGGATAGGGTCCAGGGCATGCACCCGGACCACTGGCACCCCGAGGTGGTGGATCTGCCCGCCGCCGACCGCACCCGGCGTCTGTCGGCCGCGGTGATGGACGAGGGCGTCTGGCTGGGCGCCGCCGGCGTGCTGGGCCTGCTGTTCACGGGGGGGATCATCACCGCCATCGGCTGCGCTGTCTCCGTGTTCCAGGATGCCGTGTTCGGCGGAGGCACCAGCATCGGCAGGCGCGCCCTGGACCAGTGCCTGGTGGACGAGCAGGGCCGCGAGTGCACCGTGGCCAGAGGCGCGGCCCGCAACGCCCTGCGCCTGCTCATCTGGGCCCTGGGCTGCGGCATCCCGCTGCTGGTGGACCTGGGCATGCTGCTCGTGCACCCCAGGGGGCTCACCCTGGCCGACCTGGTGCTCAAGACCCAGGTGGTGGACCGCACCCACGCGCGGCCGCGCGCCGATCAGCTGGCGGCACGCCAGCGCCGACTCCTGAGAGCAGGCGACAGAACAGGTCGCCGACAGGCGGCCGCCCCGAATCGTAGCGAGGGCCAGTAGGCGCTCAGCGAGGCCGGTTCTGCGCAGTAGCGGGCGAGGGAGGCGTCGGTAACGGGTGGCTTCAGCACGTTGACCGAGAGCGCTGCAAGCAGGGACGGCCGCAGTCGCGGCTGCTGGACGGACATAGTGCCGCAGTAGATTCGGGGTTCTGTCGCCTGCTCTGAGTCAGAAGAGCGGCCCTAGCAGCAGGTAGATCTCGCCGTAGCCGCTGGCGGCACGCGTTGCGCCCAGCAGCAGGTCCAGGCTGCCGTCCGCGTCCGTGTCCCCGGCGACGGCCACGCTACCGCCGGCCTGGTAGCTGGCGGACTCGCCCAGGGCCTTGAGATCGGCATCGGCGGCGTCGATGGCGCCGCTCACAGGGCCCAGCAGCACGTACACCGACCCGGTGTTGTTGCCGTGGGCGTTGTCCCCCGGGGTGCCCAGCAGCAGGTCGTCGTGCCCGTCGCCGTCCAGATCGCCAGCCCCGGCCACCGAGTAGCCCAGGTGAGCGGCGTTGTTCTCGCCCTCGATGGTGGCGTCGGCGGAGGCCAGCCCGATCTCGCCGCTGACCGGGCCCAGCAGCAGGTAGGCCGCGCCACCGTCGGTCTCGTCCCCGTCGCGCATGTATGCGCCGATCAGCAGGTCGTCGTAGCCATCGTCGTTGGTGTCGCCCGCGCCGTCGAGGGCCCAGGAGGAGCGATCCCCGCTGCTGATGCCGGTGATGATGGCGGCGCCGTCCTCGATCTCGTCGATGTCGGTGCCGGGGCCGTGCACCAGGTACGCGGAGCCCGCCTCCGTGCCCGACCTGTCGTTGATGTAGGAGCCCACCAGGATGTCGGGCGTGCCGTCGCCGTTCACGTCGCCGGCGCCGGCCAGGGCCAGCCCCGCGTAGTCACCGGCGTCCTCACCGGTCCAGGAATGCGCCGCGGACTCGAGGGACTGCAGGCCGGAGGAGGCGTCGGAGATCAGGTAGACCACCCCGCGCTGCACCGTGGCCCCCGGCGCAGCGATCAGCAGATCGTCATGGCCGTCACCCGTGAGATCACCAGGACCCGCCAGGGTGTTGCCCGCCTGGTTGCCCATGCCCACCCCGGTGTAGATGGCGTCGGCGTCGCTGGAGCTCAGGTCGCCGCCAACAGCGGGATCGGCCGAGCCCATGAACAGGTAGGCGTCGCCCGCCGTGTCCGTGAGGGTGCCCGCGTAGGGTGCGCCTGCGAGGTAGTCGTCGTAGCCGTCGCCATCCAGGTCGCCGGCCAGCAGCACCGCCGTGCCCAGCAGCTCGCCGCTGCTGCCCCCGTCGATGATCACCGCGCCGTCGTCCAGGGAATCCTCGGCGCTCACCGGCCCCAGGAACAGGTAGGCGCTGCCTGCGCTGCTGGAGTGGGAGGGCACGCCCACGATGAAGTCATCGTTGCCGTCGCCGTTCACGTCACCCGCGCCGCTCAACACCTCGCCGGCCTGGTCGTTGCTCGACTCCCCCTGCAGCACCGCGTCCGCGTCGGGCAGGGAGATGTCGTCGTCCACGGAGCCGTTGCAGTCGTCGTCGGTGCCGTCGCCGTCATCGTCGGGCAGGTCGGGGTGCACGCCGCTGTCTTCGTCGTCGCAGTCGTCGCCGCCGTAGGCGTCGTGTTCGTAGCCGTCGCCGTCCTGGTCGTAGTCGCTGGCGCCGTCACAGTCGGAGTCAACGCCGTCGTACCAGCTGTCTTCGGCGTCGGGGTGGACCGTGGCGTCGGTGTCGTCGCAGTCCGAGCCCTCGTACTCCTCGGCCTTGTAGCGGTCGCCGTCCTGGTCGAAGTCGTTGGCGCCGTCGCAGTTCTGATCCACGTCGTCGTACCAGATCTCTTCCGCGCCCGGGTTGCGGCTGGCGTCGTCGTCGTCGCAGTCCCCGCCCTGCTCCACGTAGCCGTCACCGGGACAGGCGGCTTGCTGGTCGCTGCCGCTGTCTCCGTAGCCGTCACCGTCCTGGTCGCGGTACCAGGTGAGCACCTCGATGTCGCTGTCGTCACCGTCGATCAGGGTGTCGCAGTCGTTGTCCAGCTCGTCGCAGATCTCCTCGCCATCGGGGTTGATCTCCGCATCCTGGTCGTCGCAGTCCCGGGCGTTGTCCACGTAGCCGCTGGCGGCCTGACAGAGGGAGGCGGAGCCGTCGGGATCTCCGTAGCCGTCGCCATCGGCGTCGGCGTACCAGGTGCCGCCGTCGGTGGGATCCACATCGACGGTGCCGTCGCAGTCGTTGTCCAGCTCGTCGCAGATCTCCGCCGCTCCTGGCTTGATGGTGGCCACCGTGTCGTCGCAGTCGCCGCCCTGCTCGGCGTAGCCAGCGGGGGCCGCGCAGTCCTCCACCGTGTCGTCGTCGACGCCGTAGCCGTCGCCGTCCGTGTCGGCGTAGAACAGGCTGGGGCTGTCGCAGCTGTCATCTCCGGTGTCCTTGTCACCGCAGGCCAGGGCGGCCAGGGCCAGGAGGGTCAGGAGGAGGGCTCGGGGAGGACGAACAACCATGCTGGCTCCGAAGATGGGGATCGAGCGCGGGGAACCTATCGTCCGGACCTCGCAATTGGTAGACTGCTGCTGCCCCTGCCCCGGATGTCAACATGCGAAACACCATCGCAGTCTATGCCTTGTTCCTCGCCATCCCGAGGGTCTCCCTGGCCGCCGCCTGGACTGTGGATCGCTACGGATCGGGAGACTACACCACGATCCAGGACGCGCTGGACGCTGCCAGCGACGGCGACACCATCCTGGTCTCGCCGGCCACCTACTACGAGGCCATCGACTTCGGCGGCAAAGCCGTGGAGCTGAGCTCCAGCTCCGGCTCCAACAGCACCATCATCGATGCGGCCGGCGGCGCCAGCTACGCCGTCACCTTCGACGACGGCGAAGGTTCGGGCAGCGTCATCGAGGGCTTCACCCTGCGCAACGGCAGCTACTCCGGCGCGGGGATCCTGAGCGGCGGCCCGGTCCTGCGCGACGTCACCTTCGACGGCAGCGGCTCCACCTCGGTGAACGGCGGCGGGCTGTACGTAGACGGCGGGTCCCCCAGCCTGGAAGGCTGCGACTTCGACGACACCACCGGCTCCTACGGCGGAGCCGTGATGGTCACCGGCGGAGCGACGATCAGCTTCGAAGACTGCTGGTTCGAGTCCGGCTGGGCCCACTACGGCGGCGCCATCTACGTGGAAGACGGTGCCGTCACCATCACAGACAGCACCGTCTCCGAGAACGCCGCCTACTACAACGGCAGCGGCATCCACCTGGCCACTGGCAGCAGCCTCGAGAGCACCGACACCCACTACATCGACAACGAGGGCTACTACAGCCACGGCGGCGGCATCTACGCCGACGGCGCCACGGTCACCGTCGATGGCGGCACCTTCTCCGGCAACGCCCCCAGCTACTGGTGGTACGGCTACCACGGCGGCGCCATCTACGCGGGCAACAGCTCGGTGCTCAGCGTGAGCGACGCCAACATGAGCGGCAACAACGCCTACTACGGCGGGGGCATCTACGTGGGCAGCGACTCCAGCCTCAGCCTGAGCGACACCACCTTCAGGGAGCACTACGGCTACTACGGTAGCGCCCTGGCCGTGTACTACGACAGCAGCGCCACCATCGACGGCAGCAGCTTCACCGGGAACGCCGCGTACTACAACGGCGCCGCCATCTCAGCCTACGACGGCTTCGCCCTCACCATCACCGACACCCTCTTCGAGCTCAACGAGGCCTACTACGGCTACGGCGGCGCGCTCTCCCTGAGCACCGACGGCGAAGTCAGCATCAGCGGCAGCGAATTCACCGAGAACAACGCCTATTACCATGGGGGAAGCGTCTACGCGACAGAGATCTACTCCGAGCTGGAGATCAGCGAGACCAGCTTCGAGGACAACAGCTCTACCTACCGCTCCGGGGGCGCCCTGTACGCCTCCTCCTACACCGACGTGGCGCTGTCGGAGGTGCAGGCCGAGGGCAACTCCGCGCTCTACTACGGCGGAGCGGCCGCCTTCTACAGCTACTGCGAGGTGCAGATCAGCGACTCCACCTTCCAGGACAACGCCTCCTACTACGCGGGGGGCGCGCTGTGGGCCCAGTACCTGTACGGGACCCTGGGCATCGCCGACAGCCAGCTCGACCGCAACAGCTCCACCGCAGGCGAGGGCGGGGCCATCGCCGCCACCCACTACACCGACCTGGAGGTCGAAGGCAGCAGCATCGCCAGCAACAGCTCCGCGGGCAACGGCGGCGGGATCTACCTGTACTACTACGGCACCGGCGACCTCTCCGAGATCACGCTGGAGGGCAACAGCACCAGCGGCGGCCACGGCGGCGGGCTGTACTTCCACGCCAGCGGCGCCTACCGCGACGACCTGAGCATGGAGCACAGCGAGGTCACCGGCAACACCGCCGCCTACCATGGCGGCGGACTCTACGTGGCCTACGCAGACGACCTCACCCTGGCGAGCAACACGGTCCAGAGCAACCTGGCCAGCACCAGCGGCTACTCTGGCGGCGGCCTGTACAGCTACTACGCGGGCGACCGCAGCATCAGCGGCAACAGCTTCTGCGACAACGAGGCCACCTACGGCGGCGGGGCCTGGAGCTACTACACCCACGGCGACGACAGCTGGAGCAACAACTTCTTCGTGGAGAACACCGCCACAGCCAACGGCGGCGACCTGTACCTGTACTACGACTACCACTCCGACATCGTGAACAACACCTTCCTGGGCTCCTCGGCGGCATACTACGGCGGCAGCGTGTTCCTGTACCACGGCTACGTGGACTTCGTGAACAACATCGTGGCCTGGACCCTGGCCGGAGACGGCGTCTACGCCTACGACTACTACAGCGCCCTGTACTCCTCCCTGCTCTACAACGACTGGTACAGCAACACCGCCACCGATGTCTCCGGCTACCTCGACGCCAGCGACATCAAGGGGGGTGGCAACATCACCGTGGATCCGCTCCTGGACGACTACAGCATGGACGGCGACTGCGGAAACGACCTGCTCTCGCTGGACTCCAGCAGCACCCTCATCGATGCGGGCGACCCGGCCCTGTTCGATCCCGACGGCAGCGTGTCCGACATCGGGGCCACCGGCGGCGCGGGGGCCTCCGAGGTGGACGCGGACGGCGACGGCTACAGCGCCGATGTGGACTGCGACGACACCGACGCCAGCATCAACCCCGGCGCCAGCGAGGTGGCCTACGACGGCATCGACCAGGACTGCAGCGGCGGCGACCTGACCGACGTGGACGGCGACGGCTACGACGACAGCTCCGTGGGCGGGGGCGACTGCGATGACGACGATGCCGCCATCAACCCCGGCGCCACGGAGACCTGGTACGACGGCGTGGACTCCGACTGCGACGGCGCCGACGACTTCGACCAGGACGGCGACGGCCACCAGAGCGACGCCTACGGAGGCGACGACTGCGACGACACCGACGCCACGGTGAGCCCCAGCGCCACCGACTCCTGGTACGACGGGGTGGACTCCGACTGCGACGGCGCCGACGACTACGACCAGGACGGCGACGGCCACCAGAGCGACGCCTACGGAGGCGACGACTGCGACGACACCGACGCCACGGTGAGCCCCAGCGCCACCGACTCCTGGTACGACGGGGTGGACTCCGACTGCGACGGCGCCGACGACTACGACCAGGACGGCGACGGCCACAACGCCGCTGGCCACGGCGGCTCTGACTGCGACGACTACGACGCGCTGGTCAACCCCGACGCCAGCGAGATCTGGTACGACGGGGTGGACTCCGACTGCGACGGGGCCAGCGACTACGACGCCGATGGAGACGGCTTCGACTCCGAGAGCTACAGCGGCGATGACTGCGACGACGCCGATGCCGCCGTCTACCCGGGCGCTCCCGACGACCCCTACGACGGGCGCATCACCGACTGCGACAGCATGTCCGAGTACGACGCCGATGGTGACGGCTACCAGAGCGACGCCTACGGAGGCGACGACTGCGACGACGCCAATTCCGGGGTGAACCCCGGCGCCGAGGAGACCTGGTACGACGGCATCGACGCCGACTGCGACGGCGCCAGCGACTTCGACCAGGACGGCGACGGCGAAGATGCGCTGGCCGGTGGCGGCGACGACTGCGACGACGAGGACCCGACCATCGGCCCAGACGCAGAGGAGACCTGGTACGACGGCATCGACTCCGACTGCGACGGCGCCAGTGACTTCGACCAGGACGGCGACGGGCAGGACTCGGAGGACCACGGCGGCGACGACTGCGATGACACCGATGCCACCGTGTTCCCGGGCGCCGACGACAGCTGGTACGACGGGGTGGACTCAGACTGCGACGGGGCCGACGACTACGATCAGGACGGCGACGGCTGGCCGCTGGAGAGCGACTGCGACGACGAGGACGCAGAGGTGTGGCCCGGCAACGGCGAGTACGACGAGGACTGCAACCCGGTGGTGGGCGACACGGGAGACACGGGCACCCCCGACGACACCCAGGCGCCTGACGACACCCAGGCGCCCGAGGACACCGGCGCACCCCACGACGACACCGGGCCGCTCTCCGACGACGACGGCTTCTTCAAGGGCGGCGGCGGCTGCAGCTGCGCCTCGGCTCCACAGCGCGGCGCGGGCCTGGCCTGGCTGCTGCTGGGCCTGGCCGGGTCGCTGTACCGCCGGCGCGGGTAGCGGCTAGCAGTCGTCGGGAAGGGCGATGTCGAGGCCGTTGTCGGTCTCGTCGCACTCCTCGATCTCCGAGCCGGAGGTGCCGTTGTCGTCCACCTCCAGGTAGACGCCCTGGAGCAGCTCGAGCGCGGGCAAGCTCAGGTCGAAGCTCAGGGTGGCGCTGCTGCTGCCGGCGGCGATGCCGCCTTCGACGGTGGCGCTGTCGAGGTAGCTGCGCGTGCCGTCCAGCATGCGGGCGTAGGCCGACACCGAGAGCGGTTCGCTCACATCGCTGGTGCCCTGGTTCTCCACCTGCACCCCCAGGCTCAGCTGCCGCGCGCTGCAGTCCCAGCAGGCCACCGGTTCGGAGGGCCCCAGGTCCGGGGCGGGGATGCCGGGGGTGTCGCGCAGACCACCCGCGCGGTAGGAGTTGTGTCCCAGCAGCCAGTTCATGGTGGGAGAAGCGGGGATGGAGAGATCGTCCTCCACATTGGTGATGTGGTAGGCGTGCTGGTTCCAGGCCATGGAGGTGGGCGCCCAGGTGCTCGAGGCGTCGCCGATGACCGTGATGCCCTGCCAGCCGGCGTCGATGGAGTCATTGCTGGCCAGTACGATCTCAGACTCACCGTCCGCGTCCACGTCCACGATGATGGGGTACTCGAACAGGGTCCAGGAGGCATGGCCCGTCTCCTCCAGCACGGCCTCGCCCGTGGCGCCGTCGTAGACCCACAAGGCCAGCTCGTCGGCGTAGACCACCTCCCAGCTGCCGTCGCCCTCGAAGTCGAAGACCGAGGAGCCCGTGCGGGCCGAAGAGTGATCCTGAGTGTCGGTGAGCCACAGCTGCGTGCCGTCCGAGTCGTAGACCACGTAGCCGGAGTAGCCCGCCACCCCGACCTCCGCGGAGCCGTCACCGTCGAAGTCTGCCACGGTGGGGGGCCCTCCGCCGCCTCCCGGCACGTCGTAGGGGCCCCAGATCACGGAGCCGTCGCCGTCCAGCAGCGAGACATAGCCGGAGGTGACGCTGACCACCTCGCCCAGACCGTCGCCATCGAAGTCCCCCACCGCGGGCCAGCCATCGTCGAGGCCGTTGGCCCAGATGGCGCTGCCGTCACGGCGGTAGGCGGCGTTACCCGTGATCACCTCCTGCTGCCCGTCCAGATCAAGATCCGCCACCGCGCTGATGGCGTAGACCCCACCCCAGCCGTACCCACCCGCTCCCAGCAGGAAGCCGCGGTGATCGAAGATGGCCTTGCCGCAGATCACCTCGGCCAGGCCGTCGCCGTCCAGGTCGGCGATGGAGGGGTAGGAGTGGCCGCCGAAGTCGCTGCTGCGCACGTCGCTGGCCCACACCAGCGTGCCGTCGGCGTGCAGCGCCAGCAGGCGATTGTCGCTGCTGAGCACTACGATCTCGGGGGTACCGTCGCCCTCCAGGTCTCCGAGGGCCACGCCGCCAGAGCCCGCGGGGGAGTAGCCGCCGATGCTGGTCCAGGCGGCCTGCTCGCTGCCGCTGGCGCCGTCGAGCAGGAAGAGCGCCCCGGCGCTGCCGTAGGCCTCGGCGGTGTAGCTGGTGAACACCACCTCGGGCACACCGTCGCCGTCCACGTCCCCGGCCACCGGCGTCATCATCACGTCGCCGTAGCCGGCCACGCCGCTGGAGGCGGTCCACTGCCACTCCACGGTGGGCGCGAAGCCGCCGGGCTCCGACTCGAAGGCGCACTCGTCGTCCTGGGCCACCGCGTAGGGGTCGAGCAGGTCGATGGAGCAGGCCGTGTCGTCGCCCCAGCCGTCCTTGTCGTCGGTGAAGCTGTAGTCCGAGCAGGCGGACAGCAGCAGCAGGGCAGCGGAGGTGTGCTTCACGGAGACTCCCCGCAGATGTTAGCGCGAGCCGGATACAGTGGGAAGTCGCGCGACAGGATATCGCCATGCCCGCCCCCAGGGTCTTCGCTGACGCATCGCTGGCCAGCCTGCTGCTGGCAGCGGGCTGCGCGGACCGCACCTTCCACGCCCGCGGCGAGCTGAGCGAGACCGTCAACACCGTGGTCGAGGTCAGCTGGGAGCCCCTCGGAGGGGGCGAGGCCTGGGTGGAGTTCGGTCCCGACGAAGACTACGGCCGGATCACGCCCGCCGTCGTGGACGGCTCGCGGCGCAGCCAGACCCTGCTGCTGGGCAACAAGCCCTTCCAGCAGGTGCACTGGCGGGTGGTGGCCGCCGACGGCGACGACCTGGTGGTGGGCCCCGGCCATGTCACCGAGACCCTGGGCCTGCCCGCCCCCCTGCCCGACGTCCGCCTGATGTCATCGGACGGCAGCTTCGATGGCTACGTGCTGGGCGTGTCCTGGGCCATCGAGGTGTACCTGTACATCCTGGATGCCGACGGGGACTTCGTCTGGTACCACGAGCTGGACCAGGCCCGGGTGTCCCTGAGCGTCGCGCAGGTGCCCGATCAGCCAGCCCTGCGCTTCATGCAGGTGAACCAGGACCACGAGCTGGACGACAGCGTGGCCATCACCCTGGGCATGGACGGCCAGCAGCTGGACTCCGTGCCCATGGAGCAGGCCCACCACAGCTTCCTGGCCCACCAGGACGGCTCCCTGGTCTGGCTGGCCATCGACGTGGACGAACACGAGGACTACGGCGACATGGTGGGCGACCGCCTGCTGCGGCGCGACGCCGCCACCGGCCAGGTGAGCGAGCTGTGGTCCAGCTGGGATCAGCTGGAGTACGATCCCTCGCTCACGCTGGAGGCGGACTTCTACAGCCAGGGCATCGACTGGACCCACGCCAACAGCCTGCACTACGCTCCCGCGCGCGACAGCTACTGGCTCACCCTCGGGGGCGTGGACCTGGTGGTGGAGGTGGACGCCACCAGCGGTGAGCAGCTCACCGTGGTGGGCGGTGACGGGCTGGCCCTGTGGCCCGAGATCGAGGACTACGGCGACAGCTACGGCCCCCACGACGCCTCCTGGACCGTCGACGACACGCTGCTCATCTTCGACAACCACTTCCTGGACCCCAGCTCCACCTCCCGGCTGCTGGAGTACGAGCTCGATCCCGAAGCCACGCTGGCCCGCCAGGTGTGGAGCTACGAGGGCGACGAGAAGTGGCTGGCCATGATCCTGGGCGGCGCCGATCGCTTCGACGACGGCAGCACCTTCGCCCACTGGGGCACCTCCGGCTACCTGGCGATCCTCGACGAGAGCGGAAGCAGCAGCTGGACCGCCCAGGTGGGCGCCACCATCGCCGACGCCGTGGTGCTGCGGGATCTGTACGGCAGCCGGTGAGGTGTCGAAGGTGTCGAAGATGGGTTCGACACTTTCGACGATCTCGACGCTCTGGCCGCTACCACGGCGCGGTCCGCTTCGCGGGTAACGGGCCTCTTCGGTCGAATATCGGCCTCCGTCGAGACATGGGGCAGCCTTGGCCCGAGCCTTGCATGAGTGCTCGGCATGCTTCACATCACCATCCACGCCCGCCCTGGACTATGGCTCTTCCACGACTGGGAGGAAGCCCGCGCCCTCTGGGACCGGCTGGCGGCCCTGCAGCCGCAGCAGCTCTGCCTGATGCCAGATCATGTGCACCAGATCACCCACACCCACTCTTCCCGACGCCTCGCTGGTGCCCTGAGCGGCCATGCACGCTGGCTCGCCGACCATCGCGGCGTCGAGACCTTCTCCTTGTGGCTACCGCACCGCACGCCCGAGTGCATCACGGACATCCAACACCAGCAGCGCACGCGGCGCTACCTGCCACTCAATCCGTGTCGCGGCCGGCTCGTCTCCGATCCCCTGGAGTGGCCGTTCTCCACGCACCGCGATTGCGTCGGGCTGGCCTGGCCTCGGCTCCGAAAGGCCATGACAGATCCGGCAGCACACCATGGGTGGGTGTCCAGCGATCGCTACGTCCAGCCCACCGGTACCGACCTGCCCGTCGGCCATGGGATGAGCCAACCACCCGGCTACGACGACGTGCTGCGGTCGGTCTCGTCCATCACCCGCATGCCGCTGACACAGCTGCCACACCGATGCTGGTCTCGCAGCTTCCTGGTGCGCTGCCTGCTCGTCCTCACCCCCATCACCAGGCGCGAGATCGGCGAGCGCCTCGGCATCGCCCGCAGCACGGTGTACCGAGCCCAGGCGTCCTACGGCCCGGAGGTGGCCGCGGTGGAACGCGTCATCGGCGACGAGCGCTTCTTCGCCCTGGGGCCAGGAGACCTGCGCCGCACCGCCATGTGGCGACGCTACCAGCAGGTCCTGGCCATGAAGCGCCACCACCGGCAGCGCTGAGGCGGCCTCCGCCAACTATGCCCCCCAAAATGCGACAACCGGGAAACTATGGGGGCAATAATGCGACAATAAGCGCCCCAGATGGGGGTCCAGCCACCGGTTGCTCTGCCAGCCGTACGCGCCAACCTGGCTTTTCGCCCGGCTCGCCAGCCCAGTGAGTCGGAATTGTCGCATTATTGGGGGCATAGCTGGCCAGCTGTCGCAAAAAGGGGGGCATAGGTCGGGAAAAATCGCGATCCGGGCTGAAATCCGGGTCCAGGGTGACCGACAGGCTCGGTGGAGGCCCGCGCAGGGCCCCTGCCGGAGATCCGACGTGAACGCCAGGACCCTCACCCTCGCCGCCTGCCTGCTGGCCGCCCCCGCGGCCTGGGCCGAAGGCGAGCGCCCCTGCACGGACTGCCAGCTGGTGGTGGTGGACGCGGCCGATGGGCTGGTGCGGCTGGAGCTGGACCTGGGGGCGCGGCAGCTGGAGCGCTACGGCGACTTCGAGCTGGAGATCGTGGACCTGCGCACCGACGAGGTCTACGCCTATCCGCTGGCGGTAGGCTACCTGGAGGGCCGCAGCAGCTGGCTGGAGCTGGAGCTGCATCTTGGCAAGGATGGTCCCGACATGCGGGCGGCCCGCTGGTACGAGGCCAGCCTGGTGTCGCGCTTCCACCCCGGCGCGGGCCGACCCGCCAAGGTGGTCAGCCCCCTCGACCTGAGCTGGTAGCGATCAGCCGCGGAACTCCCGGCGCACCTCCCAGGACATCAGCCGCCTGGCGATCCAGCCGAACAGCACCGAGAAGGCCACCGAGAACAGCAGGCTGAAGACCAGCATGATGGTGTTGATGGCCGCGAAGTTCGGCACGCCCGCCGAAGGAGGCGGGGTGGGGAAGCCCGAGATGAAAGCCACCTGGAAGCCGAAGCCCGCGAAGCACCACACCACTGAGAGCACCATCAGGCCCACGAAGAGCTTCCGCGCCCACTCCCTGCGCTTGATCAAGCCGATGGAGGAGGCGACGAAGGCCGTCGAGACGAACAGGGGTAGCAGGATGAACAGGTGGAAGTTCTCGAACATGAAGGCCGCCGCGCCGGGCATGCCGTCGGGGATGTCCTCGGTGAAGACCTCGGTGGGGAAGACCAGGTGGAACATCAGGTTCTGGGCGATGGACGTCACCAGCATGAAGCCGCCCAGGATCAGGTAGATCCAGGCGACGACGTCCACGAGGCGGGAACGGGGAGCGATGGGATCTTGGACCATGATGAGCTCCAGAACCGGTGCGCAAGCCATGACGAGGACGGCCCGCGCAGGGGCCGTTGGGTACTCTGTCCAGGCAGTAGACATTCCCGCGTCCTGGTGAGGATCCCGTGGATCGACTTCGACCGCTTCAAGCCCTGCTCCTGTACACCCTCCTCCCCGGCTGCGATCCCCGGGAACCACCCCCACCCGCCGCGATCGACGAGCAGCAGGCATCGGTAGCGGCGGCTCGCGCCCTGGTGGAGATCATGACGGCGACGGGGCTGGAGGCCGACTCCAGCGCCGCCACGCTGCAGGTCTGCGGCCAGCCCTTCGAAGCCACAGCCATCGTGGAGAGCCAGAGCCAGCTGGACGGGCAGCACCTGGTGGGCCTGCGGGTGGAGCTCGCGGCGCCCGGGCTGCCCGCGGGCACCCCGGCGGGCGCGCTGGCTGCCGGCTCCGTGGGCATCGGCATCACCCAGGCAGAGGCCGTGGACGTGGCGGTGGCCGAGTGGGCCCAGCTCTACGGCCAGGCACTGGCCGGCGCCCTGGCTGGCACCACGGCCCGCAGCATCCAGGTGGGCCCCTACCGGGCGGCCCCAGGGGCCACCGGCATCCGCGGTGCACAGCCGGCCGCGTGGAATCCGGTCCTGGATCGACAGGCGCTCACGGAACGCGTCGCTCCGGAGCTGGAGCAGATCCTGCCCGGCAGCCATCCGGCGGGCCTGCACAGCCTGGACCTGGTGCTGATGGTGGAGGGTGAGGGCCCACCACAAGGCGAGTGCCGAGTGGACGGCCAGGCATCTCCGGAGCTCTGCGCGGCCCTGGCCGACATGCCCTGGCCGCGTGCGGAGCCGGGCTACCTGCTCAAGCAGGTCTACCTGCTGGTCCCGCCTGAGCTGGGCTCCTGTGCTTCTTCCCCGGTGAAGTCCGCCACCGGCTGAAACATGCCCTGGGCATCGAACACGTCGCTGAACAGCCGCAGGCCCTCCCAGGCGCCGTAGCGCTGCAGCACGTGGTAGACCGCCACCCACGAGGTGGGCTGCTCCCGGTAGCTGCCCTGGCTCAACAGCTCCTCCAGCAGGGGACCCGGGGCCAGCAGGTTCAGGCGCGGTCGGCGCCGGGCGTTGGCCTCGGAGCGCTCGTACAGGTAGCCACCTGACTGGAAACGCAGCAGCTGCTGAGCGGTGGATTCGGCGTGGATGAGCCCGGAGTTGTACACCAGCGAGCCCAGCACGAACTGCTGGGCGGCGTCCCGCTGGTGCAGGGGCTGGCGTCCGCTGGCCAGCAGCTTGCGCTGGGCGATCTCCTTCTCCCAGATCCACATGAGCGCGGTGCCCACGATGGCCTCGCGGAAGCTGGCGTGGCGTACCAGCCAAGCCCAGCGATCGTCAGGCGCCTGCAGCCGCCCCAGGGCGCCCTCGGGGGTCACCCCCGGCTCGGTCTGGAGCACGGTGCCGGCCAGGTCGGTGCCGCAGCCCTCGTCGAGCCCGTCCAGCAGCCCCTGGTAGTCCCCCAAGCCGCTGGCCAGATCGTCCAGACCCACGTCGAACACAGGGTGCAGCCTGTCGGCCATGTGCTGCTGTTCGCGTAGCAGCAGCGCGCCTCCCTCAGCGATGAAGGTCAGCGCCACCTCGGCATCTGTGACCCGCACCGGGCTGCCCCGCTCCTCCTGCCAGGAGTTGATGATCCGGCGCGTACACACCGTGGTCCCGCGCAGGCTGCGCTCGCGATCCGCGCTGTCCCAGGCCAGGTCGAAGTAGCCGAACCAGGTCTTGGGGAAGACCCCGGAGCTGACGTAGCGCTCCAGCTTGAAGGCCTCCCAGTCCAGCACCTGCCGCCGGATCCGCTCGGCGTCCACCGGCAGGTCCTGCTGCCGATCCTTGTCCACCCAGACCGCCAGCCGGCTGTCCACCTGCCGCTCCAGCAGCTCCCGCACGCGCTCGGGCGGGGCCCCTCCATGGGCGGCCAGCCGCTCCGCCAGGTCGACGGCGTTCTCGTCCAGCCTCCGCTCCAGGGCCTGCACCTGACCCGGATCAGCCACGAACCAGGCCAGCCTTCCGGCCAGGTCCACTGGTACTACCTGCTCGAGTTCGGGCTCGATGGCGTCCACAGGCGCAGGATCGGATGGTGTGGCGGAGCCACATGACAGCAACGCGAAGCAGGCGAGCAGGACGGGGACGGGTAGACGCGGCGACAGCATGGACAGCTCCTGTACCTCACCTTGGACAAACCCGCGGCGAACCGGTGCCGGCGGCTGGTACACTCACCGATGGCCCACCCCAGGAGGGATGCCATGCGTACCGCCATCGCCCTGTGCACACTGGTCCTGTTGAGCGCCTGTCGCACCGAGACCGACAAGCCCGACACCGCGCCGCCGGACAGCGACTGCTACTACTACGCCGACGCTGACGGCGACGGCTACGGCGATCCAGACTCC
>CAZEJJ010000157.1:0-17434 GCA_964512185.1 uncultured Enterobacterales bacterium | reverse complement strand
CCCATCGGCCGCGGCCAGCGCGAGCTGATCATCGGCGACCGCCAGACCGGCAAGACCGCGCTCGCGGTGGACACCATCATCAACCAGCGCCGCTTCAAGGACGACCCCCAGCGCAAGATGCACTGCGTGTACGTGGCCATCGGCCAGAAGCAGTCTACCGTGCGCCAGGTCGTCGACCGCCTCGAGAAAGAGGGCGCCATGGAGTACACCTGCGTGATCTCCTCGCCGGCCTCCGCCCCCGCGCCGCTGCAGTTCCTGGCGCCCTACGCCGGCGCCACCATCGGCGAGTACTTTCGCGACAACGGCATGCACGCGCTCAATGTCTATGACGACCTGAGCAAGCAGGCGGTGGCCTACCGCCAGCTCTCCCTGCTGCTGCGGCGCCCCCCCGGCCGCGAGGCCTACCCCGGCGACGTGTTCTACCTGCACTCCCGGCTGTTGGAGCGCGCGGCCAAGATGTCTGACCGCGAGGGCGGCGGCTCCCTCACCTCGCTGCCCATCATCGAGACCCAGGCCGGCGATGTCTCCGCCTACATCCCGACCAACGTCATCTCCATCACCGACGGCCAGATCTTCCTGGAGGGCGATCTCTTCTACGCCGGCCAGCGCCCCGCCGTGAACGCCGGCATCTCCGTGTCCCGCGTGGGTGGCAACGCCCAGATCCCGGCCATGAAGCAGATCGCCGGCGCGCTGCGCCTCACCCTGGCCCAGTACCGGGAGCTGGCAGCCTTCGCCCAGTTCGGCTCCGATCTCGACGCCGCCACCCAGCGTCAGCTCACCCGTGGCGCCCGCCTCACCGAGATCCTCAAGCAGGGCCAGTACGTGCCCCAGGGCGTCGAGATCCAGATCCTGCAGATCGTCTGCGGCACTGAGGGCCTGTGCGACGACATCGATCTCGACCAGGTGGGAGGCTTCCTGGACGACCTCACCACCCACTTCCACGCCCAGCAGCAGGCCCTGCTCGACGAGCTGCTGCAGAAGCGCACCTTCAAGAAGAACGACCTCAAGGACCGCCTGGTGGCCGCCATCAAGGCCTTCAAGGAGACCTGGCACCCGGCCTAGCCACATCCCAGGCCCTCTGCCCCTACCCCCTCCCCGGACAAGCACGTGGCGAGCCTTAGAGACATCCGACGCCGCATCAACTCGGTCAAGAGCACGCGGCAGATCACCGCCGCGATGAAGCTGGTGGCCGGGGCCAAGCTACGCCGTGCCACCGAAAACGCCCAGGCCGCCCGGCCCTACCAGGAGGCGCTCACCAGCGTGCTGGGTCGGGTCGCCCAGGGCGCCGGCGACTACGAGCTGCCCCTGCTCGAGCGGCGTGAGCGCGTGCAGCGCGTGCTGCTGGTGGTCTTCACCAGCGATCGGGGGCTCTGCGGCGGCTTCAACTCCAACCTGCTGCGCGAGGTGGAGCGCCGCGCGCGCGAGCTGCGCGATCAGGGCCGCGAGGTGGAGCTGATCACAGTGGGCAAGAAGGCCCGCGATCACCTGGTCAAGCGCGGCTACTCCGTCATCGACAGCCACATCGACGTGGATCCGCCCGAGTTCGCCGCCCGCGCTGCGGATCTGGGCGCCAGGCTGCGGGTGGCCTTCGTCGACCAGGGCTACGACCAGGTGCAGCTGGTCTACAACCGCTTCGTGTCCGCCATGACCCAGCGGCCCACCGGGCTGCAGCTGCTGCCCATCAGCCTCGACGACGCGGACCAGTCCGCCGAAGCCGCCGGCGACTATCGCTACGAGCCCGACGGCGAGCAGATCCTCGCCACCTTGCTCCCGCTCTATCTCGACACGGTGCTGCTGCAGGCGCTGCTGGAGACCGAGGCCGGTGAGCAGGCCGCGCGCATGACCGCCATGGACAACGCCACGCGCAACGCCAACGACATCATCGGGACCCTCACCTTGAAGTACAACCGGGCCCGCCAGGCCGCGATCACCACCGAGCTCATCGAGATCGTGTCCGGCGCCGAGGCCCTCTAGCGACCCCCAGGAGAACTGGATGTCCACCCATGCAACCGAAGCCAGCTACGGCGTCATCAAGCAGGTCATGGGGCCTGTCGTGGACGTGGAGTTCCCGCCGGGCAAGCTCCCCTCCTTGCTCACCGCCCTCAAGCTCAAGAACGCCACCATCAACGACGACGACGAGAACCTCACCGTCGAGGTGTCGCTGCACCTGGGCGAGAACGTCGTGCGCTGTGTGGCCATGGACACCACCGATGGCCTGGTGCGCGGCCAGAAGGTGCGCGACACCGGCGGCCCTATCCGCATCCCGGTGGGTCCCGAGGTGCTGGGCCGCATCATCAACGTCACCGGCGACCCGGTGGACGAGCTGGGCCCGGTGGGCGCCAAGAAGGCCCTGCCCATCCACCGCGCCCCGCCCAGCTACCTGGAGCAGTCCACCGAGGTGGAGATGTTCGAGACGGGCATCAAGGTGGTGGATCTGCTGGCCCCCTACGCCCGCGGCGGCAAGATCGGCCTCTTCGGCGGCGCCGGTGTGGGCAAGACCGTGCTCATCATGGAGCTCATCAACAACGTGGGCCTCAAGCACGGCGGCAAGTCCGTGTTCGGCGGCGTGGGTGAGCGCACCCGCGAGGGCAACGACCTGTGGTTCGAGATGATGGAGTCCGGCGTCATCAAGGCCGAGCTCGACGAGCACGGCGAGGTCAAGATGGGCCCCAACGGGCTGCCCATCATCGAGACCGACGGCTCTCGCGTGGCGCTGGTCTACGGCCAGATGAACGAGCCCCCCGGAGCCCGCGCTCGGGTGGCCCTGAGCGCGCTCACGGTGGCCGAGTACTTCCGCGATGAAGAGCGCCAGGACGTGCTGCTGTTCATCGACAACATCTTCCGCTTCACCCAGGCCGGCTCCGAGGTCTCCGCCCTGCTGGGTCGCATGCCCTCCGCCGTGGGCTACCAGCCCACCCTGGGTACGGAGATGGGCGTCATGCAGGAGCGCATCACCACCACCAACAAGGGCTCCATCACCTCGGTGCAGGCCATCTACGTGCCCGCCGACGACCTCACCGACCCCGCGCCCGCCACCACCTTCGCCCACCTCGACGCCACCACGGTGCTGTCCCGCGCCATCGTCGACATCGGCATCTACCCGGCCGTCGATCCCCTCGACTCCAACAGCCGCATCCTCACCGCCGAGGTGGTGGGCGACGAGCACTACGCCGTGGCCCGTGAGGTGCAGCAGGTGCTGCAGCGCTACAAGGAGCTGCAGGACATCATCGCCATCCTGGGCATGGACGAGCTCTCCGACGAGGACAAGCTCACGGTGGGGCGCGCCCGCAAGATCCAGCGCTTCCTGTCGCAGCCCTTCTTCGTGGCCGAGCAGTTCACCGGCACCGACGGACGCTACGTGTCCAAGGAAGACACCGTGAAGGGCTTCAAGGAGATCCTCGAGGGCGAGCACGACGACCTGCCCGAGCAGGCCTTCTACATGACCGGCACCATCGAAGAGGTGGTCGAGCGCGCCAAGCAGATGGCCGAGGAGCACTGATGGCGGTGCAGCTGCGCATCGTCACCCCCAAGGCCGTGGCCTGGCAGGGCCAGGCGGAGCAGGTGCGCGCCCCGGGCTTCGAGGGCCAGTTCGGGGTGCTGCCCGGGCACGAGCGCTACCTCAGCGTGGTCCGACCCGGGCGCGTCACGGTGCTCAGCGGCGAACAGGAGCAGGTCTTCGTGGTGGGCTCCGGCTTCGTCGAAGTGGGGGCCGAGCACATCAGCCTGCTCACCGATCTCTGCGAGCCCGTGGGAAAGGTGAGCCCCGAGCAGGCCAGGCAGGATCTGCAGCAGGCCGAGGCCGAGCTGGCCCGGGCCCAGGCGGGTACGGCCGAGTGGGACGAGATCCAGAAACGGGTGGAGCTGGCCCGCGCGCGGCTGGGATAGTGCACACGCCCGCCAAGATTCCGTCTGCCTGAGGTAGGCTTCCAGCGATGCGTCTGTTCATCGCCGTTCCCTTGCCCGAGCAGACCCGGGATCAGCTGAGCGAGCTGCAGCGACGCCTCAAGGCGCTGCCCCTGGAGCGAGCTTCCTGGGTGCGCCGGCCCGCCATGCACGTCACGTTGCGGTTCCTAGGCGGCGTGGACGAGCAGATGGTTCCCGACATCTGCGAGGTGCTCGAAGAAGCCCTCACCGAGCGCGCACCCTTCGAGACCGTGCTCAAGGGTGGTGGCGCCTTCCCCAACGCGCGCCGCCCGCGCGTGTTCTGGGTGGGGCTGGAAGACGGCGGCCGCTTCGCTGAGCTGGCCCACGCCGCCAACCTGGCGCTCACCGCGCTGGGATTCCAGGCCCCGGAGCAGCCCTTCCGGCCCCATGTCACCCTCTGCCGCGTCAGCGGTCCCTGGCTCGGTGGGCTGCCCGCCCCCCTGGAACAGCTCGACGAGCTGGGGCGCTTCCAGGTGGACCGGCTCGACCTGTTCCGCAGCGAGCTGCGCCCCGCAGGCGCCGTCCACACCTCCCTGCACAGCTTCCCGCTTGGCTGATCATCCTGGCCGCTTCATCGCCGTCGAGGGTCTGGATGGATCCGGCGGCACCACGCAGCTGCAGCTGCTCGCCCGGTGGCTGCGCGAGCAGGGTCTCGAGGTGCTGGTCACAGGGGAGCCTACCCAGCGCCCGGTGGGTCGCCTGATCCGGGGCGCTCTGCGCGGCCAGGAGCCGCTGGGCGACGCGGTCCTCCCCTACCTGTTCGCCGCGGACAGGCGCGATCACCTGGACGCCGAGATCCTGCCGGCCCTCGGGCGCGGCGGCTGGGTGATCAGCGATCGCTACCTGGCCTCGTCCCTGGCCTACCAGTCCATGGCGGCACCCTTCGAGCACGTGGTGGCCCTGAACCGCGCCTTCCGGCAGCCCTGCCTGACCCTGATGCTCGACCTGGCGCCGGAGCTCAGCCTGGCGCGGGTACAGGCGCGCGGCGAGCAGCTGGAGCGCTTCGAGGTGCTGGACACCCTGGTCCGGGTGCGCCGCGGCTACCTGCGCGCCCTGGACTTCTGTCGGGAGCAGGGGGCGCGGGTGGCTGTGGTGGACGCCGCCGGCAGCGTGGAGCAGGTGGCGGCCATGGTGCGCGCCGCCGTGCAGCGCGAGCTGCTGGGCTGATCAGCCGCCGAGGCCCGCATCGCGGCGGATGGTGGCCGGATCCAGGCTCGCGTCGGCGACCTGACACGTCCCAGGTCAAACGCACCGAACGGTGATCCCCTGGCTGCGCCCCTCACCATCGTCCGACGCTGGGCTGCGCCTCGGCGCAGAGCTCGGCCAGGCGGCGCGCCGTGCCCGGCGAGAGGTCCCTGGGCAGGCGCCGCAGGTCGAACCAGCGCTGCTCGGCGATCTCCCAGTCGTGGCTGCCGCTGTGCTCCAGGTCGTCGGAGCTGAACAGGGCCACGTGATCCGAGCGCCCGTTCCAGAAGTTGGTGTAGATGCCCACGAAGGAGACGCTGCGCAGGGTGGCGCCCACCTCCTCGGCGGCCTCGCGGCGCGCGGCCTGCTCCAGGGTCTCGCCGCGGTCTACGCCGCCCCCTGGGAGGTGCCAGTGGGGCCGGTAGGAGTGGCGCACCAGCAGCACGCTCCCCTCCTGCAGCAGCAGCACGCGCACCCCCACGCTGAGCGGCCGCCGCAGCCACCACCAGCCGCGCAGCGAGAGATAGGCGAGCCGCAGGATGGGGTTCACGGGCGCTCCTTGTGGGTCGCCTTCGTAACCTCGTGACCCTGATGCGTAGGCTTTGCCGGGAGGACCGGATAGCTAGGCAGCCCGCACAGCCGAGTCGGGAGGCCCCATGCTCGACCGCCGCTACCTCGTAGAGAACCCGCAACAGGTCACCGCCGTGCTTCGCCGCCGCCATGCGGGCGACGATGCAGTCGCCATGGTGCAGCGCTTCGCGTCCATCGACGACGAGCGCAAGGCCGCCACCCGCGAGCTCGACAGCCTGCGCCAGGTGCGCAACGCCAACTCCAAGGCCATCGGCCTGCTCTACCGCGAGGGCGAGCGCGACCAGGCCGAGGCCATGAAAGAAGAGGTGCGCCGCGCGGCTGATCGCGTGAAGCAGCTCGAGCTGCTCCAGGGCCGCCTGAGCGACGAGTCCAGGGAGATCCTGCTGGGCCTGCCGAACCGTCTGGACGAGCGTGTGCCCGAGGGCAAGGGCGACGACGAGGCCGTGGAGATCGCCCGCTGGGGCGAGCCGCGCGAGCTCGACTTCGAGCCGGTGGCCCACGACGATCTGGCCACGAAGCTGGGCATCCTTGACACGGAGCGGGCCGCCCGCATGTCCGGGGCCCGCTTCGCGGTGCTGCTGGGAGCTGGGGCCGCCCTGGAGCGGGCGCTGATCAACTTCTTCCTGCAGCTTCACACCAGCGAGCACGGCTACACCGAGGTGATGGTGCCCTACATGGTGTGGGACAAGGCCATGCTGGGCACCGGTCAGCTGCCCAAGTTCGAAGAGGATCTCTTCCGCATCGCCACGCCGGTGAACGGTTCGCCCGCCTACCTGGTACCCACCGCCGAGGTGCCGGTCACCAACCTGCACCGCGAAGAGATCCTCGATCCCGCCGAGCTGCCGCTCAAGTACGCCTGCTTCACCCCCTGCTTCCGCGCCGAGGCCGGCTCATACGGGCGCGACACCAAGGGCCTGATCCGCCAGCACCAGTTCCACAAGGTGGAGCTGGTCAAGATCACCACCGCCGACGACTCGGATCGCGCCCACCACGCCCTGGTGAGCCACGCCGAGCGCTGCCTGCAGCTGCTGGGCCTGCCCTACCGCAAGGTGCAGATCTGTGGCGGCGACGCTTCGGCGGCGGCGGCCTACCAGCTGGACCTCGAGGTGTGGGTGCCCAGCCAGCGGCGCTACCGGGAGATCTCCTCCTGCTCCAACTTCTGGGACTACCAGGCGCGCCGCATGGCCCTGCGCCACCGCCTGCCGGGGGGCAACGGCACGGCGTTCTGCCACACCATCAACGGCTCCGGGCTGGCGGTGGGCCGCACGCTGGTGGCGGTGCTGGAGAACTACCAGCAGGCCGACGGGTCGGTGGTCGTGCCGCAGGCTCTGCGATCCTTCCTGGGCGGGCTCGAACGGATCGAGGGCTGAGGCGCCATCAGGGCGCCAGCGCGTACAGGTCGTCCAGTGGGGTGGTGAGCCCCAGCTGGCCGTGGTCATCCCAGCTGATGTCCCAGACCACCGCGCCATCGGGGGTGCCCTCGCGCAAGCGCATGGCCGAGCCGCAGTTGTGCAGCGTGTTGCCCCCCGGGAGCCTGTGCACGTCGCCCATCTCGTGGGCGATCACCCCGTCGCCCACGCCGAAGTTCCAGATCTCGTGCAGCAGCAGCTGCCCCTCGTCCAGCTCGTACTCCCGCACCACCAGCTCGGGGTCGCCGTCTGCCGCGTAGGTGGAGGTGATCAGGGTGCCCTCGTCGGTGTAGCGGGCCCCGTGCTGCCACCAGAAGGCTGCGCTCGCCTCGGAGAACGACCAGGCGCCGTCCAGCTGGCCAAAGATCCGCTGCACCGAGCCGCTGGTCCGATCCAGCTCCAGCACCGAGTCGTTGGACCAGAAGGAGTACAGCAGGCTGTCGCCGGCTTCGCGCCAGGTGAGGGTGTTGGACTGGCAGGTGCCGCTGTAGCCGTGGGTGTCGTAGAAGTCGCGGCAGGACCAGAGGGTGCTCTGCTCACCGGCGGTGTCGAGCCTCTCCAGGGTCTCGGTTCGTTCATCGGCGGCGCCCCACAGGATGGAGCCGTCGTCCAACTCCAGGAAGGCGTGGTGCAGGCCGGGTGTGGCCCAGGTCTGCTCGTCGCTGCCGTCGATCTTGAGGCGCAGCACCTCGGAGGTGGCGCCGCCGTCGAAGATCTGCCAGTAGCTGTTGTGGTCGATGAGCAGGTGCCGGCCGTCGTAGGAGGGGCGCGCGTACATGGTGGTGAAGCTGCGGTCGGTCTGGCGGGCCCACACCAGGCGGGCCTGGCGATCGAGGATCAGCGTCCAGCCTCGGTCTCCTGTGGTGCAGGCCAGCACGTAGACCATGGTGGGTTCCCAGCTGTCGGAGTCTGCGACGATCAGCGTCGCTGCGGGTGCGCCCTGGGGCAGGTCACCGGTCTGTCCCTGGTGCAGCTCACCCTCGAGTGCCCCCGCGCCGAAGTCGTTGAGCACGCGGAAGCTGAACTCGTGGGCGTAGGGGATTCCCAGCAGCAGGGCCGCCTGGGACCCCGCCTCGGCCTCCACCTCGGGCGTCGTCTGCCAGTCCTCTTCGCCCACCCTGAACTGCACCTGCACCGTGGCCGGTTCCAGCTGATCCCAGCTCACGAGCACCAGCGACTCGTAGCTGTCGTGCAGGCTCCAGGTCACCGATCCCACCTGGGGCTCGTCGTGGCTTGGTGCGTCGCTGTCCCCGCCCGGCTCGCTGTCGCCCCTGGTCGCCACCCCGGTTCCACGGCACGCTGCCAGGGCGAGGACGGCGATGAGGGCTGCCGCGGAGAGGAGGAGGCTGCGCATGGCGGGCTCGCCGGTACGGGTCGGCTGAGCAGCGTAGCGCCTCCGGGCTTCGGGTGGCCAGTCTGAATGGGGGGCCATCCTCCCCTTGACCCACCGTGGCCTGCTCGATATGTGCCGGCGGCTTCCGGAGGGCAGCGCTGCTGCGCAGGCCTCCGGGGTGGCCCGCCGGGAGGCGTGGCCGAGTGGTTGAAGGCAGCGGTCTTGAAAACCGCCGTAGGGCGACCTACCGTGGGTTCGAATCCCACCGCCTCCGCCCGTTGCTGCGCCCTCGCTGTTGAAATAGATGGAGACGTGACCGAGTGGCTGAAGGTGCTCGCTTGCTAAGCGAGTGAGGGGTTAGAAGCTCCTCCGAGGGTTCGAATCCCTCCGTCTCCGCCCCGCTTGAAATTACCAGCGCCGTTAGCTCAATTGGATAGAGCACCTGACTACGGATCAGGAGGTTTGGGGTTCGACTCCTCAACGGCGCGCCATCGAAGCCTCGGCCCTCGCGGGCCGGGGCTTGCTCTCTCTGGCCCCCTGCGCGGGGATCAGATCACTTCGAAGGCCCTGCCCACCTCGGTGAAGGCGGCGATGGTGTGGTCGATCTGCTCGAAGCTGTGGGCGGCGGAGAGCTGCACGCGGATGCGGGCCTGGCCGCGGGGCACCACCGGGAAGCTGAAGCCGATGACGTAGATGCCCTTCTCGAGGAGCGCGTCGGCCATCTCGGAGGCCAGGCGGGCGTCGCCCAGCATGACGGGCACTATGGCGTGACCAGCACCCGCCAGGGTGAAGCCCGCGGCCTCCATGCCGGCCCTGAAGCGCGCGGCGTTGGCCTGCAGCTTGTCCACCAGCTCGGTGGACTCGGTGAGCAGGTCGATCACGGCCAGGGTGGTGCCGGTGACTACGGGGGCCAGGGTGTTGGAGAACAGGTAGGGCCGGCTGCGCTCGCGCAGCATGTCGACGATCTCCTTGCGCGCGGCGGTGACACCGCCCGAGGCGCCGCCCAGGGCCTTGCCGAAGGTGGTGGTGATGATGTCGATGCGACCCATCACGCCGTTGTGCTCGTGTGAGCCGCGGCCCGTGGGGCCCACGAAGCCCGTGGCGTGGCTGTCGTCCACCATGACCAGGGCATCGTACTTGTCGGCCAGGTCGCAGACACCCTTGAGGTTGGCGATGATCCCGTCCATGGAGAACACGCCGTCGGTGACGATCAGCTTGTGGCGCGCCCCCGCGGCGTCGGCCTTCTCGAGCTCGGCTTCCAGGCCCGCCATGTCGTTGTTGGCGTAGCGGAAGCGCATGGCCTTGCAGAGACGGACCCCGTCGATGATGGAGGCGTGGTTGAGGCTGTCGGAGATGATGGCGTCTTCTTTGGTGAGCAGCGTCTCGAACAGGCCGCCGTTGGCGTCAAAGCAGGAGGAGTAGAGGATGGCGTCTTCGGTGCCCAGGAACTCGGAGATTCTGGCCTCGAGCTGCTTATGGATGTCGAGGGTGCCGCAGATGAAGCGCACCGACGACATGCCGAAGGCGTACCTGTCGAGGGTGTCGTGGGCGGCTCGCACCAGGCGCGGGTCGTTGGCGAGCCCCAGGTAGTTGTTGGCACAGAAGTTGAGCACCTCGCCCGAGCCCACGCCGATGGCGGTGGACTGCGGCGTGAGGATGATGCGCTCGGCCTTGTGCAGGCCCGCCTCGTGGATGGCCTTGAGCTCGTTCTGGAGGTGGGTCTTGATCTTGTCGCCGAACATGGGTGGCTCCCTTGGAGACGGTGGAAGATGAGAAGCTAGAAATCCAGGACGACCTTGCCGCAATTGCCGGTCTCCATCAGGCGGAAACCCTGCTCGTAGTCGGCGAAGGGGAAGCGGTGGGTGATGATGGGATCCAGGTTCAGGTTCCCGGACGCGAACAGACCCTTCATCTTGTACCAGGTGTGCCAGAGCTTGCGGCCGGTCACGCCGTGGATGTGGCGGGACTTGAAGACCACGTCCTTGGCCAGATCGATGGGCACGGGCTTGTTGCCGGTGCCCAGCAGCACCAGGTCGCCGCCCATGCGCAGGGAGTCGAGGCCGTTCTGGACGGCCACCGGGTTGCCCGACAGCTCCAGCACCACGTCGACACCCCTGCCGTCGGTGGCGTCCATGATGTACTCCACCGGGTCGGTGTCGACGCCACGGATGGTGTGGTGGGCGCCGGCCTCGGTGGCCTTGTCGAGCCGATACTGGTTGCGACGGCCCACAGCGAAGACCTCGGCCGCGCCGATGGCTCGCAGCACGGCCACGGCCATCATGCCGATGGGGCCGACCCCGAACACGGCCACCTTCTGGGCGACGCAGTCGGCGGCGAACACGGTGTGGATGGCGTTGCCCAGGGGATCCTGGATGGAGCCGAGGGCCCAGGGAAGATCCTTGTCGTTCAGCCAGATGTTCTGCTCGGGGTGCACCACGTACTCGCGGAAGCAGCCGTCGATGTCGTAGCCGATGCCCTTCCAGGACTCGCAGACATGGCCGTCGCCCATGCGGCAGTTGCGGCAGAAGCCGCAGGTGAGGTGGCCTTCGCCGGTGACGTTGTCGCCCACCTTGACGTGCTTGACGCCGGGGCCGACTTCGACCACCTCGCCGGCGAACTCGTGGCCGATGATGCAGGGCAGCTCGACCCGACCCTGGGACCAGGCGTCCCACTGGTAGATGTGCAGGTCGGTGCCGCAGATGGCGGTGGCCTGGTTCTTGATGAGCACCTCGCCCATGCCGGGCGAGGGGATGGGGCGCTCTTCGAAGGCCAGGCCGCCGTGCTCGGGAGCGACCTTGGTGATGCACTTCATGGTGGACATGGGACACTCCTGGTCGCCAGCGCGGCGGGCCGTGGTGGCCCCGCAACGTAAGGGGCTCCCTGGAGTGGTGCCAACGCGTTCGCTTGAAGCTCGCAGAATGGCTGACAGGGCGTGGTGGTGGCCCTTTCAGGGTGCTCTGGCTTCCCCAGCCGGCGCCCTGGATCAGTCCTCGAGCTGCCCGGGATCAGCGTCTCGAAGAGGCCCGCGGACGCCCTGCTATTCGGCGGCTCCTTCAGGGTCCGGCTGCAGGAAGCGCTCGATGGCCATGCGCAGGCGCGTGACACCCAGCCCGTGCTCCACATGCACCCACGGCAGGCCGCGTACCTGGCAGGAATGTACCACGCTGCGGACCAGCGGATCGTCGGCGCTCACCCCCAGCACCAGCACCAGGTCGGCGCCGTTGCTCATCAGCCGCTGGAGGTGGGATTCCCGGTCCTCATCATCGCCCAGGGACTCCCAGTGGAGGGTGGCCAGCCCAAAGGACTCCTCCAGCAGGGAGAGGCGACCGGGGTCGTCCACGGGCCCCAGCGCCAGGGCGCGCCGGCCCACCGTGTGGCTCCACCAGCCCCAGTCCGGGGGGATGGGCTTGGGCTCGTCTTGTCCGCGCTCCTCTCGCTCCGCCAGCTCCAGATCGCGGATGGCCTGCCGCAGGCGGCGGAAGCGGGGCAGCTCCAGGTGGTCGTAGATCTCGTCCGCCAGGTGGCAGAGGTCGGGATCGCCGTAGGGCACCCCGGCTGCCATGGCCTGCTCGAAGGCAGCGAGGGCCTTGCTGAGGCACATGGGCTTGGCCACGTCGGGCGCCTGGCGCCACTCGTCCAGCCACTGGCGGGCCTGGGCGAGGGCTTCGTCTGGACCTGGGCCCGCGGGCTGGGGGTCGGCCGGAGGTGCTGCGCCGCTGGCGCGTGCACTGAGTGCCAGCTGGTCCCACCAGACACGAGCCTCTTCAGCCCAGCTCTCGGCGGTGGGGCCGCGCCCCCGGGTGAGCCCGTTGACCCAACCTGGCTGGAAGGACTTGGAGAAGCGCGTGAGGCTGCGGAACCCGGAATCGAGCTTGGTGCCGGTGACGCCCAGGTGGTCCTGCATGTAGCGCAGCCGGCAGGCCAGGTTGCCCACCAGGGCGCGCTGCACGCTGCGGGGGTACTGGACCCAGCGCGTGAACGATGCGTTGGCAGCCTGCAGCACCTTCTCCATCTCTTCCTGGGTGTTGCCAGCGGCGTGCAGGTTGACCATCAGGGCCCCCAGGTCCTCCGCCCAGTTCTGCGCCAGGGTCTGTGCTGCGGCGGATGCTTCGCGAATGGGGCGCTGTGCGGAGCCGAGCGCTGGCTTCGAGGCTGCGGTCTGGGAGGCGCGCTGCCGTGCCGGCTCGGGGTCGGCGGGGGGTTTGGCCTCAGCGGAGCTGGGCAGACCTACCCCCAACAGGCGGCGGGCGCGGTCGCGCAGGCTGGGGGTCTGCGCGGGGGGGGCTGCCGGCGCACCGGGGCCCGGGGGGCTGGCCAGCTGCAAGGTGGGAGGGGGGGCCAGTGGGCGCAGCGGCCCAGGGGGGGTGAGGGTGACCGCGCCGCCCAGCGCGTGCCACTCCGCCAGCAGGCTCGCGATGCTGTGCGCGAGCTCGTGGCTGCGCTGGCGGAGCTGGGGATGGGCGTCGCCCTCTGGGAGTGCCCTCGAGAGCTCGTCGCAGCGGCGAGCTTCGGCGATCAGGGCCGTGAGGGCGTCGCTGCGCTGGCTGGCCTGCCGAGCCAGGATCTCCTGCAGTCCTGGCGTGGGTCGCGCTTCGGTCTGTGGGTCGGCGGGGACAATTTCGGGGTGGTCGAGATCAAGTTTGGGCTTGGTCAAGGTGGGCTCTCGCTGTTCAAGGAACCAGGGAGGGGTGATCCCGCGGAGGCGCGGAGCGGATGACGCTGCCGGGATCCTCGGCGCCAGGGAGCACCCACAAGAAGATACTCCGAAAGCGGTCAACCTGCAGGTGAACAACCCTGGTGGAGGCCGGAGGCGTCCTCACAGGCCCCTCCAGTGGGATAGGCCGCGCCATGCCCTGGTTCCGCCTCCCCAGCCTGTCGCTCACCCTGGTTCTGGCCGCGTCGCTGGTGGGCTGCGGCCTGGGGAAGGACGAGCCCTCCGAGCCCTCGAGCGCGGAGGCCGACGGGCCCGGGATCCCTGGTCCCGAGCCGGCGGCCGCCGCGTCGCAGGCCCCGGCACCGGTGATACCCGAGCGGCGCTCACGCTCCGGGCCGGCGCGGCACGCGCTGGTCATCCTGGTGGACACCCTGCGGGCCGATGCCGTGCAGGCGGCGAACACCCCACAGCTCGATGCCCTGGCCGCTCGCGGCCTGGTGGCCGAGCGGGCGTGGTCCACCTCCACCTGGACCGTGCCGGCGGTGATCTCGCTCTTCACAGGCTCCTTCGTGCGCACCCATGGTTGGGATCTTCCCACCGGAGACATGGAGAAGCGGCCCGCGTTGCCCGCGCTGCCCACCCTCGCGGAGGTACTCCAGCGAGAGGGCTTCAGCACCCAGGGCCTGTACGCCAACGGCTACCTGGCCCATGAGCTGGGCTTCCACCGGGGCTTCGACGAGTGGCGCCGCTGCTCCGACAGCCGCATGGCCCGCGAGGTGGGCGAGCGGGTCGAGGGCTGGCAGCTGGCGGACGAGCAGCCCGGGGTGGAGGCGGGCCGGCACTTTTTGTACGTGCACCTGCTGGGGGGGCACTCGGGCCTGCGCCCCTCCGAGTCCGCCCGCGGCCGCTACGAGCTGGAGCAGGCCTGGTTCGAGGAGCGCACGGGCTTGCTCATCGGGCGGGCCAAGCGCGGCAGGGAAGAGGGCGTGCGCGATGCCTACCGCCGCGCCTACCACGCAGTCGTAGAAGACGTCGACAGCATTCTGGGGGAGATCTTCGCCGCCGTGGAGCCGGTGCTGGACGACACCCTGGTGGTGGTGGTGTCCGATCACGGCGAGGAGCTCGGGGAGCTCGACGTCTTCGGCCACGGCTGGAGCGTGGCCGAGGCCCTCACCCACGTGCCCTTTGTGGCGGCAGGCCCGGGCATCGAGCCGGGCAGCCGTCGAGCCACGGCGAGCCTGGCCGAGGTGGGCGATCTGGTCACGGACGGCCTGGGTGTGGACCACGACTGGCCCGTGCAGAGCCCCTGGCAGGGGCCGCTGGCGGCCGAGCGGCACGGCAAGCAGGCCATCCTGGTGGGCGGACGCTGGAAGGGCACCTGGCACGGCGAGGATCTGGCCACCTACGATCTGCAGTCCGACGCGGCCGCCTTGCGACCGGTCCCCGGGGGAACGGAGCAGCTGGAGCGGGGCCTGGAGCGCTGGCGCGAGCTGGTCCCCGAAGGGCAGCCCCTGAGCGGCAGCGTGGAGCTCGACCAGCGCACCGTCGACGCCATCCGGGCCCTGGGCTACATCGATTGATCGGTGGGATGGACGCTTCGCGCTGGAACCGGGCGGTCAGAATCGAGGTCGAGTGTAAGAGAATTGTCAACCGGGCCGTTGTGCCCGTAGACGGCAGGCGACAGGTGCTCAATGAGCGCGCCAGTGAGAGGATTTCGGTGTAAGATACCGCGGCTTTCGAGGCGCCCCATTTTGCTCGGCCCCTGCGAGGTGCCCTCGAGCCCGATCCCGCGCCCAAGTGAGGTCTCCATGCGTCGTTCTTGGAACACCCTGGCCATCGTCTTCCTCTCCTTCGCCTTGCCCTCGGCCGCGCTGGCCAAGACAGCGGTGGTGCCGCCCTTCGTGGGCAAGACCGGCGTCGACTCGCTGCAGGTGCTGAACATCACCAGCCTGGTGGCCTCCGAGGTCGACTTCTCCATGATGTTCGACAGCGTGCAGCAGCTCGAGACCGCTCCCCAGGGCATGAACGTGGGCTGCCTGTCCAGCTCCTCCTGCCTGTCGGGCGTGGCCAAGGGCAGCGACGCCGAGGTGGTGGTGGCGGGCTCGGTGAGCAAGGTGGGCGAGCAATTCGACATCTTCATGGTGCACTACGACAAGTCGCGGGGCATCGTGCGCAAGAACTCCTGGAAGATCAACGCCGATCCCACCACCATGGCCGACCGCATGGGCGCCCTGGTGCGCGAGATCCTCACCGGCAAATCCTCCCAGGATCTGGCCGCAGAAGACGACATGGGCGGCCTGGCCGACATGGGCAGCGCCGACATGTTCGAGGATGAGGACGAGTTCGACTTCGAAGAAGAAGATCTCGAGGTGGGCCGCCGCGTCTCCACCCCTGAGCTGTCCGACTACGACCTCGACGACTTCGAGCTGCTCGAAGCCGAGGACCAGGGCCGCGATGCGCAGCTGGCGGAGCAGCGTCGGGCCGCAGCCGAAGAGGAGGAGCGAGAGCGGGCCGAAGCGGAAGCCGCGCGCCGCCGCGCCGAAGAAGAAGCCCGCCTCCGGGCTGAAGAAGAGCAGCGCCGACGCGAAGCCGAGGAGGCGCGCCGCCGCGCCGAAGAGGAGCGCCGTCTCCAAGCCGAAGAGGACCGCCGTCGCGCCGAGGAAGAAGAGGCCAGCCGTCGGGCCGAAGCCGAGCGCCTGCGCCGCGAGGCCGAAGAAGAGCGCGCCGCCATCGAAGCGGCCCGCCGGCGCGCCGACGAAGGCGAGCGCCGCCGTCGCGAGCAGGAAGCCGCCATGGCCGCCGAGGAGGAAGACGAGCTGGAGTTCACCTTCGCCCCCGTCTCCGCCGACGACATGGACCTGGACTTCGCGCCCGCTGGCGACCTGATCACCATGGAGCCCAGCGACGAGCTCGACGACGAGCTGCCCGGCCGCTTCGACTACGACGAGCCGGAAGACGACTACCTCGCCGACTCCTACGACGACTTCGAACGCTACGACTCCTTCGAGACCGAACGCAGCAGCTACGACGAGCTGGACGAGCTGGACGAGCTCGACGAGGACAGCAGCTACGACGCGGTGCGGCAGCGCGAGAAGGACCGCGCCCGCGAAGAGCGCGAGGAGCGCGAGCGGGAGAAGGACCGCCTGGCCGCCGAGCGGGCCCGTGAAAAGGCTCAGAGCCGCGGCCGCGACAACGAACGCGATCTCGACTCGGATCGGAGCAGCTACCGCGGCGCCGAGGCCGACAACGTCATCCGCAGCCGCTACACCGAGCGGCGCAAGGTGGCCCTGGCCGCGCGCTTCGGCACCAGCGGCTTCCAGGACCTGCAGTTCCTCACCTACGGCGGCGAGCTGGCCTTCCCAGTGGGCGACTCAGCGCGCATCCACACCGGCCTCGAGGCCTTCTCAGTCAAGCGGCAGTTCCCCGCCGCCCTCTGCGAGGTCAGCCCCGAGATCTCGGGCGAGGTGGTGGGTTGTACGCGCTGGAACACCATCCTGCCCTTCCACCTGGGCGCCCGCTACCAGCGCAGCGACGTCAAGGTCCGCCCCTACATCGGCGGCGACATCACGCTCACGCCCTACACCGAAGACTTCAAGTTCGCCACGGGCTTCCGTGGTCGCGGCGGCCTCGACTTCGTCCCCACCGAGGTCTTCGGTCTCAACCTCAACCTGGGTGTGGGCGTGCTGCACGGCAACGACTTCGAAGCCATCCAGCGCGACCTGGCCAACACAGGGCTGCTCTGGCAGCTGAGCGCTGGCACGGTGTTCATGCTCTGATACCGTGACCGCTCCGGTAGAGCTGGTCGAGCGGCCCCACCTGGACCGGCACGGTGCTGATGCCCAGAGCGCCGAGAGGCCGTCAGTAGACCGTGAACAGCGTGGATGCTGAGCTGCGCGCGGCGTCGTCGAAGCTGATGCTGAGCTCGTAGTCGCTGGCGCCCATGCGGCCCCAGGACTGCACGTCCTCGACCGTTCCGCCGGCAGAGACCGTGTGGGCGGTGATGGCGGCGCCGCAGATCTTGCCCATGGCGGTGCCCATGCCGCTGATGAGATCCACCACCGACCAGGTGCTGGCCAGGCAGGTGCCGGTGGTGACGAAGTCATGGTCGTCGGCGCAGGGGTTGCGCACGATGGCCACCACCGAGAGCGGGTCGGTGGCGGGGCAGCTGCTGCAGGCCACGCCCGCGGCATCGCGCACCTCGGCCTCGAGCTGGAGGTCGGCGGCGGTGCAGCTGTAGCCCGTGTCGGTGTCGGCGTCGGTGTCGGTGTCGGTGTCGGGGTCGGTGTCGGTGTCGGTGTCGTGGTGGTGGGAGAGGGGGAGCTAGTGGTGGGGGGGAGT
>CAZEJJ010000156.1:8044-17627 GCA_964512185.1 uncultured Enterobacterales bacterium | reverse complement strand
CATAGTGCACGCGAGGGCGGCTTGTGGGGGTGGCTGGGAACTTCCGAGCGCGTGCCCTGGCGAGCCCTACTTGCCCCCGGCGATGTCGTAGAACACCGAGATGTTGCTGCCGAAGTCGGGCACGTAGTCGCCGTCGAAGCGCACCGAGACGTACAGGTCGTCGTAGACCCAGCCGTCGGCGGCGTCTGCAGGGATCTCGTCTTCGTCCACGAAGACCACGATGGTCTCCTCCACCGGCGTGTAGCTCAGGTAGAAGGTGCGCTGCGGGGCCGTGATGCGCGAGCCGATGCCGTCCATGATCTCGTCGTAGTCCACGTCGCAGATGTTGCCGACCACGCCGTCCAGCTCCTCGGACACGGTCATGTAGCGCTTGCCCGGCCAGGTCTGATCGCAGCCCTCGGCCACGTCGGGACCCACGATGCCCGAGGCCACCACGCGGCCCTCGACGCCCTTGACACCGTTGAAGCGCCGCACGTACTCGGCCACCGAGGTGAGCTTGTCCTTGATGTCGTAGCACAGGGCCCCCGACATGTCGTCGGTGAGCCAGTTGTCGTCGGAGCAGTCGTTCTCGTCTGAGACGAAGACAAGCGCCAGCACGGAGTCTTCGCGCAGGAAGCCGTCGTTGGCCGCCAGGGCGTCGGGATCGGTGAGGGCGGTGTAGGCTGCCTGCAGGCCCCGCTCCTTGTCCGAGCCGGCGGTGCCCACCTGCACCCGGGCCATGAAGTCGGTCACGTAGTCGTCATCGCGGGTGATGAAGGGGGGGTCACCCACCAGGTGTCCGCGCGTCTCGTTCTGCTCGTCCATGTCGGTGGTGACCACGCCGATCTGGAAGTCCACCGCCGACACGCCCACCGCGCGGATGAACTCGTTGAAGCCGTCGGCCACCTTCTGCTGCTCCGAGGCCATGGAGTTGGAGTCGTCGATGACCCACAGGATGTCGGCCATGTCGGTGCCGCCCTGGTAGAACACGTCCTCGTAGTCCAGCCGCGCGATGTGCTGATCGCTGGCGCAACCGGTGGCCACCAGCCCGAGCACCAGCGCCGTCTCGGCGAGCAGGGGAATCCTCGGGGCGAGACGTCCAGTCATGGCGGCTCCCGGAAGCTGGAAAGGCCGCCCGTGGGTCTCGCAAGATCCGCGCCAGCCACGGATCCCATGGTAGACCAGCGAGCGCCGGGTCGCGAGCGCAGAGGGTCGCGGCACCGGGGTCTCGGGGGGCAAGGCTGCCCGGGGCACCGACGTCGCACCTGGCCGCCTCAGCACCCCAGAAACAACCCGCCCCGGCCGCACAGATCCATCGATCCGGCGGCAGGGGCGGAGGGATATCGGGCGCAGCCTCGGGCCCGGCCCGGGACGAAGCTACTTGACCAGCTCGTTCCCGTCAGCGTCGGTCATCTTGCCCAGGGCGATCAGCACCAGGTCGATCAGCCACCAGACGCCACAGCCGCCACCGGTGAGGAGCTTGGCGATGCCCAGGCCGGTGTAGCCCAGGTAGAAGCGGTCAACGCCGAAACCACCAACGAACCAGGAGAGCAGCAGCGCGACCATCCATTTCTTCTCGCCTTCGGCCATATCAGTTCCCTCCTCGGGAGTATGTGGGGATCCAGGGATCCCGCAGGACCCTTCGCGAGTATCGCCAGGGCGAGCGCCAGTCAAGCCCTTGACGCAAGCCCGACAACAGCGGGCCAACCGCCCCTTCCGGGGCTCCTGGAGCAGCCGCTGCGACGGTTCGTGCCAGGCGGGCGGCGGCGGCCTCAGATGCCGTCCACCAGCGGCTCCGGAGCCACTCGACCCCGGGTGAGGTGGGCCAGGGAGCGGGCCAGCTCGGGCAGCTCCTGCCGCGGGCAGGAGATCACCAGCACCACCCCTTCCTCGCAGAAGCTCTCGGCCTCCTTCAGCAGGGCGCTGCGCTCGATCACCGAATAGACCGCTCCCAGGTCTCCGAAGCCGGCCCGCAGCCTGACGCGCGCTCGCTGCACGATGGGCTGCGTGGCCGCGCAGCGCAGGCACTCGGCCGCGGCGCCCCCGTAGGCCCGCACCAGCCCGCCGACCCCCAGCTTGGTGCCACCGAACCAGCGGGTGACCACCAGCAGCACGCGATCGAGCCCCCGGCCGTCGATGGCCGCCAGGATGGGCCGCCCTGCGCTGCCGCCCGGCTCACCGTCGTCGCAGGAGCGGTACAGCTCGCCGACCCGCCAGGCCCAGCAGTTGTGGGTGGCCTGCCGATCCGACAGCTCGGCGAGCCGCTCCATGGCCCGCTCGGGGCTCGGTACCGGGCAGGCCCGGGCCAGGAAGCGGCTCCTCTTGACCACCAGCTCGAAGCGCTGCGGCGCCGACAGGGTGCAGCGCGGCTCGGCGCTCACGGTCCGCCACGCCCCGCGGACAGACCCCCGCGCATGGCCGCCACCACCCGCCCGATGGCCTCCGCCGCGCGATCCACCTCCCGGAAGGTGGTGGGATGACCGGTGGAGAGGCGCAGCGTGCCCATGGCACAGCGCTGGGGCACCTCCATGGCCTGCAGCACCGTGGAGATGCTCACCGCGTCGGCGTGACACGCGGCGCCAGCGGAGGCGGCCAGCTCGCCGGCCAGGGCGTCCAGGATGGACGTGGCCAGCAGCCCGGGAAAGGCCAGGCTCAGGGTGTTGGGCAGGCGCAGCTGGGGGTGACCGTTCAGGCTGGCGTCGGGCACCCGCTCCAGGATGCCCCGGTGCAGACGATCCCGGGTGGCCTGCAGCTGTGCGCGGCGGCCCGCTGGTTCCTGGGCCGCCAGGGCCGCGGCGGCCCCCAGCCCCACGATGCCCAGCGTGTTCTCCGTGCCCGCGCGGCGATTGGCCTCATGGTCGGCCCCGTGGAGGAAGCGGTCGAGGCGCGTGCCGTGCCGGATGTAGAGCGCCCCCACCCCCTTGGGGGCGTAGAGCTTGTGCCCCGCCACCGAGTAGAGATCCACGCCCAGGGCCGCCATGTCGCAGGGGATCTTGCCCACAGCTTGAGCGCCGTCGGAGTGCAGCAGCGCGCCGTGGGCCCTGGCGATGGCCGCGATCTCCGCGATGGGCTGCACCGTGCCCACCTCGTTGTTGGCGTGCATCACGCTGATGAGCACCGTGTCGGGGCCCAGGGCCGCCTGCACCGCAGCCGGATCCACCCGGCCGTGGCCGTCCACCGGCAGCACGCTGATCCGCCAGCCCTCGCGCGCCAGCCAGGCGCAGACCTGGCCCACCGCGGGGTGCTCCACCGCCGTGGTGATGATGTGCCGGCCCCGATCCCGGAGGGCGAAGGCCGCACCCTTGAGGGCCATGTTGTTGGACTCGGTGCCGCCGCCGGTGAAGACCAGCTCATGGCGGGCGCAGCCCAGCAGCTGGCAGAGCTGCTGGCGCGCGCTGTCGATGGCCTGGCGGGCCGCGAGGCCAAAGGGGTGCGACGAGGAGGGGTTGCCGAAGCCTCGCTCCAGGAAGGGCAGCATGGCGGCGGCCACCTGGGGGGCCAGGGGCGTGGTGGCGTTGTAGTCCAGGTAGATGGGATCGGGCATGCCGGGCCTCGCGCGCTCGAAGCAGCAGCCTAACGTCCAGGGGGATCTGCCAGCGGAGGAACAGCGCAGGTCAACAGGGCGTGCTTTCGAGGCACGTTCCTTGTAGGCGCTGCACGGCCGCCATATCCCAGAGCGGCGCCCTGGAGGAGCCCATGATCCGCACCGCCACGCTCTCCCTCTCGGTCCTGCTCACGGCCTGCCAGCCGGTGGGCGGCCTGCACCTGGATCAGGACGATCCCCAAGACAGCGCCTCCCCCGAGGGCGACACCGACACCGACACCGACACCGACACCGACACCGACACCGACACCGACACCGACGTCGATGACTACTTCCGCCCAGACTACTTCTCCATCACCGGCTACTTCGGCGTTGACGGCACCGACATCGGCGACTGGACGTACCAGGGCGGCGAGGTCATGTCCTACCTCTACGTCACCCTGGCCAAGGAAGAGTACTGGTCCACCTACGACGATCAATTCGCCTGCTTCCTGTACTGGGAGCCGTCCTACACGGTGATCGAGGTGGACCACGCCTACCTGGCCTGGGACATGGACTGGCTGCCCCTGTACGAATCCGAGACCTGCTACGACCTCGATCCCGGCTACTACAGCGCGGATCCCCTGCTGGAGCTGGGCATCGACAGCGGCTCCATGGCCATCACGGAGATGAACGACTTCACCCGTGAGCTGCTGAACGAGTCCTACGGAGACGACTACTTCGGCGACACCGCCCTGGCGGGCGACCTCTCCCTGGGCGACCTGGACAGCTGGGTGGAGACCTGGCTCGACCACTACCCCGACCTGCAGCTGTACCAGGGCTGGGCCTTCGAAGCGGACGAGGACATGGACTCCGACCTGTCCGTCGAGCTGGATCCCGCCGCCCTGGACGGCGAGACCAGGGCCATCATCTACCTGTCCACGCTGTACTACTACGCCCCCGACTCGGGGCTGTAGCAGCGAGGGGAAGAACCAGGGGGGTCCAGGGGTCGCTGCAGGCGATGACCGGGGAACCTCCCTGTCGAGCGCTCCCTGTCCCACCCGTCCCGCCCGCGCCGTCGCCGCGGGGGAGGCCCCATGAAGCGCCTGCTCCCTCTCCTGCTCGTCCTGCTCGCCCTGGCCGCCTGTCATCCCTCCGGACCCCAGCCTGCCACCGACAAGAACAGCGCCCGCCGCGCCATGGGCATGTACACCATCCAGTGGGGCGACAGCCTGGACTGGATCGCCTACCGCTTCGGCGTGCCCGGGGGCTACCAGGAGCTGGCGAAGATCAACCACCTGCGCGATCCAGACCTCATCTACATGGGCGACCGGCTGCGCATCCCGCGCACCGGATCCGCCACCGCCTCGCTGCCCCCCTGGCCCGACATCCAGCCGGTGCAGAAACCCCTGCGGGCCTGCCCCAGCGAGCACGCCCGGCCCCCGGCGGCGGCCCAGCTCAGCGGCTGCTCCGCGGCCGCCTGTGTGGACCTGGACGGCTGGCGCAGGGTGTGCAGCTGCGCCGCCGAGCAGGGCAGCTCCGGCTTCCTGCTGATCGAGGGTGGCCGGCCCATCCAGGCCTGGCCCGCGCCCGTGCTGGCCTCCAGCGAGGTGGATCCCTACGAGCAGCACGGCGTGGTCAGCGACTTCGACGTGCTGCGGGTGGATCTGGACGGCGACGGGCGCCGGGAGCAGGTGGTGGCCTTCCGGCGCCTGGTCAACGACCTGGGCATGAGCTGGTGGAACCTGGCGGTGCTCTCCGGTGCCCGACCCCAGGACCCACCCATGCTGCTCACCGCCGCCAACTACGGCGAGGGCAGCGTGATCCGCGACAGCGATGACGGTGGCTGTGACCTGCTGAGCACCACCTGGGAGATGGCCTGGGAGCCGGGCCGCGCCCAGGAAGGCTGGTACCTGGTGGGGCGCCCCATGCGCTACCGACAGGGGGCGCTCACGCCCCTGGCGAACCGACCCCTCTACGCCCGCCGGTTGCTGTACAGCTTCGAGCCCGGCGTGGCCCAGCTGCCCGGCGGCCTGCTGCTGGGCACCCCCGAGAAGGACCTCTCCCAGCGCGCCACGGGGCTGCGCCAGGTGGAGCCCGCCGCGGCCCGCCTGGAGCTGGCCCGCGAGCCCGCCACCGTCACCACCGCCAGCCTGGAGAAGCACGCCGCGCTGGGCCTGGTCCCCTCCCTCACCCTGGAGCGCGACGGCATGGGCGCCATGACCCTGCAGTGGGAGGCCTACAGCCTCGGCTACCAGGGGCTGGGTGACGCGAGCAGCGGGCGCCTGTTCCCGCCGGGCTACAAGCCCGCGAGCCCCAGCTGGCCCCACGGGCAGCAGGCCTGGCTGTCCAGCTACCAGAGCTACTACGGAGATCCCAAGCGCCTGGTGTGGCTGCAGTAGATCCAGCGACGTCAGCGATCCACCAGGAGATCGGCCTGCGAAGTGTCGTATACTCCACGGGCCGATCCCTCCCGGACCCCGAGGCCCCATGCGCACCCTCCTGCCCCTCGCCCTGCTGCTGACCGGCTGCCCCACCCCCGAGAGCAAGGACTCGGAGCCCGACACCACCGAGGCCTGCGAGATCACCATCGACGCCACCGTGCCCATGGACGGCGCCACCGAGGCCTACTACCGGGCGCCCATCGAATTCCACCTGAGCGGCGCGGATCCCGACGCCGTCGTCTTCGCCGACTTCACCGGCGAGCAGAGCAGCCGCGACGAGGGCGCGGTCATCGTCTTCACACCCGACGAGCCGCTGGAGCCCAACACCCCCTACGAGGTGGGGCTGGACTACTGCCACGGCGCGCCCACCATCGGCTTCACCACCTCAACCCTGGGTGTGCCGGTGCCCGAACCCGCCGTGCTCGAGGGCCTCACCTGGGCCTACGATCTGCGCGACGCCCGCTTCTACCAGGCCGGCTACCTGGGCGACCTGCTGCAGACCTTCGCCGAGCGCATGGGCCTCATCTCCGTCCTGGCGGTGCACGCCGAGTCCCTGGAGGCGCGCCTGGCCATGGCCAACGCCACCGAGCCGCCCGAGCAGGACTTCTGCGCCCGCACCTCCGACATCCCCAACGTGGACTTCAGCGGCAACCCCTACTTCCGCTTCGGCCCCACCGACTACGCCTTCGACGCCTACCTGGGCACCATCGAGCTGCCCGAGATGAGCGTCGAAGGCACCATCGCCGACGACGGCAGCGTGCTGGGCGGGCTGGTGATCTCCGCGGTCATCGATGTGCGCAGCGTGGCCGACGCGGTGCAGATGGACGTGGACGAGCTCTGCGACATCCTGGTGGTCTACAGCAACCCCTGCGAGGCCTGCCCCGGCGACGGCGAGCCCTACTGCGTCTCCACCGCCGCCGACGGCCTCCCTGCGGAGCGCGTCACCCTCGACGTGGAGCCCATCGAAGAGGCCTACGAGGATCCGCGCTGCGAAGAGGAGCCCGAGTAGGCACAATGGGCCACAGGAGGTGAGCATGCGCGCCGCGATCCTGCCCCTGGCGGTCCTCCTGCTGAGCTGCTCGGGCGATCCCCAGCAGCTGAAGCCCGACGACAGCGGCGTGGACACCAGCGAGACAGGCGAGACCGACGACAGCGACGAGCCGCCCCCGGTCTACCCCGGCGGCGACCGCGTCCTGCTGTACTACGGCCACGGCGGCGCCACCGAGGACGAGGACGGCTTCGGCTCCTTCGAGGCGGTCGATGCCGTGTGGAAGAACCGCTACGAGTGGAACGCCGACCACCGGGACTACATCCCCGACAGCCTCAGCGCCTACCGCGCCATCTTCTTCATCGCCCCCGGCTTCACCGGCGAGCAGAGCTTCTCCGCCGCCGAGCTGGAGCAGCTCGACCAGGCCCTGGCGGCGGGCACGCGCATGATCCTGCTCAACGAGCGCGACGGCTGCGCCCTGTCCACCCCCAACGAGCTGCTGGCGGGGCTGGGCTCCAGCATGTCCTACACGGGCTCGGGGCTGCAGCAGTACCAGGTGGCCGAGATCGGGCTCATCGCCGAGCACCAGGTCACCACCGGCGTCAACGCCCTGCGCTTCCGCGACGCCTGCTACGTGGACATCGGCGACGGCAGCTACCTGGCTCGCCACAACGAGGACTACGTCATCGGCCGCGACAGGCCCGGCGCCGGGGGCGAGATCATCGTCATCGGAGACTTCGAGTTCATGGACGACTCCGGCCCCCGTGACTGGGACGACAACGCCGTGCTGGCGGACCGGCTGGTGGAGATCGATCCCAGCTACGCCGAGTGAAGCCGTGAGCCGCCGCCGCCTGCTGCTGCTGGCAGTGGTGGGCGCCGCCCTGGGCCTCGGGGGCGAGCTGCTGCACCTGCAAGCCGGCGTCTGGCGGCTGCCCCCGGGCGCCTCGCTGCCCTGGTGGGTGGCGCTGGTCTACCTGCTGCTCCTGCCCCTGGCCGCCTGGCTGTTCCGGCTCATGGAGCTGCGCCTGGGTGCCGGGCCCCATTCCAGCCGGCGCGGCCTGCTGATCGAGTGCCTGGGGGCCGTGGTGCTGTACCTCTCCCCTGCCCTGCTGCACTCCCACGAGCTGCTGCTCACGGCCCTGCTGGGGCTCGCGCTGGCCCTGCGCCTGCTGCGCTACCGCGCCCCTGGCGATCTCCAGCTGGCGCTCCTGGCCGCCGGCATCGACCTGGCCGCAGAGGCCAGCCTCGCCGCCGCCGGCCTGTTCACCTACCCCGACTCCAGCCTGGGCCCCCTGCCCCTGTGGCTCCCCCTCTTCTGGGCCTGCCTGGGCCTGAGCCTGCGCCGCCTCTTCCTGGCCCTGTTCCCAGGGGACGGCCCCCAGGTCGCCTCACCGCCGTAGGGGAGGGGTTCATCCCCTCCCGAACCAAGGCACCGCGGGGTCCAGGTCTCTGGTTGATAGGGTCCAAGGGTCCAGGTCTCTGGTTGATATGATTACATTTTAGAAAAATGTAATCATATCAACCAGAGACCTACGCCAGAGACCTACGCTCCCGCGGTGAGCGCCTGATCGAGGTGCGGCCGTGCTCAGCTCGCGACCTGTTGGCTCGAAGTAGCGGGCCGCGCCGCCTCCTCGAGGGCCAGGCGCACGCGCAGCGCGCGGAGCAGCGGCTCAGGTGGTGCGCGCTCGACGAGCCGCGCCACGTGCCGGCGCTGACAGCCGAGCGCCCAGGCCAGCTCGACGGCGTCCACCCCCGCTCGAACACCGGCTGTGGCCGCGAGCCGTCGGGCCTGGAGCACGTCGGCACCCTTCCCCGGCAGGGACTCATCCACCGCCAGCACCGCCGCCGCAGCGGACACGACCCGCCTGGCACCGAGGGAGCGTACCCGCTCCCATGACAGCGGCTGGAGATCGCCCAGCTCCACCCCCGCGGCTGCGCAGGCGCTGCGGAGCTGGAAGCGAGGCAAGGCGTCACGGATTCGCAGCTCCAGCCCTGGCAGACGGCGGGCGCCGACCAGGTCGGCAAAGCAGCTGCCCGTCCAGGTGGCCGCGTGCACCTGCAGGCCGTGATGCTCGGTCTGGGACAGGCAATAGCGCACCAGCCACTGCATGTGGGACCGGGACTGCACCGCCTTGATGTAGGCCTCGTCCAGGGGCACCGCCGCCAGCGGGCGCAGCACGCGTGAGAGTGACCGAGCGCGGAAGCCCGCCACGTCGCGCTCGCAGAAGAGCACCACGTGCACGTGATCGTCCACGATGCAGAAGAGGACCAGCTCGCCCGGCGCGGTGCGCGCGAGGGCGCGGACCGCCTGCCGCAGCGAGCGCTCGGTCGGGAACATGGGATGGCGACCATCCGACGAGAAGCGAAGATGCCAGGCACGCATGAGGACTCCGTGTTGAGAGACGCCCCACCCCTACGCAAGGCCTGTGCCAACCGAAAACAGGCTTCGACCCGTTCCAGACTTCGACGATCGTCGACCGTTCGACGTCAAGGTGTCGAACTGCGCTGCCCCAGGTCCCGGCTCACCCAGGTGAGCGCCGACTTGAGGCGCCTATGCTGCCCCAGGTCCCGGCTCACCCAGGTGAGCGCCGACCTGAGGCGCCTATGCTGCCCCAGGTCCCGGCTCACCCAGGTGAGCGCCGACTTGAG
>CAZEJJ010000156.1:0-7944 GCA_964512185.1 uncultured Enterobacterales bacterium | reverse complement strand
TGAGGCGCCTATGCTGCCCCAGGTCCCGGCTCACCCAGGTGAGCGCCGACTTGAGACGCCCCCGTGGTCAGCTCGCGACCTGTAGGCGCGAGGTCGCAGGGCGCACACCGCCCTCCGCACACCCGGCCCTCTACTTCCACCGCCGCAGGCTGCTCGCCGGGAACTCCCAGGGTCCCACCCGCGCACCCGGCCACCAGCGCCACCAGCCGGCGCTGGGGCCGATGACCACGTGGAAGTCCTGCGCCGGCATGTACCCCTGCCCCACCAGGATCCAGGTCTCGCCTTCCTTGACCGCCACGTCCAGCAGCACCACCGCATGCCCCGGCGAACCGGGCAGCACCAGCACATCGCCCGGCAGCGGATCCCTCGCCGCCACCGTGTCATAGGCCAGCGAACGGGTCCCCGCCCACATGAAGACCGCGCCCAGGTACTGATCCCAGCTGGCGGGGCTGCCGGCGCGCCAGGCCAGCCTGTTGCCCTCCTCGTAGGCCCGCTCGCCGGCCTGGTAGCGGGACCAGGGCATGGGGTCACCGCTGGTGGCGTGGAACAGCACCGGCTGGCCCTGCTCACGCAGCCACTCGGCCCGCAGCCGGATGGCGCTGTCGGCGCACTGCTGCAGATCCCCTGACACCATGGGCAGCCGCAGCACGTGGAAGTTGCCCGGCACCTCCTGCCCCTGGTGGGTGCGCACCGGCTGGTCCTCGGCTGCCAGCTCCAGCGCACCCAGCCAGGCGCCGAACTCCCCTCCCGAGATCCGCAGCGCCCCCTCCGGCGGCGGATAGCCCCCAGCCAGGGTCTCGGCCCAGACCGGGCTGGCGCACAGCAGACAGACAGCGAGCAGGCAGCGAGCGGCGCACAGCATGCTCACCGGGACACCCGCGCGGCCCGCGGGGTTCCCTACCACTCCGTCCACGGCGATCCGCCGCACTCCGCCCAGCCGCCCTGGCCGGCACCCTTGGCGGCCTCCACCGCCTCGAGCGCCTGCTCACAGCAGGGGTAGTCGGAGAACCACTCGTCCATGGGCAGCGCCAGGCCCTGGCGGGCCAGCTCCAGGTTCAACAGCTCGCCCCCCTGCTTGACGTAGACCAGGGCGCGATCGTAGCTGCCCACGCATTCATCCGAGAAGTGCAGCGTGACCTGCTGGCCCTCGAGGCGCTCGGTGAGCCAGTCGGCGGCCTCGGTGCCGTAGCACTCGGACACCCCTGAGATCTCCGGCGCGTCCACGCAGAGCAGGCGCACCCGATCCACCGTGCCACCGTCGGGCAGCTCGATGGCCGGCTCCACGTCGAAGGTGTCGCCGTCCACCACGCGCACCACCGCGACCTCCACCGGATCGAGGCAGGGCACCTCCACCTGCCGGAAGCAGGTGTCGCAGCCGGCCAGGCCCACAGCGAGCGCGAGGAGGAGCCGCTGCATCAGAACCGGAAGTCGGTGCCCAGCTTGAGCTTGTGCTCCGGGTTGGGATCGGCGTCGGGGTCGTCGAGATCGCGCACCTGCTCGTAGCGCCCGAACAGGGTGAGGCTGTCGAACAGCCGCGCCCGCACCTGGCCGTACCAGGACGAGTACTCCTTGCCCGCGTCGTGGGTGTCGATGCGCTCGTCGTAGAGCTTGAAGCGCCCGGCCACCTCCCAGCTCTCGGTGATGTCCCAGGTCAGCTTGCCCCAGATGTAGCGGTCCTTCATGAACTCGTCGCTGTAGGTGGAGGAGTCCTCGAAGATCTGCTTGGCGAAGGCCTGGAAGATGAGGTCCTCGATGGGCTGCGCGCGCAGGCCCACGCCCAGCGCCGACCTGGAGCCGGCGCCGTCGTCGTCGTCGTAGTCCTGCTCTCTCCCCCCTTGAGACAGGTCCTTGTCGCGCATGTAGGCCACCAGGTCGAGCCCGCCCCAGGCCACCGGGTCGATGTCCACCCGGCCCTCGATGTACGAATGGGTGAGCTCCTCGGAGGGCACCATCCACAGATCGCCCTTGCCGCGGATGCGCAGCCAGCCGAAGGGATCGAAGACGAACTTCAGCTGCGGTCCGATCTCGTCGCGGTCGCGGTCACCGCCCGAGATCACATAGTCCACCTCGTCGTAGGTGGTCCAGCCGAACTGGTCGGGCTCGGACTGGCCGCGGCTGTGGGGGTTGTCGAAGTCGGTGCCGTAGTAGCGCAGGGCCAGGCTGGACTCGATGATGCCCGGGTCCACCACGCCCTCGACCCGCGCCCCGAGGCCGCCGGTGTCGGTGACCGCCACCTCGCCCAGCAGGTCCACGATGCCCTGGCCCCAGGCGCCGTCGATTCCAGCGGCGCCGTAGAAGTCACGGTTGGGGATCGGCGTGCCCGTGAAGTCGAAGTCGAAGGCCTTGTCCACGTGCCCGCCCCAGGCGGTGGCGCCCAGGTGCGTGCGCTTGCTCCACCACAGGCTGGCGTTCAGGCCCAGGATGTCTTCGCGGTACACCCAGGGGAAGGTGGGGTAGTCCACCTCGTCTTCGCCGGTGACCGTGTAGTCGTGGGGGCTGAAGTAGGTGTAGTAGAGGTCCTGGGGGTTGGACGAGGCGAAGACCGTGAGCTGAAGGGCCACGTCGCCCTCGCCCAGGTGGCGCTCGGTGCTGGCCGCCACGCCCATCAGCCGGCGAGAGATGGAGTAGGAGTCGTAGTTCTCGTAGTCCTCGTAGATCTTGAGATCCGTGTAGAAGCCGTGGGGGCGCTGCTTGTCGGTGACGTCGAAGGTCAGCCGCTGGCCGAAGCCCGCAGCGTAGTGTCCCACGATGAGCTCCCACGAGCCGCGGTCGACGGAGGCGTAGATGCGCTCCAGCGCCACCTTGGGGCGCTTGCCCTCCACCGTGATGCCCGAGTCCCCGTACTCCACCCCGTACAGGTCGTCCTCTTCGGCCACCAGCAGGCCCACCTCGAGCCACTTGCGGTACTTCTCGCGGGTCTTCAGGTAGACCACGGGGGGCCGGTCGTCCTGGAGCTTGTCCAGGTAGCGCACGCTCACCGAGCCGGTGACGGGCTCGGGTGGCTCGGCGACCTCCATGGCCAGCACGAAGGGCTTGACCTGGGTCCAGGTGCGCCGGCCCACCACGTCGCGCAGCTCGCGGGTATTGCGGAAGGGCTCGCGCTCTCGGCGCGCCATGATGGCGTCGACCATGGAGTAGGTGACGTCGGGCAGCAGGTAGAGGTCTTCGCGGCTGGCGGTGTTGAGGTCCACCCGGTGGTCCAGCAGGTCCAGCAGCTGGTCGCGCAGCTCCTCGTCCAGCTCGCCCAGGTACTCCAGCTCGATGATGTCGGCCTCGGAGCGCACCAGGATGGGCGTGCCGTAGTCGAAGGCCAGCAGAGAAGGCGCGAGGGCCAGCAGCAGGGCCGGCCGCAGCCAGCGGGGATCGGGGCGTGCAGGCATCTCGAGCCCCTACAGGCAGCCGGCGTTGCCGGAGCCCGGGGTGTCGCTGCTGGCGATGCAGAAGTCGTCGCCGGAGCGGTTGGAGTCGCTGCCGTCCGGGTCGCGGGCCAGGGCTTCGTCGTCGCCCGGCTTGTCGGCCACCGAGGTGGCGGTGCCGTTCTCGTCCTGCATGCCGTCTTCGTTGTCGTCGCCGTAGACCACCGCGTCCTCCAGATTGCCCGAGCAGTCGGCCAGGTGCACCGCGTCGCCGCTGGTGCCGTTGCCGAAGTCAAGGGCGGCCTCCACGTCGAAGCCCGACACGAATTCTTCGCCCACCAGCAGGAAGCCGTGGGAGGGGATGGAGGTGCCCGCGGGCAGGGCGGCGGATCCCGAGGCCGAGCCGGGGTCGGACTTGTACCACTCGAAGCGCCAGGTGGAGGCGTCGATGTCGGTGGTGCCCGGGTTGTACAGCTCCACCCACTCGTAGCCGCCGTCAGCGCCGGCGGGATTCACCATGATCTCGTTGATGACCAGGGTGACGTCGCTGGCCTGGTCGCAGGCCCCGCCGCCGCCGCAGCAGGCGCTGTTGCTCTCACCCGGTGTGCCGCCCGCGAAGCCGCAGGTGGCGAAGTCGTCGCCCGAGGCGCCCGTGTCCTGGCCGTCCGGACAGCGCACCAGCGTCATGTCGGCGCCGGGATCGGCGGCGACGCTGGTGGCGACGCCGCCCTCGTCCAGCATGCCGTCTTCGTTGCTGCCGCCGTACACCAGCGCGTCCTCCAGGTCGCCCTGGTAGTCGTACAGGTGGATGGCGTCGCCGTCGTCTCCGTTGCCGAAGGACAGATCGGCCAGGGCATCGGGCTCGAAGCTCACGTCCTCGTCGCCCAGCGTGACGTAGCTGCCAGCCGGGATGGACAGCCCCACCGGGAGCGTGCGCTCGGTGCCGTCCAGCGGGTCGCCCTTGAAGTACTCGATGGTCCACAGATCCAGGCAGGCGTCGCTGGAGCCCGCGTTGTACAGCTCGATCCATTCCAGGCCGCCGTCGGCGCCGTCGGGGTCCACCAGCACCTCGTTGATGACCACCTGCACATCGGCGCCCTGGGACTCGCAGGGGCAGGCGTTGGCCTCGCCCGGGCTGATGCTGGTCTCGCCCAGCACGATGAAGTCTGAGCCGGGGTCGTCGGTGTCGACCCCGTCGATCCCATCGGCGCAGCGGGCCAGGCTCTCGCCCGCGCCGGGCTTGCCCGCGTTGGAGGCGGCCTCGGAGCCGCTCTCGTCGGGGATGGAGTCGTCGTTGCTGTCGCCGTAGACCACGGCGTCAACCGGCTCACCGCAGGGATTGAAAAGGTAGACCCCGTCGCCGCCGGTGCCCTGCCCCAGGTCCAGATCCAGCACCACGTCGGTGCCGTCCACCGACTCCTCGCCCAGCAGCAGGTAGCCGCCAGCTGGAATCACAGTGCCGCTGGGGAAGCCCGCCGACTCGCCCGTGGAGGACTCGGACTTCTGCCAGCCGATGTAGAACGACGACAGATCCACCTCGGCGCTGCCCAGGTTGACCAGCTCCACCCACTCGTAGCCCTCGTCGTCGCCGGCGGCGTCCACCAGCACCTCGTTGATGAGCACCTCCACCGCGTCGCAGGAGCCCTGGCCGGGGCCGTCGGGGTTGCAGGCGGCGAGGGGGAGCAGGGCGAACCAGAACAGGCGCATGGCGGCCTCCAGCGGGCGGAATTCAAGGTGCGGGGCTGGGGCCTTTGTACATCGGGGAACGGTCCGCGGCAATGGCTTTCCCGCCACCGCCTGCGCGACGTCTTCGGCCGCCTCGGCCGCCTGTTTTCGGCGAGCCAGAATCTAGGGCTGGAAGGTGCCCGAGCCCTCGTTGCAGCTGATGCGCACCGCGGTGATCTGGTGGTTCTTGGTCATCATGTCGCCGGTGGAGTTCTTGAAGCGCCCGCCCATGATGCCCTCGTACTCACCGGCCGACAGGTGGGGCATGTGGTAGCCCCACTCGCCGTTGAGGGTGACCGTGCACTTGTTCCAGTCGAAGGAGTCCTGGTTGGTGACGCCCACGCGGCGGGCCGGGCCGAAGCCGCCGGTGACCTTGGCGGTGCCGTGCAGGGTGGCGGCGGCGGGCGCGGAGCTGCGCTCCACCGGGGCAGCGCCAGCGGCGGGGGCGGGAGCAACCGCCTGCTCGGGTGCGGCCTCGGCCACAGCAGCCTCGGGGGGCACGAAGGTCTCGCACCTGCCCTGGGAGACCGTGACCGAGCCGCCCGGGGCCAGGTCGGCCACCTGGCAGGCGGGCACGCCGTCTACCATCACGGTCATGCCGGTCCACGGCTGGGCGCTGGTGTTCATGACCACCACCTTCTGCGCAGCGGGAGCGGGAGCGGGCGCCGGGTCCTGGGCGTCGGCGTCTTCGCCACCGCAGGCGATGACGATGCCGGTGACGATGAGGCTGGGCACGAGGTAGCGGGCGACGAGAGGGTGGCTCATGGGGACCTCCTGGGAGAAGGACCGATAGCACGCGGATCCCCCGCTGGCACGCCCATCACGGGGCTGGCGCAGCCGCTGGTGAAAGACATGGAACAGGCCCGACGTTCCGCGTGTCGGAACCCCGCCCACCCAAGCCCACGGAGCCCCCATGTCCTCCTCCTCCGACCCTCGCAGACCCCGCGCCCGCGCCCTCGCGACCAGCCGCGCCCTGGTGTCACCCGCCCTGATCCTGCTGCTCACCGCCGCCATGCTGGCGGCCGCCCTGCTGCTGCCGCGCCTGGCCCTGGCCGGCGGCTCGGACTTCGCGGCCGAAGCCAAGGCGCGCATGAACCTGGACTTCGACCTGGACGAGGTGGAGATGATGCTGGAGGCGCCGCAGCCCTCACCGGCCGCGCGCCAGCTGGCAGCCCTGGGCTACGTGGACCCGGGCTACCGTCCGCCCCCCAGCCTGCCCCTGGAGCCCAACTCCCAGATGACCGCGGTCACGGTGTTTCGGGATCGCGCCCTGGTCACCCGCGGCCTGGAGCACGAGCTGGACGCCGGCCCCGGCGCCGTCACCTTCGAGGGCCTGCCTCTGGGCCTCTCTCCCGAGAGCCTCAACGCCTTCGTGGCCTCCGGGCCCGCCCGCATCGTGGGCCTGGAGCTGGTCTCCGGCCAGGGCGAGGTGGAGGACACCGAGCGCATCCAGGGCATCCGCGACCAGGCCAGGGAGCTCACCGAGCAGCTGGGCCAGGTGCGCGACCGCATCGAGGCCCTGCTCATGCAGCGCGCCTACCTGCGCAACACCCTGCTGGGCACCGTGGGCAGCGACGTGCCGCCGCCTTCGCTGGACCAGGTCAAGGGCACCCTGGTGTTCGTTGGCGAGGCCGAGCAGGACATCGCCGCCAGGCTGCGCGCCGAAGAGGAGCAGGCCGAGGAGCTGGGCGAGGAGCTGTCGCCCCTGCTCATCAAGCTCGAGAATCCCCTCGCTACCGGCATGCAGGTGCGGGTGGATCTCGACGCCGAGAGCGCCGGCACCGTCGCCGTGGGCCTGCGCTACCAGGTGCACGGGGCTCGCTGGTGGCCCTCCTACAACGCGCGGCTGGACGACACGACCAGCCACGTCACCCTGGAGTACTACGGCCTGGTCTCCCAGCAGACCGGCGAGGACTGGGAGGACGTGGAGCTGCAGCTGTCCACCGCCGATCCCAGCACCTCAGGCGAGCTGCCCCAGCTGGGCACCTGGACCCTGGGCCGCGACGCCACCTACGGCGCCTACTCGGTGGTGGACAACCTCATGGTGGGCCGCGGCCACTACCAGGAGCCCGGCAACGCCCGCGCAGCCGCCGAGCCGGTGCCCAGCAGCGAAGGCATTGTGGACAGCGACATGACCGCCGGTGTGCGCGGCTCCGGCGCCGTGGTCTTCGCCATCCCCGGCCAGCGCACCGTGGCCGGCGACGGCAGCCAGCAGCGCCTGCCCGTGGGCAGCCAGACCTTCACCGCCGTCCAGGAGCTGGCCACCGTGCCCAAGCTCATGCCCGAGGTCTTCCGCCAGGCCCGCCTGCGCTACGAAGGCCAGGTGCCCCTGCTGCCCGGCGCCGTCAGCACCTACACCGGCGGCGACTTCCTGGGCTCCGGCAGCCTCGACTCCGTGCTGCCCGGCGAGGAGCTATTGCTCTCCTTCGGCATCGACGAGAGCGTCAAGGTCAAGCGTCAGCTCGTGTCCCGCCAGCAGGAGGCCCTGGGTATGGGCAAGAAGACCGTGCGCTGGACCTTCCACTTCCGCATCGCCGTGGCCAACTACGGCGACGCCGCCCGCGTCGTGCGCGTGGCCGACCAGCTGCCCGTGTCCGAGGTGGACGAGGTCAAGGTCAAGCTCGAGGAGACCACCCCCGCCGACCCGGCCGAAGAGGCCGACGGCCCCGGCATCATGAAGTGGACCCTCAACCTGCAGCCCGGCGAGGAGCAGGTCATCGACCTGCGCTTCTCCGTCACCGCCCCCACAGACGCCGCCGCCGCCAGCTACCTGGCGAACCAGCTGTTCTAGTGCGCGTGCACCAGGCTTCTCGGGGGGGGGGGGCCCCCCCCCCCCCCGCGGCCCGGGCCCCCCCCCCCCCCC
>CAZEJJ010000155.1:0-17673 GCA_964512185.1 uncultured Enterobacterales bacterium | reverse complement strand
AGTATCTGGCCGCCCAGCAGGGTGGGCAGGTACTTCTGGGCACGGGCACTAGCCCTCCGTCAGCCAGGCCTCGTGCTCCACCAGCAGGTCAGTGACCGCGGCCTCCAGCAGGCGGCGGCCCAGGTCGGGGTCGGCCAGGTGCTGATCGGCGCCGATGCGGCCGTCGGGGTAGCGGCGGCGGAGGTCCTCGGCAGAATAGATGGCCACGTCGGCAGGGGCCGGGGGCTGGGGCGCGGTGACCCGCGTCTGCTCGGGGTGCAGGGCGAAGGCCAGCGACAGCTCGCTGGGGGTGCCGTGGGCACCGTCCGCAGCTCCGAGGTGTTCCTCGATGAGGGCCTGCACACCCGACAGCTCGTACCAGCTGCTCAGCCGGCAGCGCAGCTGGGGATGGGCCACGCTCACGGCCGAGAACGCCGCCTGCAGGCTGGAGACGTTGCCGCCATGGCCGTTGACGAAGCGCAGGTGACGGAAGCCGTGGCCCGCCAGCGACGAGGCCCAGTCCTCGATGACCGCCATCATCGTCTGAGGTCGCAGGGACATGGAGCCCGGGAAGGCCAGGTGGTGCAGCGACATGCCCACCTGCAGCGTGGGCCCCACCAGGATTCCGCCGCGCCGACCCGCGTGGGCGGCCACGCCCGCGGCGCAGAGCTGGTCGGTGCCGATGAGGCCATAGGGCCCGTGCTGCTCGGTGGCGCCCACCGGGATCAGGAGATCGTCGCGCTGCTGGAGGTAGGCCTCCACCTCGGACCAGGTGGAGTAGCAAAGCTGCATGGGGGCTCCTCGATGACGCACAGCGGGGGCGGGCAGCCTAGCCGGCCCGGGCTCCGCCCTCCAGCTGACGCTCGGGCGCGGTGGGCTCGCGCCGCTTTCCCCGGTAGCAGCGCAGCGGAGCGGTGGAGATGTAGGCCAGGCAGAGGTTGCAGTGGATGCACTTCGAAGGCTCGCGACGGCCATCGCGCAGCGTGCGGGGGAAGTGCGGCTCCGCCACCAGAGCCCTGCAGAGGCTGATGTAGTCGGCATCCCCGCTCTGCACGATCTGCTCCATGGCGGCCGGATCGGTCAAGCCCCCCACCAGGAGCAGGGGCACCCGGCTGCGCTGCCGGATGCGGGCCGCCGCCGGGCGGTTGAAGGCCTGGATCATGGGCGGAGGCCGGAACCACCAGCGGCCGAACCAGCGCACGAACAGGCGCAGCCACCAGGGCGCGCTGCGGAATTCATCCCACTCGGACAGGAACACGTCCACCGGCAGGTCCCCGCGCATGGTGCTGATGCCGTCCTCGCTGATGCCGCAGCTCAGCTCCAGGGCGTCGAAGCCCAGCGCGCCAAGCTGCACCGCAATCTCCACGCCCTCGTCCAGGCGCAGGCCGCCGCTCATGCGGTCCTCGACGTTGATCTTGATGAGCAGAGGGTAGTCGGGGCCCACCGCGGCTCGGCAGCGGTCATAGAGCTCCACCACGAAGCGCATGCGGTCTTCCAGCGAGCCGCCCCAGCAGTCGGTGCGGCGGTTGGTGTGCGGGCACAGGAACTGGTTGATCAGGTAGCCGTGGGCCCCGTGCAGCTGCACCGCGTCGAAGCCGGCCTCGCGGGCGCGGCGGGCTGCCTGGGCGAAGGCCTGCAGCACGCGCTCCATGTCGGCCTCGCTCATCTGTTGCGGCACGCCGGACAACATGCCGTTGCGCACCGGCGAGGGGGCGATGGCCGGGTGCCCGGTGACCTCAGGCCGGGTCTGCCGGCCGCAGTGGGCGAGCTGCAGCGCGATGCGCGCGCCCTGGGCGTGCACGTGCTCCACCAGCGCCCGGAAACGGGGCACGAGATCGTCGCGATCCATGGCCAGCTGACCCGGATAGGGCGAGGCGCCCTCGGGCGAGACCGAGGCGTAGCCGGTGATGATCAGGCCCACGCCCCCGCGCGCCAGCCGCCCGTAGAGCTCAAACAGCCGATCGCTGGGTGCCCCCTGCTCGTCGGCCAGGCCCTCGTGGGTGGCCGAGCGCACCAGGCGGTTGCCCAGCTCCACGCTCTTCAAGCGGGTGGTCTCGAACAGGGTGGCCATGCAGACTCCGGGCGGAGCGAAGATCCTATCGCCCCGCCCGGACCGAGGGGCGATCAGCTCACCATGCCCACGGCTCCAGACCCGGCCCAGGCATCCAGCATCAGGCGGGACTTCCTGGCGAGCATGGCCGCGATGTAGCAGTTCACCCCCGCCTGCCGGCGCTTCCACGCGGCCAGCCTGCGGCGGTGGTGAAGGGGCGGAGGCTTGCCGGGATCCGCGCCCATCAGCCACTCCAGGATGAGGTCCAGCCACTCGTCTTCGGGCATGTACAGCACCGCGTCGTAGGGTGGGTGCAGGCCGTCCTGGATCTCCCAGAGGATCATGCCGGCGCAGAAAAACCAGCTGCCCAGGGGATCGGGCTCGCGATCTTCGTCGCGCCAGGGCCCGCACCAGCGATCCCAGGGGAGTTCGTCCACCGGCTGCCAGGGGTTGGGGAGGGTCTCCGGCCACTCCACCTGGCCGTGGGCCTCCGGCTGGACCTGAGAGGGACTCTCGAGAACAGTCATGGTTCGCTCCATGTTGGGGGTCGGCCCCTCCATGAGCAGGGAACGTGCCAGCCGATTCTCGGCCTTCGTCCGTTGGAGAACGTCGAAGTGTCGAACGAGATCGTCGAAGTTCGACACCTCTTCGACGATCCCGACGGTGCTACCATGGTCACCATGGACGGCCATCGAAAGCGCTGGTTCCTGGTGCTCGCGCTCGCGGCCTGCCGGCCCGTGTCGGTCCTGGGCCCTCCCGGCGACAGCGAGCCGAGTGCGGGGGACACGGCGGAGCAGGTGGGCAGCGCCTGCGATGAGAACAGCTACCCCAAGCTGGTCATCAACGAGCTGATGTCCGCCAACCTCCACACCCTCGAGGACAGCGAGGGCGACACCCCCGACTGGATCGAGCTGGCCAACCTGGACGAGGTCACCGTGACCATCGAGGGCTGGGCCCTGGGCGATGACGGCCAGCGATGGCAGCTCCCCGCCCGGCAGCTGCAGCCAGGAGAGCTGCTGCTGCTGTTCGCGTCCGGCGATGACAGCTCGTCGGGCGAGCTCCACACGAGCTTCTCCCTGGCCGCCGAGGGGGAGCAGGTGACCCTGAGCGCCGCCGACGGATGCTCAGTGGACCGGGTGGACCCGGGGCGCCTCTACGGCGACATCTCCTACGGCCGCCCCGCCGCGGAGCCCGACAGCTGGGGCTACTTCGTGGAGCCCACACCGGGCGAGGCCAACAGCAGCGAGTCACGCCCGGGCTTCGCCGCCACCCCCACCCTCTCGCCCGGCCCTGGCTTCTACGACACGGCTGTCACCATCACCGCCAGCAGCGAGGATGCCGCCGCCACCCTGCGCATCACCACCGATGGCGCCGCGCCCGACGAGGCGAGCGAGCTGTACGACGGTCCTTTCTCCATGACCACAGGCACGCCCTTGTCGGTGGTGCGTGCCCGCGCCTGGGTGGACGGGCTGTGGCCCAGCCGCGTGGCCAGCGCCAGCTACAGCCAGGATCCTGCCATCCTGGAGGACGACCTGGCCGTGGTGTCCCTGGTGGTGGACCCCTTCGACCTGTACGACGAGCAGACGGGCATCTACGTCTACGGCCCCGAGGACTACTACCAGTACTATCCCTACTTCGGCGCCAACTTCTGGGAGGACTGGGAGCGCGACGCCCACATGGAGATCTTCGAGCCCGACGGCGGCGTGGTCATCGACCAGGACGTGGGGGTCAAGATCCACGGCGGCTACACCCAGGCGTTTGAGCAGAAGAGCTTCCGCATCCTGGCCCGCTCCGCCTACGGGCTCGACAGCCTGGACTACAAGTTCTTCCCCTACGAAGAGCTGGACTCCTTCAAGATCATGATCCTCGAGGGCGCCGGCGACTGGTGCCCGGCCCACACCGAGAACGCCTTTGTGGATCGCGTGTTCCGCGATGCAGACAACGTGCGCTTTCCCACCATCCAGACCCAGGCCTGGGAGCCTTGCGTGGTGTACCTCAACGGCCAGTTCTGGGGCCTGTACGCGTTCAGGGAGAAGCAGGACGAGCACTACGTCCAGGCCCACTTCGGCGCCGACCCCGACACCCTGGACCGCATCGAGTGCACCGCCGACGGCAGCGACGACTGGTGGCGGGTGAACCAGGGCGACTGGGAGGCCTTCGACGAGTTCAACGCGTTCTTCTCCTCCAACGACCTGTCCGACCCCGAGGCATGGGAGCAATTCAAGGCCATGGCCGACATCGAGAACCTGGCCACCGCCATCATCGCCGAGGGCTACTGGGGCAACTCCGACTGGTGGTACAACAACCTGCGCCTGTGGCGGGAGCGCACCGACGACGCCCAGTGGCACTGGATGGTGTTCGACCTGGGCCACGGCTGGCCGTCCTACGGCTACGATCACTTCGGCACCAGCGTCAGCTGGTCCGGATCGGGCATGCCCCTGGCCAACGCGCTGCAGAACGAGGAATTCCGCGTGCTGCTGGCCAACCAGGCCAGCGACTTCCTGAACACCAACCTGGCCGTCGGGCCGGCGCTGGAGCGCCTGGATGAGATGCACGCCCGTATCGAGCCGGTGATGGAGGAGCAGTACGCCGCCTGGTGCGGCTACCCCGTGTCCAGCTGGTACTCGGACGTGGCCACCGCCCGCACCTGGGCGCAGCAGCGGCCCGCCTACCTGTGGTCCCAGGTGCAGGCTCATCTGCGCCTGGATGGCACCGCCCAGCTCAGCCTTGAGGCCCATCCCCCGGATTCAGGCAGCTTCAAGCTGACCGTTGTGGAGGTGGATCCACCCTTCACCGGGACATTCTGGACGGGGATCCCCATCTCGGTCACCGCCCAGGCCGAGGAGGGCTACGAGTTCGCTGGGTGGTCGGATGGGTCCCTGGGGGATGAGGCCTCGGTCAGCTTCACGCTGGCGGGTGACAGGAGCCTGACGGCCAGCTTCGAGTAGGGCGAAGGCCTCTTCAGCTCCGCCGCGCCATCCACAACACGTGGGTGCCACTCTCGTCAGCCGTCGGGCGCCGGGGCTCGCTGTGCCGCAGCACCTCCACCTCGAACCCCGATCCCCGCAGGCGTCGGGTGAGGCTGCCGTCGGACCAGGCCGACCAGATGCCCAGGACTCCTCCGGGGGCCAGCGCCTTGCGCGCGGCCACCAGGCCCTGCGGAGTGTACAGCCAGCCGTTGGTGGGACGGGTCAAGGAGCGCGGCCCGTTGTCCACGTCCAGCAGGATGGCGTCCCATGGGGCGGGCGGCTGCTCCACCAGGTCGCCCACATCGCCCAGGTACACCTGGACGCGAGGGTCGCGCAGGGGGTGCTTGGCGGCTCGGCCCAGCCACTCGCGGTTCCAGCGCACCACCGCGGGCATCAGCTCCGCTACGGTGGCGTGTCCATCGGGGCCGAGACGCCGCAGCACCGCGGCGAGGGTGAAACCCATGCCCAGCCCGCCCACCAGGATGCGCGCGGCGTCCAGGTTCTGCAGGCGGTCACAGGCCAGGTGGGCCAGCGCGTCCTCGGAGCCGTGCAGGCCGCTGCCCATCAGCTCCCGGCCGTTGACGTGGATGGCGTACTCGCCGCCCCGCGCCATCAGGTAGAGCGTGCCGTTGTCGTCGGGCACGGCCTCGTGGTCGATGCACTCCCATTCTCGCATGGTGGTTCCTGGAGAGAGGACCTGGATCGGCGGCGCCCGCCCCATCTTCAGCAGCAGAAGATCTGCGAAGGGTCGTCGCAGGGCTGGCAGTCTTCGGCCACCGCGGAGATGGCTCCAGCGAAGAGGACGGCGAACACGAGGCGGATGAACAGGCTCATGGCGGACTCCTGGCGCCGAGGGCGCGCCCCCATAGGGTGCCGGGCCTCCCGCGGCAAGCCCTCGCATGATCACTCCGCGGAGGGGCCGGGAAGCCTGGGCTCGCGCCTGGCCTGCTGGACCCTGGCCAGGCGCTCCAGTGCCTGGGCGTCGCCCGGATCGAGCTCTGGGCAGCGGACGAAGGCGCGCGCGGCGCCCTCCAGGCGACCCACCTGGAACGATGATCCAACCAGGGGACGACGCCGTGGGGGAGGCTCACAGCGCCTCCGACGTGGAGTGGGCGGACGCGAGCGCGCGTGCTCCGGAGCCGGCAGGCGATCCGAGCTGCCGGTGTACAGCTATGCCAACCGCGAGTCCAGGTGGGACTCGTAGCCCAAAGGCCCGCTGAACCAGCCCGCGCCCATGCGCAGCCCGAGCACCAGGTGGGAGCCCACATCCTGGCCCAGGCGCACGGCCTCGTCCAGGTCGTCCCACCGGTAGCTGTGGCCCCGGGCGCCGGACCCATGCCGAACGATCCGCGCCCAGGCAACAGCGGCCACGTTCAGCCAGCCGGCACCGGTGCTGGCCATGGATCCGGCCCAGGTCTGAGTCCGGTACCTCGCCTACAGCCCGAAGACGTAGTCGAACCAGAAGCGGGAGGCGGGGCCGAGGCCCTCGGCGGGGGCAGGCTGGGCGACGGGGGCCGGGGGTGGCTGGCGCAGGCGGTGAAGGGCAGGAAGAGGGAGGTGCACAGCGAGGCTCCGGCGAGAGGCACTGGATTTGTACCAGTCGGGAGACCTATGTCCCTGAAACCTGAACAGCGCCTGACCTATGTACCTGAGATCTGATCACCCAGCGCACCCTGCCGCGGGGAGCACCCTCATATGCCGCCTTCGTCCGTAAGCCGCTTCTCCCAGAGCGCGCGCCGCGCAGGTCTCCACGCCCGCAGACGCCCAGGTGATCAGATCCTGGGGGCATAGGTCGCGAGGTGATCAAATTCGGGGGGGATAGGTGGCGGGAGTCACCCCTCGACCCGGCGACGCAATTGGTCGAGCACCAGCAGCTCATCGGACTGCGCGTCGGTCGAGAGGCCGCCGCAGTCGTCGGCCGCGAAGCGCGCGGTGAGCACCTGACGAGAGCACGACCACTCGACCATCGCGTTCGACAAAACTCGAGGCGCCGGCTCTCGCCTGGCAAGTCCAGGCGGCCCGCAGGATGGCCCAGCTGCACTCTCCGACTCGAGCGCTCCTGGGATAGACCGCGATCCCGCGACCCAGGAAGGAACCTCCCCATGCAGCAGCCCAACCCTCTCAAGCTCGACCTGGACGGCCTCCGGTCCCTGGCCTCGGAGCGCATCGTGCGCCGGGGCATCGACTACTTCAAGGAGCACCGGGTCACCGACATCAGCTACGACGAGCGCTCCATCCGGGCCACGGTCGAAGGCTCCAGGCCCCAGCTGCCCTACCTCGTGGACATCGGGCTGGACCAGGACGATGAGATCCTGGTGGACTGCTCCTGTCCCTTCGACTGGGAGCCCGCCTGCAAGCACGCCGTGGCCACCTTGCTGGCCTACTCCGCGCGGCAGCCCGTGGACGACATGGAGGTGGAGAGCGCAGCGGACGAGGCCATCGTGGCCCGCGCCAAGCGTGGCCGGTCCGAGGTGCTGGTACAGCACGAGAGCGGCGATCGCTGGTTCGGCTGCTGGGACGCCCAGTCCATGGAGAGCCGCGACAGGGGGCTACCACCCTGGCGCGTAGAGATCCGCTCGGTGGGCGAGCGCGCCAACCACTGCAGCTGCCCGGACTTCGCCACCAACCGGCTCGGCACCTGCAAGCACATCGAGGCCGTGCTGCACAAGCTGCGCAACAGAGCGCCACAGAAGTTCGAGCGCCTGGCCCGGCAGGGCCCTCCCATCCCGGTGGTGCACCTGGCCTGGGACGTGCCGCAGGCTCCACGCATCCGGGTGCACCGACCGGCCAAGCTGGACGCGGCGCTCGGCGCGGTGCTGGATCGACACTTCGACGAGCGGGGCTTCCTGCAGGGTGAGCTGCCGCAGGCCTTCTTTCTCCTCCAGCGCGAGCTCACGGGTCACCGCGATCTGCTCGTGGGCAGCGACGCCATGGAGCACGTGCACCTGCGCGCCGAAGAAGCCCAGCACCAGCTGCGGGCCCAGCACATCCGCCGCGAGATCGGTCGCTCGGGCGGCCAGCTGCCCGGGATCCGCGCCCGGCTGTACCCCTACCAGGTCGAAGGCGTCGCCTTCATCGCCTCCACCGGCCGCGCCCTGCTGGCGGATGACATGGGGCTCGGCAAGACCCTCCAGGCCATCGCCGCTGCGGTCTGGCTGCGGGAACACGAGGGCGCCCAGCGCAGCCTGGTGATCTGTCCTGCATCTCTCAAGCACCAGTGGAAGCGGGAGATCGAGCGCTTCACGGATCTCGGAGCCGCCGTGATCCAGGGGCCGGCCCACCAGCGCGACGCCCAGTACAGGGCCCGCTCGCCCTTCACCATCGTCAACTACGAGCTGGTGCTGAGGGACGCCGCCGTGATCCAGGAGATCCTGGCACCAGACCTGCTGGTGCTCGATGAAGCCCAGCGCATCAAGAACTGGCGCACAAAGAGCGCCGCGGCGGTCAAGTCCATCCAGAGCCGCTGGGCCTTCGTGCTCACCGGCACGCCCCTCGAGAACCGGCTCGAAGACCTCTACAGCCTGATGCAGGTGGTGGATCCCCGCGTGCTCGGACCCCTCTGGCGCTACCTGCTGGACTTCCACGTCAGCGATCCCCGGGGACGGGTGCTCGGCTACCGCAACCTGAGTGAGCTGCGCAGGCGCCTGGCTCCCCTCATGCTGCGCCGAGACCGCAGCCTGGTGCGCGACCAGCTGCCCGACCGCATCCAGCACCAGCTCGATGTGCCCCTGGACAAGAGGCAGGTGGAGCTGCACGACTCGGCTCTGCAGGCCGCCGCGAAGATCGCAGCCCGCATGAAGACGCGCCCCCTCACCCCAACAGAGGAGAACATGCTCATGGCCGCGCTGCAGCGAGCGCGCATGGCCTGCGACGCCGCGGGCCTGGTGGACAAGGTGACGGTGGGCTCCCCCAAGCTCGACGAGCTCTCCCGCCTGCTCGAGACGCTCTGCATCGAGGGCAACCACAAGGTCGTGATCTTCTCCCAGTGGGAGCGCATGACCGCCATGGCCGAGGAGCGCGCCAACGCGCTGGGTCTGGGCAGCGTGCGCCTGCACGGCGGGGTGCCGTCCAAGCACCGCGGCGCCCTGCTGGACCGCTTCCGGGACGACCCCAGCATCCAGGTCTTCCTCTCCACCGACGCGGGAGGCGTGGGCCTCAACCTGCAGGCCGCCAGCGCCCTGATCAACCTCGACATGCCCTGGAACCCTGCCGTCCTCGAACAGCGCATCGCGCGCGTGCATCGCCTGGGTCAGCGTGAGCCCGTGCAGGTGGTGCTGATGGTGGCCCAGAAAGCCTACGAGGCGCGGGTGGCCGCCCTGGTGGCCAGCAAGCAGTTCTTGTTCGACAACGTGATCCGCGACGAGGCGAGCGAAGACGTCGTGGGCGTGTCCCGGCGCAGCATCGAGCTGGCGCTGGAGGCTCTGGGCGAGGACGTGGAGATGGAGGATCCACGCGATGAGACCATGGACTCCATCGAGCCGGAGATCGGGGATCCGGAGCCAGCCGCCGCTCCCTCGACCTCCGCTCCCGCGCGCCGAAAGCGCCCCACCGGCCCCAACCTCAACCCACTGGTGGAGGGCCTGCAGAGCATCCTCGGGCCGCGGCTGGAGCGCATCATGACCGCCGGGCAGGGCCTGGTGGCCGTGGTGGATCGAGTGGACGACGAGCACGAGCGGCAGGTCCGAGAGCTGCAGACCGAGCTGGACCTCGGGGTGCGAGTGGAGCTGCTCGACGCCCGCGCCGCGGCCGCGCTCACCCGCCTGGGTGCGATCACCGGGGAGGTCATCCACGAGCGGCCAGCCGACGAGCCGGCGGCCGCGCCACTGCTGGACTACGCCAGCCGCAAGCTGGAGGCCGCCGAGCTGCTGCACGGACAGGGCCACGGCGAGGAGGCCCTGGAGCTGATGCTGCAGGCCATGCTGCACGCCGCGGCCCATCGCGCCGCCCTGGAGCAGGCCCCCCGCGTAGAGGACGCCGCCGTGTGGCTCTTCGGCGAAGCCGTGCCCAAGGGCTACCTCGACATGGATGACGCCAACGCCATCACCCGGGCCGTGGCGCTGTCCCACGTGCCCGGGCTCCCCGGGGAGCTCATCCGACCGGTCAACGACGACGCGCGGCGGCTGCTGGGCAGGGAGCTCTCGCCGTGAGCGGCCGACACTTCACCTTCGATGGTCCACAACGATCTTCGTTCCGGATCGACGATGGCGACGGACGACGGGTGGCCTGGTCTCGCGAGGGCCGCCGCTGGCTGCTGCACGGTCACCGCCTCGGTGGCGATCCCGTCGTGGACCTGCAGCTCGACGGGATCACCCTCGCAACCATCTCGGTGGTGGAGCTCAAGGATCTGCGCCGTGCGCTGGACCTGCTGGTGTCCAAGACCCTGCCGGAGGAGCCGGAGCTGGGCCCGGCGCTGCCTGCCAAGGCGGGCAGCCCCTGGAACCCGAGCCTGGATCAGGAGCTGGGCTCGCGCTGGCAGACCGGCGAATCCATCGCCCAGCTCACCCGACATTTCGGCCGCAGCAACGGAGCCATCGTCGCCCGCGTCGTCAAGCTGGGGCTGGCGCCGGATCGAGCCTCCGCCCGGCTGGGGCCGCAGGGAGACCAGAGAGAGCCCCTCGAGTCAGCAGCCGATCTGACGGAGGGGCTTGCCGATCCCGAGCTGGATGGGAAGGAATAGGCAGACTCTACACGGAGCCCACATGCAGTTCAGCCTACGCAAGGAGATCCCCGATCACCCCGCCATGGCCGCCCACCCGGCAGCAGCTGGGCTGCTACAAGCGGCGACCCTGAAGTATCCACTCATGGTCTCCTTGCGTTGCTGCGCGGAGCCCGACTGCGACTGCCTCGACGTGGAGTTCACCCTCCGCGAGGTGGACTCCACGGGCCAGCTGCGACCGATGGGACCGGCCGCGAGGGCCTGGATCGACCCAGAGACAGGCCAGCTCAGGAGTGACGGTGAGCCCGGTGCCGCCCAGCGCATGCTGCTGCATGAGGCGGCCAACGCCATACCCGCCGATACACTACTGCTCTTCGCCACGAACAACCTGGTCGGCAAGCAGGCCAAGCGGCGGCTGGCCACCGCCGCCATCCCCGTTCAGAAGCTCCGGGACAAGACCATCGTCTCCTGGCTCGACCTGGCCACCGGGGGGCGAAGCCTCCACTCGGGTGGCTCAGCCCTGTGTGGCTCCGTTCGGCACGAGGGCCGTACATGGTGGTTCGACCTACTGTACTGCGCCAATCCAGACTGCGACTGCGACAAGTTCCATGTTGAAGGCTACGAGATGCGCCAGCCGACGGAGGGCGACGACACGGCGGTCCTGGCGCAGAGCTTCATGGTGGACGGCTCCCTGGCACGCGACGGGCTCACTGTCGGATGGCGGTCCGACAACTGCGACGCCGATGTCGTCGAGGTGGTGCGCGCGTGGCTCGCCGAAGAACCCGACCAGCGGGCGATGATCGCCCAGCAGTCCCGCGAAGTGAAGGCGATCGGCGAACGATCGCTCCAGCAAGCCGAGGCGCTCCAGGCCGCCACCGGTAGACGCCACGCCACGAGCCGCAACCAGGCCTGCCCTTGTGGCAGCGGGAAGAAGTACAAGCGCTGCTGCCTGCAGAAGGCTGGAAAGAAGAGGACCGAGCGCGCCTGACAGTCAGGAAGACTCCATGGCGAAGAGGACCAAGCGCAAGGACGCCCAGCGCGCCGCGAAGGCGCGACGAAGAGAGGGCCGCGAGCGCAAGAAGACCGCACTGCAGGCCCACGCCGACCCCTTTCACGGCGCCTGGCGGCTCCCCCTGCGGGGCTGCTTCATCAACCGGGAGTGGCAGGACCGCCTCATGGCCAGCATCCTGGTGACGCGAGACCGTCGCGGGGGCGACATCGTGGCGGCGAGCGCCCTGGTGGACCTCGGCTGCCGTCGCAGGCCGCGCCCGGGACATGGCCCAGGGCCCTGAGGAGCTCGGCGGCGGAGCCTCGTCGCTTGATGTCCAGCTCGGTGGGCGTGCCCATGTCCGCGTGCGGGGAGGACAAAGTCGAGCACCTCGTGGCACCCCCGGCGCGACTCGAACGCGCGACCCACGGCTTAGAAGGCCGTTGCTCTGACCAACTGAGCTACGGGGGCATGCCGGGCACCATGTAGCCTGGGGCTGGACAGCGTCAACCGAGCGCGCGCACCAGCTCGGCCCTGCGGCGTAGGTGCTCGTCCTTGTCCCTCGAAAATGCCCGGCCGTGGCCCACCTGCTCGCGCAGGAAGGTGGCTACCCGCTCCGCCTCCGGCGGCGCCCCTGCGGGCAGGCCCGAGGTGTACGGTCCCACCACGACCTCACCGCTGTCGGGGTCGTACTCCCACAGGCCGCTGACGCGACCCTCGGCCAGCACCACCCGGGTCAGGGCGTGCTTGACGCTGCTCCAGGTGCCACCACGGCGCGGCCCCCAGGGGGCCACGGGGCGTTCCAGGTCGGCGGGGTGCACGAAGTGCCGCGGTCCGCCGTGCCAGGTCAACAGGTTGTCGAGACCGGGCAGCAGGCAGGCCCCGCCAGGAGCGGGCTCATGGAGCCGGTCGAGCTGCTCGGGCAGGATGAAGGCCTCGGCGGCGTGCTCCTCCACGGCCACGGGGACAGCCCCCGCCGCCTGCACCGCCGCCCGCACGACCCGCTTGCCCAACCCTGTGAACTCGGAGATCTCGGTGATGGTCGAGGGTGCGAACCAGCCCACCACGAGGCGCACCACGTCGGCGTAGCGCTCCTCGGCGGGCCGCTCGTCCACCTCAACGGAGCCGCTCAGCCGCCAGAGGTAGCGCTCGTGGTCCAACCGCCCCTGCACGGGCCGGCGGTAGATGCGACCGGCGAACTCCAGCCGGCGCAGGGCGGGCGGCAGTGTGGACGTGACGCCCACCTTCTTGCCCTGCTCCCCCAGACTGCGCACCGCCCCCGCTGGCAGGGCCTTGCGCAGGGCCGCGGTGCCCAGCGCCCCTTCACCCAGAGCCTCGACCACGGCCAGCCCGAGCTGTTGGAGCTCTCCGGCGACCACCCCCGCCTTCTGCTGCACGCGAGCACCGGTGCGCGCGCTCAGATCCCTGGCCAGGGACAGGGCGAGCGCACCCTGCTCCCGCGGCACCACGTAGATGCAACCCCGCGCGGCGGGCAGCACCTGCAGCTCGCGAGCCTCCACCGCAGCGTGCAGAGCCTGAACCGACAGCGCCGGCAGGCGCGCCCTCAGCGCCAGGTAGCCGTCCACCCCTCCCAGGGTTCGGATCCAGCCGGTGGACCCGATCACCTGGGCAACGCTCGCACCCGGCGCGGCCAGACCCTGGTGGCGGCACCAGGCGGCGCGGGCCTGGGCGAGGTTCATGGAGAGCTGGGACATGGCGACCTCCTGGTCACCTGAACCTATCCACCCAGGTAGGTGGGCAAGGCCCTGCCCTCCAGCCAGGCCTGCAGCATGGGATCCTGCAGGAGACGCCCCAGCACGCGATAGCGGGAGACGAAGGCGGGCGAAGTGGCGGCGTCCTCGCACAGGGCCAGAGCGTCATCCAGGTAGCTCGCGTGACACATCTGGACCCGCTCGCCCCGCTTGACCACGAAGCCCACGTGGTAGTCCAGCCCCACCAGCCAGATGCCGTCCTCACCCTCGGTCACCGGTCGCAGCGCTCGCGCCGCGGAGGCCCGGCTGGTGCGGGCGATGGTCTCAGGCCGCACGAGGGTCTGGATGATGCGCTCGCTGGCCTGCTGGGCCAGGCGCACCCGCTCCACCCGGAACCCCGCGTCGCGCAGCACGGTGCTCACCAGGTAGCCGCAGGCGATCTGTCCCTGCCCGGGCACCTGGCTGGTGCCATAGAAATCCCAGGGCGTGCCGTACCAGGCAGGGATCAGCTCGTGGGTCAGCGAGCGGAACACCAGCTCCCGTGCCTCATCCAGCACGGCCTCGCGCTCCCCACCCACAGCCCAGCGCTCCGCCAGCTCCACCCGCCTGGCCTCGATCTCAGTCACCGCGGCGCGATAGTCCGCCGCGCTGTCGACGGCCTGCAGCGCCGCGGTCTCCTCCACCACGACGGGCTCGATGACCCGAGGCGCAGCCGCGATCTCGGTCACGGGCGGCCCACTCGCAGGCCCGCAAGCCACGCCCAGCAGCAGAGGGATCCAGCGCATGGCTGCACAGACCACGAGCGCGCCGGGCGGTTCCGCGGAGGCGCGATAGGGATCCCCATGCCTCGCCACCTGCGCCGCGCCCTGTACCGAGTCCGAGGCCTGCTGGGCCTGCCCCCCAAGCAGCGCCCGCCGCTCACCGACGCAGACCGCATCCCCGTACAGGGCACGGGCCACATCCAGGATCCAGGCCACCTGCCCGCCTCGGGCCGCGCACCCTGCGGACGGCCACCCCCGGGCCCGCGACCCACGCCGCAAAACTTCGAGGGTGCCGAAGAATGAGCGCCGCCACCTGGATGAGTGTCTGCAGGCGCTTCGTGGCCGAGCAGGGCCTGGACCCCGAGTGCCTCGTGGTGCTCGAAGCCTTCCGCCCGCCCCGAAAGATCGACGGCCCCCGTGGTCGCGACATGCACGGTCTGGAGCTGCAGCTGCGCCTGCTGGGGCCCGGCCTGGTGCAGCGCATCGACGACCTGCTCGACGGCGAGGTGGACGCCGACCAGGCCCACATGTTCGGGCGCCGCTTTGCCGCCCTGCTGCGGCTGCTCACCACCATGGCCGAGTCGCTCCCCGAGGCCCGGGTGCTGCGCGCGGGCGTCACCTGCCGCATGGCCGAGATCCTGGCCGCCCCCGCCCCGCGCGCCCTGCGGGTGCGCGCCCTGGTGGACTTCTACACCAGCCGTGCCGCGGCGCTTCACCACCGCCAGCGGCTCGCGGGGAGAGAGCCTCCCACCATCGAGGAGTGCGCCGAAGCCGCGGACTGGCGGCCCGTGGCCGAGGGCCTGGAGCACGCCTGGCTCCAGGGAGAGAGCGATTCGGGCCCGCTGCACGTCAACCTGCTGCGGGCCACCGACCACCGGCTGCAGGCCCTGGACTGCCGACGCCTGGCCCGCGTGGGCCGCGACTTCTTGCAGCACGCTCAAGCCACGGGCGCGGTGGCCGCCGTCTCCGGCGGCTTCTTCCTGTACTCCGAGGCCGACATCGAGCCCCCCAGCCGCCGCACCGATCCGGTGGGTCTGCTGGTGCGCGACGGCCAGGTGCTCTCACCGCCAGTGTTCCACCGCGCCACCCTGGCCCAGGACAGCTCGGGCCACTGCTGGATCGAGCGCATGGGCCTGCGCGCTGTGCAGCTGCGCTGGCGCGACGGCAAGACCACCCGCGTCGCCAGCTGCAACACCCTGAACAACCTGGGCGTACAGGCGGTGGCCTTCAACCGCGCCTGGGGCCCCGACAGCCCAGAGCACGCCGGCCACTCCCTGGCCATCGTGGGCCACCGCGTGCTGGCCCTGCAGCGCGGCAGCCTGCCCATCCCCCTGGCAGGCTTCGTCCTGGCCCTGCCCACCAGCGAGCCCAGGCGCCACTCCCTGGCCCCGGGAGCGAAGCTCGTCTACGAGCTCCCCCCCGGCCCCGGGGGCGAGCCGCCCCACAACGCCATGGCCGGTGGCCCGCTGCTGGTGGAGGACATGCGGGTCGGCATGGACATGCGCGCCGAAGACTTCACAGGCACCGCCCCACCCGCCACCTTCTCCAGCGACGAGACCCTCGACCAGAACCTGCTGCCGCGCCTCGCGGTGGGGCTCGACCTGCAAGACCGCCTGGTGCTGGCGGCCATCGACGGGCGCAACTTCCACCGCGCCCCCGGCTTCACGCTGGAAGCCACCACCCGCCTGATGCAGGCCCTGGGCTGCCACCGGGCCATGAACCTCGACGGGGGCTCCTCCAAGCGCATGGTGCTGATGGGCAAGGTGCTCGACCTGCCCACCACCGAGCTGATCGCCGACGAGCAGCAGGACGCCCCGGTGCGGTCGGTGCACACGGCCATCCTGCTGCACGCGCCGGTGCCCGAAGAGGACCCGGCCGAAGAGTAGCCCCGGCGCGGGTGTAAGCCCCGGCCCTCGGCCGCGTTCCACCCCACGGAACGGCGGCGCGGCGTCGCGTGTCGACCCACCCCATCCCCACCACACCCGCGGAGAGAGCCATGTCCCGTCCCCTCCCCATGCTCGCCCTCGCCCTGCTGGCCTCCGGCTGCCTGAGCGCGGGGGTCGGCGCCCCCGTACGCTCCACCCTGGACGATGGCCAGGTGCTGATGGGCAACGTGGAGACCCCCGATCTGCTGCTGGAAGGCGCCCTGGGGACCCTGTCCATCCCCTGGGAGGACGTGGGCGAGGTGGTCCCGGTGGAGGGCGAAGAGCTGGCAGGCTCAGGTGGCTATGTGAATGTCTGGCTGCGCAACGGCAGCGAGCTCACCGGCCACTGGGCCGACGCGGAGCTGGCCATGGCGCTGGAGGTGGGCGGCCGCGACGTGGGTGTGGACGTGCCCGCGGACAAGCTGCTGCGCCTGCAGACGCAGAACGGCGAGCTGTGGCCCGAGGGCCTGGTCTACCGCGTGCGCACCGCCCACGGTGACGACTTCCTGGTGGACCCGGAGGCCTCCAAGCTGGTCATCGAGAACGAGATGGGAGTCTTCGAGCCCTACCTGTCCGAGTGCGCCTCGGCGGCCCCGCTGGAGGACCCGGAGGGGGACTGGCGCATCGAGCTGGAGACAGGCACGGTGCTCATCGGTCCCCTGGTGCACGAGTCCATCACCTTCCAGCTGCCCCTGGGCCCCGAGCGGGCCACGGTGCCGCTGGAGCTGCTGGTCTCCCTGGACCGGCAGGACTGGGGCGGGGCGATCTCGATCCCGGATCGGCTCACCAGCTACCTCTACGACCCGGCGGAGGCAGAGATGCCCGCGGCCGCCATGCCCGTGCAGGCAGCCCCCAGGCCGGCCGCGCACCGCACCCGCCGCGCCGTGGGCGACAGCGCCGTGGAGCTGGAAGCGCTCGGCTACCTCGAGGAGCAGGCCGGATCCGGCCTGATGGCCGGCGAGGATGCCCGCGACGAGACCACCACGCAGCAACCCAGAGTCGACGCGGACACCATCCGCGGCGCCCAGGAAGCGGGCGGGCTGTGGTTCGACAACCGCCGCCTGCAGGAAGTGAAGAGCTCGTTCTACTAGGAGCCCTCGGGAAGAGGCGGCAGGCTTGCCGCCGGTTCATGTCGTAGCGACGTAAGCACCCGCTCCCGCCCAGCCGCGCGCCGTGCTCGGGCCGGCTAGCTGTCCTGCAGCTCCCAGGAGGTGCAGCATGGCGAGACGAGCGACACGATGGACGCGGGCCCAGGCTCGCGAGATAGTCGATGAGCTGGAGGCCAGCGGTCAGAGCATGGCCGAGTTCGGACGGCAGCGCGGCCTGAACCCCGAGCGCATTCGGAAGTGGCGGACACGGTTCAGGCGAGAGGCCACCGAGGCGAGCCCGCGCATCGTCGAGCTCGTCGCGCGGCGAGAGGCGACCGCGGAAGGGGGTCCGGCGCAGTATCGTCGGCTGAAGGCGTGCGTAACGGGTGGCTTCAGCACGTCAATTGCTACACACGTGTCGTCAATGCGAGCCGGGCCCGCAGCCGCCATCGGATCGGGCCGCGCAGCGGATGAGGTATGCACTACAGGCTCCTAGGAGCCCTCGGGAAAGAGGCGGCAAGCCTGCCGCCGGTTCATGTCGTAGC
>CAZEJJ010000154.1:0-17935 GCA_964512185.1 uncultured Enterobacterales bacterium | reverse complement strand
ACCGGCCCGGCGACCCGGCGTCGGTCACGACCTGGGTGGATATGCACTGATTGTGGTGTGGATGATCCGGTAGTCAGGAACCTCCAGTCCTCGATAGCCTCCAAGTTCCTTCTGAATCCACTCCCGGAACTCGTGGATGCCAAGCTTCGTTGACACAAGTAGGGCCATTCGCAGCAGGTCCGAAATATTGCTGGACCTCTGCATGGCCTTGCTCTGCAGTTCCATCACGATGCTGTTGTTCTGCATGGCGTGCACTCCTGGCAGTTGCGCGACGTCGTATTCGCAAAGGGTAATCCCGATGTAGCCGTAGTCGACTACCTTTGACGCTGGGCTCGACGCCGTCAGACCATGGTTCGCACCGGCGACCGTCGAGGTTCCCGTAGCTGGGGGTGCGGAGTGCTCCTTGGTGGCCAGCATTCAACACGCCGTTCCTGACGGACGGCGCTTCGCGCCGCCGCAGAACGGCAAGACGTTGGGAACACGACCATCCCCGCTGTCTTCCCAGCCAGAAACGAAGTCTGCAAAGGGCCTCCAGCCGACCTGTCGCTACTCGTCCGAGGCCAAGGGTGGTCGCGGGTGGTGGCAGGAGGTCTACAGCCCCGGCTCCACGAAGGGCTGCGCTCTGCGTTTGCGCGCAGCGCACAGAGGGTCCTCAACCTGGCATGGAGGACCACCCGTGACCTCCTGAGACCACCCGTACCTCCGGGTAGCGGAGCCCAGCCTGCTACGACTCGCAGGCTTCGTAGGCCTGGTAGGGGGCGCTCGGAGACGCCGCGGTGGTCTCCACCAGGCCCTCGTCCACCAGCGCAGCCAGCACCGCACGGGTGGTGCCTCGGCTCCAGCCCAGTTCGTTCACGATCTCCTTGGTGCTCCGCTTGCCGTTGCTGCGGAGGTGGTCGAGCAGCTCGGCCTGACGATCCTCGGCGCTTCGGTACTGGCGTGGGGCTCGAGACGGTTTCGGGGGGGCGGGCGCTGGCTGTGGCGGCGCGACAACGGCAGGCGGCGCGGCGACCGTGGGCGGCACGCCAAGAACAGGCGCCTCATGGACTGGCGGCGACGGTGCCTGCACAACTGGCGGGGGGGCGGGCTCCAACGCAGGAGTCTCGAAGACGACGGGTTCCACGGGCTGCACATGGCCAAGAGCCCCACCTTCACCAACCGCTCTCGCCTCCCTGGCCCGCGCCTCGGCGGCATCCTCGGCAGCGTAGTCCCGCCAGGGCATCTCCAGCACGGCCACCACGGTCCCGCTCCGGGCCGCCAGGCTCATGGGACGCCCAGCCATGCCCTTCATCACCTCGTTGACCTGGCGCATCCCGGAGCCCACCCCGCGCGCCAGGCCGACGCGGACGAGCAGGGACAGCAGCGCGGGGTTGGGGGGCGCTCTCCTGGAGATGCTGCCAGGGTGGCTCACCTCCAGGCGGCTCCCCCGGCGGGTCACCAGGATCGGCTGTTCTTCGGCCTCGACGCTCCAGTCCCTGTGCGCGATGGCGTTGATCAGCAGCGGCTTCACCAGCTCCCGACCCATCGCCCTCGTCAGAGGCTTCCAGCGCAGCGCGCTCCGCACTATCTCCGCTGCCTTGCCCGTGAACACGACTTCCTCGCCGTTGACGTTCACCACCAGACGCGCGCCGGGCATGAACAGCTCGGGGCGATGACCGAACACCAGCAGCCCCGCCACCGTGGGCACGAAGTCGCGCCCGCGCTCCACGGCGACGCCCACGGCCAGCATCCTGCGTCCCAGCACGCCGAACCGGGTCGAGAGACCCTCCACCGGCACCCCGCGCAGGTTGATCTCGGCGAAGGCGTCGTCGTCGAGCTCGTGCATGGTGGCCCCCAGCACCGAGCGTAGCTCGGCGCTGTCGAGTTCGAGCGCGGCACGCGCGGCCCTGGCCCCCGCTGCGCGCGATCGCGACCGCGCCAGCCGCTTCGGGCGGGGTGGTACCTGGGCCAAGATGAGGGTGCCCACCCTCACGGGGACCGTTCGGACCTCCAGAAACTCCTTGCCCTCCATCCCCCTGAGCCTCGCCGTGATCAGCGAAGCCGCCGCGTGGTCACCCATCACGGTGGCGACCAGGCCGCCCCGTGGTTCTCGGGACAGGATCGCGGCCGCCTTCCTCGCCGCCCGCGGACCGGCGACTCCATCCAGCACCTCGCAGGGCGGGTCACCCATGTCTTCGCGGATGGCATCGAACATTTCCTGGGCTGCTGGCAGGTATGACATGTCGGAACTCCTCAACACCTCTCAGCTTGACCGATCTCCTGTTTCTACGGGGTTGGAAGGGGTTGTCATGACTAGTCGGGTTGCCCGAGGTTGGCCCCTGGGACGACTCCAGAGGCTGCCATAGCTCTCTCTTCGTGGATGCCAGCCACCCCAGGGCCACCTCGTTAGGCTCATCATCCCCCTCCGCGCACGCTGCGCGGCCTCCAGGCGCTCCGGATCGGGACACCGCAGAGGACATCTCACTCGATGAACGACTTCCAGGACAAGGTCAGCTTCCTCTGGTCGGTCGCCGACCTCATCCGCGACCACTTCAAGCGCGGCAAGTACCAGGACGTGATCCTCCCCTTCACGGTCCTGCGAAGGATCGACTGCGTGCTGGAGCCCACCCGTGAGCAGGTGCGCTCCACCAACGCCACACTGATGCGCCGTGGCCTCGAGAACCGCGACCCAGCGCTACGCAAGGCCTCGGGCTTCGCCTTCTACAACACTTCGCTCTACGACTTCGACCGGCTCGCCGCCGACAGCACCCACCTGGCCGCCAACCTCCGCAACTACATCGCGGGCTTCTCGCCGAACATGCTCGAGGTGGTGCAGCGCTTCGACCTCGACAACACCATCACCAAGCTCGAAGACGCTGGGCTGCTATACAAGGTGATCCAGCGCTTCACCGAGATCAATCTGCACCCGACCGTCGTACCGAACCACCAGATGGGTACGATCTTCGAGGAGCTGCTGCGCAAGTTCAACGAGGCCCTGGACGAGAACCCTGGTGAGCACTTCACGCCCCGCGAGGTCATCCGCCTGATGGTGGACCTGATGCTGGGCCGTGACCGTGCCGATCTGGCCCAGCCCCAGGTCGCGCGCAGTGTGTACGACCCCTGCTGCGGCACAGGCGGCATGATCACCCTCGCCAAAGACCGCGTCTTGGAGTGGAACCCCGCCGCCCAGGTGCACCTCTTCGGCCAGGAGGTCAACCCCGAGACCTGGGCCACGTCCAAGGCCGACCTCCTGATGAGCAGCACCGATGGCCGCGACGCCGACAACATCGCCTTCGGCAGCGTGCTGTCCCGAGACGCCTTCCCTGGTCGCTACTTCGACTACGTCATCGCCAACCCACCCTACGGCAAAGACTGGAAGCAGGACCGCGAGGCCGTGCAGGACGAGCACGAGCGCGGCGGGCGCTTCGCCGCGGGCACCCCCCGGATCAGCGACGGGCAGCTCCTGTTCCTGCAGCACATGCTCTCCAAGATGCGTCCGAGCGCCGAGCACGGCAGCCGCGTAGCCATCGTCATGAACGGCTCTCCCCTGTTCACGGGTGACGCCGGCGGCGGAGAGAGCCAGATCCGGCGCTGGATTCTGGAGAACGACTGGCTCGAGGCCATCGTGGCGCTGCCCGAGCAGCTCTTCTACAACACCGGCATCGGCACCTACATCTGGGTGCTCTCGAACCGCAAGGAGCCCGCGCGCGCCCGCAAGGTCCAGCTCGTGGATGCCAGATCGTTCTGGCGGCCCATGCGCAAGAGCCTGGGCGACAAGCGCCGCGAGCTGGGCGACGACGACATCGCCCGGGTCTGCGACCTGGTAGACCGCTTCACCGAGGGCGAGCACAGCCGGATCTACCCCACCACCCACTTCGGCTACCGCAAGATCACCGTCGAGCGCCCGCTGCGGCTGGCGTTCCAGGCCAGCACCGATCGCATCGCGCGGCTCGACGGCGAGAAGGCCTTCGCCAACCTGGCCCGCAGCAGGAAGAAGAGCCCTGAGATCCGCACCCAGGAAGAGGCCGAGGGTCGCGCCCTGCAGAGCGCCATCCGCGCCATGCTCACGGCGATGCCGGACACGCTCGTCAAGGACCGTGCGCAGTTCGCCAAGCTGCTCGCCGCGACAGCGAAGCGGGCTGGCCTCAAGCTGGCAGCGCCCATCAAGAAGGCCATCCTGTCAGCGCTGTCCGAGCGCGACGAGAGTGCGGCCATCTGCCTGGACAAGCACGGCAACCCCGAGCCCAACACCGGCCTGCGTGACACCGAGAACGTGCCGCTGGCCGATGACGTGGACGCCTGGTTCGAGCGTGAGGTGACCCCCTACGTCCCCGATGCCTGGATCAGCGGTGCGGTGCGCGACGCTAAGGATGGGGAGGAGGGCAAGGTCGGCTACGAGATCAACTTCAACCGCTACTTCTACCGCTACCAGCCGCCGCGCCCGCTGGAGGAGATCGAGGCGGACATCGCCCGCGTGGAGAAGGAGATCCTGGCGATGTTGGGGGTGCAGGCGTGAACGAGGCCCGCTGGCGGCGCTACCCCGAGTATCGGGACTCGGGGGTGGAGTGGCTGGGAGACGTGCCTGCTCATTGGACAACAATTCCAATCAAGAGGGCGTTTAGGATAGAGAACGGCTCAACTCCAACTAGTACCAAGTCGGACTGCTGGGATGGCGATGTCGTGTGGGTCACTCCCGCCGACCTCGGGATACTTGCTGGAAGGAAGGCAGTCTCTTCTGCTCGGACCCTGACGCACAGTGGCTATCGTAGCTGCGGCACGTCGATGCTCCCGATGGGCAGCATTGTCATTTCCTCGCGAGCGCCGATCGGCCATATCGCCATTGCAGGGGTCGATCTTTGCACCAACCAGGGCTGCAAAGGGCTTGTACCTGCCCGGCCAGACATCGTGACCGAGTACTTCTACTACCAGCTTTCTGCAGCCGTCACCGTGCTGCAGCAGGCTGGACGTGGCAGCACGTTCCAAGAACTTTCGACGACAGATCTCGGCCTCATCCTTCTGGCACATCCATGTGAAAAGGAGCAGCAGGCAATCGCCGCATTCCTCGACCGCGAGACCACTCGCATCGACGCACTCATCGCCAGAAAGGAGGAACTGATCCGACTGATCGAGGAGAAGCGGATCGGTCTCATCAATTGCGTGGTCACCAGAGGACTCGAACCCAACGCGCCGTTGAACGAATCCGGCATCCCGTGGCTCGGAACCATCCCAGCGCATTGGGAGGTCAGGAAGCTCAAGCACATCTCCAGGGAACTCGCTGGGCGCCGCATCGTGCAACCGCACCTGTACTTCGTGCCGGACGGTGTTCCTCTGCTCTCCGCCATCAACATCGAGCCGAACGGCATCATCCGTGACGACATCAAGATGGTGAACACCGCCATCGATGAGCGCCACGCGGCGTCGAGGGTACGGGCCGGTGACCTGCTCACCGTTCGTGTCGGCGATCCGGGCGTCACAGCCGTCATCCCCCCAGACCTCGACGGCTGTCACTTCGCGTCAACGATGCTGATTCGTGGCGACTCATCATTCTCGTCCTCCTGGCTCTCCCACTGCATGAACAGCGCCGTAGTGCAGGCCCAGATCGACGCGGCCAACTACGGCGCAGCCCAGAAGCAGTTCAACATCGGCGTCGCCGCCAACTTCCTGCTTCCAGTGCCCCCTTTGGAAGAGCAAGAGCGAATCGCGGACCACCTCGATGGGGTATGGAGCCAGATGGACACGCTCATCGCCACCATCGAGACCCACCAAGAGCTGTTCAGGGAACACCGCCAAGCCCTCATCACCGCCGCCGTCACTGGTCAGATCGACGTGCGAGCAGAGCTCCCCGCATGACCACCCCACGCTTCGACCTCACCCCCTTCCTCGACATGGACGAGGGCCAGCACTTCGAGCGCAAGTCGCTGTTCGAAGGGCCAGAGGGCTCGAAGCGCTCCCGTGACCGCAGGACGGTGCGCGACCAGGTGGCCGAGTACGTCGCGGCCTTCGCCAACGCCGAGGGCGGCGTGCTTGTGCTGGGCATCGAGGACGACGGCAGCGTCACCGGCCACTCCCTCCCCCCCAGGACGCTGACCACCCTGCTCTCCACCCCCCGCGCCCGCCTTCAGCCAGCGCAGCCCGAGGGCTTCGTGGTGCAGGCCCAGGGCCAGGAGGTGGTGGTCTTCGATGTGCCCGCCAGCGACGTGCCGGTGCAGGTGATCGGCGACGGCTTCCCCATGCGCATCAGCGCCAAGACCGTGCAGGCCTCGGAGTCGCAGATCAACGCGCTCAAGTTCCGCAGCCTGGCCGAGAGCTGGGAGGCCAGGCCATCGCCCCTCGCCATCGAGCACCTCGACACCGATCTGCTGGCCCGCGCCCGCGCTGGCAGCGGCTACGTCGGGTTGACCGACGTGGAGTACCTGCTCGAACGCAAGCTGGCCGACCGGCGCGGCAGCGGCATCGTCCTGCGACGCTCCGCCGAGCTGCTGTTCGCCAAGGATGGTCCCAACCACCCCAACGCCAGCGTGCGAGTGTTCCGCGTGATCGGCACCGAGCGCCGTTTCGGGCACGAGCACAACGTCGAAGAGCGCCCCCGCATCGAGGGCAGCATCGTGCATGTCGCTGAAGAGGCCGTAGCCCTCATCGGTAGCCTGCTCCGTCGCCCGTCCCGGCTGGTGGGCAACCGCTTCCGCGAGGTGCCCGAGTACCCGGAGTTCTCGTGGAAGGAGGCGCTGCTCAACGCCATCGCTCACCGGGACTACGCGGTGGAGGGCACCACCACCGAGGTCTGGCTCTTCGAGGACCGCATGGAGGTGGTCAGCCCTGGTGGCCTGATGCCCAGCCTGACCTTGGACGAGCTGCTGTCCCTGCAGCGGGTGCACGTCAGCCGCAACCCCAGGCTGGTGCGCGCCCTGGTGGACCTTGGCCTGGTGCGAGACCAGGGTGAGGGCATCCCGCGCATGTTCGCGGAGATGGAGGGCCTGTTCCTGCCCCAGCCCACCATCACCAGCTCCAAGCGCGCGTTCAGCGTGGTGCTGTGCAACACGCCCACCTTCTCCGCCGCCGACCGCGCCTTCGTGGCCTCCATCGGATCAGCCGAGCTCACGGACCTAGAGTTCCGCGCGCTGCTCGAGGCCCACCGCCACGAGCGGGTGGACAACGCCCGGATGCGGCGCATCGCCGGACTCGACACCCTGGAGGCCAGCCGGATGCTCGGCGGGCTCCGCGACCGCGACCTGCTGGAGCTGCACGCCGCCGGTGCCGCCAGCTACTACACCCTCGGGCGGGCGATCCCCTCCACGCGCCCTGTCGCGGAGAGCGAGGCAAGCGACAGCGCACAGGGCACGGATCGAGACCAGCTCCCCGGGGATCGTAGGGAGCTGGACACGGATCGAGACCAGCTCGACGCGGATCGAGACCAGCTCCGGTCAGTTCGAGACCAGCTCGGCATGGGTCGATCCGAACTCGGCCTGGGCTCCCTCCCCGCTGCGCTCCGTGATGAGGTCGAGGCGCTGGGTACCAGGCCACGGAAGGAGCGCCTGTGGCCCGTGATCCACTCGCTCTGCTCCCTACAGCCCCTGCGGTCTGCCGAGATCGCCAGGCTGCTGGGCTTCAAGCGCCCGAAGCTGCTGGTCAACCGGCATCTCAAGCCCATGTGCGACCAGGGCCAGCTGGAGCGCACCCACCCCGACACGCCCAATCACCCGGACCAGGCCTACCGCGCGACCACGCTGGGGGAGGACGAGCAGCGATGATCCAACCCGACACCACGGAGAAGGCCTTCGAGGCCGCCATCGAAGAGGCTCTGCTCACCAGCGGCTACGGCAAGCGGGCCCACACCGACTACGACCGAGCCTACTGCCTCGACTCGGGGCCGCTCATCGACTTCCTCAACGCCACTCAGCCCCGAGAGTGGGCGCGCTACCAGAAGCAGCATGGCGCCGAGGCCAAGGCCAAGCTGCTGCACCGCATCGCATCCGAGATCACCAAACGGGGCACCCTCGACGTGCTGCGAGGCAAGATCAGGTCCAACGGCTGCCGCTTCCACCTCGCCTACTTCCCACCCAACTCCGGGATGAACCCCGAGACCGCACGCCGCCACCAGGCCAACCGCTTCACCGTCATCCGCCAGCTCCGCTACAGCACCAAGGGCGAGAGCAGCCTCGACATGGTGCTGTTCCTGAACGGCGTACCCCTGTTCACCGCCGAGCTGAAGAACCCCTTCTCCGGGCAGAACGTCGCCCACGCCGTTGAGCAGTACCGCAGCGACCGCGACGCGCGGGAGCCTCTGTTCGCCTTCGGCCGCTGCCTGGCCCACTTCGCCGTGGATGAGGGGCAGGTCTACGTAGCAACCGAGCTGGTGGGTAAGGCCACGCGCTTCCTCCCCTTCAACCGCGGCCACGCTGGGGGAGCTGGCAACCCGCCCGAGTGGCGCCCAGGCACCTACGCCAGCGCCTACCTTTGGGAGGACGCCTGGTCCCCCCTGGGTGTGCTCACCCTGGTCCAGCACTTCGTCCATGTCGTGGAGCACGAGGACGAGCGCGGTCGCAAGACCGGGGAGAAGTCCCTCATCTTTCCCCGCTACCAGCAACGCGACACGGTCAACCGCCTGGTAGCCGACGCCCGAAACCGCGGCCCGGGCCAGCGCTACCTCATCCAGCACAGCGCGGGCAGTGGCAAGTCCAACACCATCGCCTGGCTCGCCCACCGCCTCGCTGTGCTCCACAGCGACGAGGACCAGCGGGTGTTCGACTCCATCGTGGTGGTCACCGACCGCAGGGTGCTGGACCGACAGCTGCGGCGCACCGTGCGCCAGTTCGCCAAGACCCAGGGCGTGGTCCAAGCTGTAGAGGACGGCTCTGCCCAGCTCGCTGAGGCCTTGGAGAAGGGCCGCGACATCATCATCACCACGCTGCAGAAGTTCCCCTTCATCGTCGACCGCGTACGCGACCTGCCTGGGAACGGCTTCGCCGTGATCATCGACGAGGCCCACAGCAGCCAGTCGGGCGAGGCCAGCGCCAAGCTCAAGAAGGTGCTGGACACCTCCAACCTGGACGCCGCCGAGCAGGTAGAAGCCGCCGAAGATGCGCCCAACGCCTTCGAGCAGGTCCTCGAGGACGCGGCAGGCGACGACCGCGCCCGCAAGTCCCAGCGCAGCCGAAAGTGGCCCAAGAACGTGAGCGTGTTCGCCTTCACGGCCACCCCCAAGCCCAGCACCCTGGAGCTGTTCGGCGAGCAGCAGGCCGATGGCACCTTCGCTCCATTCAGCCTGTACTCCATGCGCCAGGCCATCGAGGAGGGTTTTATCCTCGACGTGCTGGAGAGCTACACCACCTACACCTCCTACTGGAAGCTCAAGAAGCTGATCGCCGACGATCCTCGCTTCGAGAAGAAGAGGGCGATGGGCGTGCTCAAGGCCTTCGCCGAACGCCAGGAAGAAGCCATCGCGCAGAAGGCGGGCGAGATGCTCGACCACTTCAACGAGCGCGTGGCTGCAGGCATCGGCGGCATAGCCAAGGCCATGATCGTCACCCGGTCACGTGCCCACGCCGTGCTCTTCAAGATCACTCTGGACAGGCTGCTGGTCGAGCGGGGGCGCCCCTTCCAGGCGCTGGTGGCCTTCTCGGGCAAGGTCAAGCACCAGGGCCTGGAGTACACCGAGACAGGCATGAACGGCTTCCCCGAGAGCCGCACCGCCGACACCTTCAAGGGCGACGCCTACCGCCTCATGGTCTGCGCCAACAAGTTCCAGACGGGCTTCGACCAGCCCCTGCTGGCCGCCATGTACGTGGACAAGAAGCTGGGTGGCGTGGCCGCCGTGCAGACCCTGTCGCGCCTCAACCGCACCATCCCCGGCCGCAAGCGCGAGACCTTCGTGCTGGACTTCGCCAACGCCGCCGAGGAGATCCAGAAGGCCTTCCAGCCCTACTACGAGCGCACCCTGCTTTCCGAGGCCACCAACCCCGACCTACTCCACGACCTGGAGCACCGCATCTACGACGCCGACTTCGCCAGCGAAGACGAGGCCCAGGCCTTCGGCGAGCTCTACTTCGCCGATCCCCCGCCTGCCCAGGATCGACTCTACGCCCAGCTCAAGCCCATCAAGGCCCGCTTCATGGGCTGCTACGACGAAGAGCGAAAGGCCGAGTTCCGCGGCGCCCTGGACGAGTACGTGCGGCTCTACGCCTTCCTCTCCCAGATCATCGACTTCACCGACCCCGACCTGGAGCGGCTCCACGTCTTCGGGCGCTACCTGCTGCGCGTGCTCCCACCGACAAAGCGCGGCGGCATCCCCCCCGAGCTGCTGAGCTCCGTGGACCTCGGTGCCTATGACCTGCGCAGGAAGGGCAGCGGCAAGATCAGCCTGGAGCGGGGCACCACCACCATCGACCCCCAGCGGCCCAAGGACCCCCACGGCAGCAGCGAGGACGAGATGGAGGAGCTGTCGCTCATCCTCCAGACCCTCAACGAGCGCTTCGGCACCGTGTTCAAGGAAGAGGACGTGGTGTTCATCGAAGAGCTGGAGAGCCGCGTGGACGCTGCCCCTGCCCTCGCTGGCAGCCTGGCCGTGAACCCCCTGGACACGGTGAAGCTGACCTTCCAGAACCTGGTGGGCGATACGCTGCAGGAGATGATGGATGCCAACTTCACGCTCTACCAGCGGGTGACCGACGACGAGGAGTTCGGGAAGTTTTTCTTCGCGGTGCTGTTCGAGCGATTCATGCGGCGGCAAAAGGGGGAGTGATGCTCCGGGCACGCCTCGATGCCCTGGATCGCGACCAGCTCATCGCGCTGGTCCTGCGGCTCGTGGCCCGCCACCCGAGCCTGGAAGCCCTGGCACACCTGCCCCTGCCAGGGGAGAGCAAGCCTGTGGAGACGGTCCGGATCACGGTCCAGGTGATCAGCATCCTCACCCACATGGGCGACGACTGGGAGGCGTCCAGCCGCGCGGAGCACGAGCTGTGGCCCCTCGTCAAACTCGGACAGCAGTACATGGAGCGGGACCGGTTCGGGGACGCTACTGCGGTCTTCCAGGCCATCATCGAGCCCATCCTGGACAGCTACGAGCAGCTATGGGACAACCAGAGCGAGATCGCAGCCATCGTCGAGGAGTGTGTCGAAGGGCTCGGCGCCTGCCTGGACAGCACGAAGGTCGCCGCCGAGCGGGAGGTGCTGCTCCGGGCCATCCTCGGGGTGTACCTCTGGGATGTCATCGAGAGCGGTGGCTACGGGATGGACACCACCCCCCATGCCATCTTGCATGACAAACCAACGAGCGGAGAGCGCCGCCAGATCGCTACGTGGGTCGTCGAGGCACTCCAGGCCGCCAGCGGTGGCCTTGGGCGCAGACGGCGCCAGACCGCAGGGCGATTCGCGCTGGAGATGTTCGGCACCGCTATCGATGACACCCAGCGCGAGAGCCTCTACGCCGTCGCTGCGCTCGACGTCGCCAGGCTGGACCTGCTGCTTGCCCAGGGTCGCCAACAAGAGGCCATCGAGTTCGTGCGAGAGGCTCCGGGCGAGGCCGTCGTGGGACTCGCCTCCAGGCTGCACGCGGCCGAGTTCGTAGAGGAAGCACGCGCCGCTGTCGCCGAGCACCCCTCAGTGTACGATCCAGACAGCCGCCGTGTACGTAGCTGGCTGCGCGAGCAACGGGTGGCGCTACCGGACAACATCGAGGCGCTACTCCAGGCCATCAGCACCTTCTCGGCTCGCCCGAGTGTTGGGCGCTACGAGCGGCTCCGGGCGGAGGCCGAGGCCGCAGGACAGTGGCCCGCGGTGCTCACCCGTATCGGCGAGCTGCGCACGGATCTGAAGGGCCTGATGCCGGTGCGCGCCCGCCTCCAGGCAGATCTGGGAAACGTGGACGTCGCCCTCGCGGAGCTGGAGGGCCTCGAGGGCAGCGCATGGAGGAGCGCAGCTCTCTCGATCGCGCGTTCGCTCGAGGTCCACGAACCGGCCGCCTCTGCGAACCTCTACCGCCGCCTGCTGGGACTGCTCCCAGCCCGCCGTAGCAAGACCCAGCGCACGAAGGCTGCATTCCTTGAGGAACGGCTCGCCGCACTGGGGGCTCGGCTTGGTTGACCACTCACCCCAGCAGGCCGCTGGCGAGCCCACCGTTCGTCCGACCATCGCCTCGGAGATCGCCCGCTACCTCGAGACCGGGGAGAGCGATCCGCGCCACGACGCCTGGCCCTCCGAGAGCTTCATGGCCCGCGCTCGACAGGCCCGCGAGGACTTGCGGGGAGCCCTCGTCACCGAGGTCGTGCGCCGCAGCGAGGGGGCCGAGCGCCCCGTGCTCCCATCGCCCTCAGAGACCATGGCGCTCACTCGACGCAAGACCGAGCCCATGATCCGGGGCCTGTTCCCACGGGCAGAGCAGGAGATCGTCCTGGATCTGGTGCAGCGCTCTGTGGTGTTCCTGACACCGTCCAACATCGAGGCCGTGCTGCTCGACGAGTCCTTCGACGGTGCGGCCTGGGACATGGCGAACCTCTACCTCGGCAGCATCGGCGCAGAGCTGCTGGGGCCCGAAGCGCCCACCATCGTCGGGATGAGCCAAGAGGCGCGCTGCTATGTCTCCCCCGCGTACTTCGACAGGGACGAGCCCTTCGCCATCTTCATCGTCCACGAGGTGGCCCACATCTTCCACAACTGCAAGCGCCGCACCGCGGGGTTGCCCTTCACGCGTCGGCGCGAGTGGATGCTCGACATCGCGTTCCGCAAGCGCGAGACCTTCGCCTATGCCTGCGAAGCCTACGCCAGCATCCGCGAACGGTCTTCCCGTGCGTCGGAGCGGCCTGATCTGGCTCGACAGTTCGCAGCCTGCTTCACCACCTCCGACGAGCGGGTCGTTCCTGCCGAGGTCGCGGACATCGTGATGGAGGCCACGGGGCGACGCAACGGCTGGAAGGTGATCCTGGAGCGCTGTGCACCCCAAAGGTGCGAGACCTGATGCCCAGACCTTCTATCGACCGGGAGCGCCTGCGGGTCTTCGTCCGCGGGCTCGACGGCGCAGATCTGCTGGTGCTGCTGGACCGCGCCATCGACCTGCTGCCTGCGTCCAAGCTGCCTGCGCTGATCCGAGACTATGCGCGGCCCGCGGATCTCCGACCGGACGGCAGCGAGGCCCAGGGGCTGCTGAAAGCCACCGAGCGCTTCCACCGAGAGAGCCTCGAGGGGCGGTACTACGAAGACTTCATGGTGAACTCCAAGAAATACCGCCAGATGTCCAAGGGAACCCAGCGGTGGATCGCAGAGTGCCAGCGGTTGCTGGATCTCAGCGTCGAGGCTTCGGGACCGGAGCATCCCCAGGATGCACGCGCCGCCCTCGAGCTCATCTTCGATCTGCTGCTCCGCATCGACGACGGCAACCACGAGTTCGTCTTCTTTGCCGACGAGGCTGGCTCCTGGCAGGTGGGTGTTGACTGGCGCAGGGTCATGCCCGCCTGGTTCCGCTGCCTCGCGCCTTCTGCGCCTCCGGATGAGTACGCAGAGAAGGTCCACTCGATGGTCAGCTACTATGCCCACTGGGAGGCAGACAAGATCCTCCCGGCGGCTCGGCGCTGGGCCAGCGCTGACCAGAAGGCTGCTCTGGACCGGCTCCCTGCTCCCGCACAGACCTACAAGCAGCCCGTGCTCAGGGTGCGCCCATGAGGCTCCGAACGGCCATCATGGGCGTAGTGAAGTTGGTTTGATGAGAGGGGCATAGCCGAGGCGTAAGCGCTGGTGGTTCGACGAAGGAGTCTCTCGGGATGAAGGTGATCCAGTACGCGACACGTCCCTTTCCAGGGTGGCCAGCGTTCAAGGCTTCCCTCGAAGCGATCGGTCCAGCGAAGGTGCTACGCCTCCTGCTGGGCCTGGCGTGGAGGCGCCCTGACGGCGAAGATCACGAATACGCTCTGGGGAATCCGGTCCACCACGTCCACGTGCACCCGGTGCTGTGTCGTGTCGCGCTCCGGGCCTGGCTGGACCAAGGGTGCCCTGCCCCGACCTCACCCCCGTCATTCCAAGATGGGCTGCAGCTGATGGTCCTGCTCGAACAGCTCTCCGACATCGTTCATGCCCGATTCATCCATCGGCCACCGGCATACTCCCAGAGAGCGCGGCTGCGGCAATTGATCCGAACCAGCTGGGTCTCGGCGCTCCAGATGCGCCACCGCAACACCCGAGGCTGGGGAGAGGTCGGACGGGCCTGGCTCTTGCTCCGTCGGTACTGGCGTGATCCGATGCTCGAACAGGGGTCAGACAGGCCTGTCATCCCCGCGCCCATGGAGTCTGCGTTCGACGATCTCGAGGGATGGGTCTTCCTTGCCCTCGCCGCCCAGTTGCAGGGAGGCTGGATCGCAGACGCGGCCCAGTACCTCCAGAACACCGCAATGGGAGATCAGATCGACCGCTTCTTGGACTTCAACGTGCCCAAGGCTGAGGACGTGGTTGGATCGTGGGAAGAGATCCAGAGCGAGGTGAGCGAATCGCTCGTCAACCCCTTCCTGAGAGATCCCATTGTCCAGGTTCGCCACGGCTTGCTGCTGGCACCCGATCCAGGCACCGTGTTCCCGGCGCTCGCGGTTCGGATCATACGAAAAGTCAGGGAGGAGCTGCGCCAACCGGAGAGAGACCAAGACCGCAGGCACATCGAGCGGAGGATCGGGGGCGTCTACGAGTCCTACGTGGCGGATCTCGTCCAAGAATGCGCGACCTGGTCGGCCGGAGAGAACTTCGTTCCGGAGTTCGAGCTGTGTGATGGGACACGGTCCCCTGATGCCCACCTCAGACTGGCCGACCATGTGTTGTTGGTCGAGGCCAAGTCGAGCCAGGTGCCCGAGCCCCCCGACAGCCTCGCCAGTCCTGAGGGGCTCGTCAGCGTGATGGCACGGGCCGCTGGCCAGGACGACGCGAAGGGCAGAGGCCCCCTCGAACAGACCCTCGCGTTCCTCCAACGCTGGGCGAAGGGCGACGAAAATGTCCTGCGACTCCTTGGCGAACCGCCGGAATCGTGCACCGTCCTGCTGGTGTCCCCGATCGAGTGGCCGGTCGTCACCCCGTGGGCACGCTTCCGAGAGGCCTGCTGGCGACCTGGGCTCTGCGAAGCCGCCCAGATGCTCGACCAGCGGGTGGTGTTCCTCAACCACCATGACCTCGAGACAGCGGCGATGCTCCTCTGCACGCGACACCGCGCGGGCCATCCTTCCACGCTGCTCGCCCTCGTCGACGAGTGGATGGAAGCCACGAGGAGAACAATCCTGGAGCTGGGACCTGATGGGGAGGTTCTCGATCTTCGTGGTGGACTCGGTGACTTTCTCTTCACGAGGTATCCGTCCGAGTGTAGGGCGGTGCTCCCGATGTTGTCGGAGGCCGCCGACGAGTTCTTCCTGGAGGCAGCGAGACGGGGCTTCCCAAAGGAGGCCACCGATGAGGCGCGGTTGAGGTCCACACCGGCCGAATGCGAACGCTTCAACAGTCCCGCAGAGCCCCCAACGCCTGCGTCACCCGCGCCCTCGACACCCCCAGATGCCGCGCCAGGTCAGCCCGAGTCTTGATGTTCACCCCATCGATCGTCGCCGCCCACCTCAGCGCCCTGTGCCTCTACGAGCCGGTGCGCTGCACGCGCTGAGGTTTGACTTCGACCCCTCGTCGAGGCTTTCGCAAGATGTCCGAAAGCGTAAAGAACACCCTCGTACCATTGTTTCTCGCCCGTTCACTCACTTGTGGGGAGGCGCGATGGAGTTGACCGGCTGGCCCGGCACCACCCGCCTCACCCTCGGCCTCCGCACCACCCCCGCCTCCCCCTGGCGACGACTCCGCCGCCTACGAGGGTGTGCGAAGGCCGGGTCCGTTACCCGCAGCTGGTATACAGGACGGTCCCCATACGGCGGGCCGTATGGATCATGGTAGGCCGCCAAGCTCGTCAGGCTCGCTTCTTTGGCGTTTCGCTACGCGGTACCCTACGGGTGTCCCTGGAGGGGGTTCACGAAACCACAGCGAGGACCGCCCATCAGCCATCCTCGCGTACCAGTTCGAGGAACCCCAGCACAGCGCCCACGGCATCCTGCCGTAGCCCTGGGTCATCGCGGTCTCCCAGGAACTCCGCTCTGCGCCTCGAGCCGAGGTGCTCATCGGTAGCGAAGTCCTCTGCCAGGATGGCGAGTGCTCGCTGAGCCTGTGGGTCGTGCTTGATGGGCGTGAAGCGATCCGCGACCTCCTGCAGTGGGACCGCCCCGTAGTTCAGCAGGACGTACACCAGGTCGTAGGCGTCCTTGGTCGCGCCGCGGTTGCGGAACGACAGCGCCTTGAGCACCACGAATGCCGCGGGGCCCGATACCTGCACCTCGCTCCTCGCCAGCTCCCCCTCGGTTGTCCGGCCTTCGAGGACCACGGTCAGGGTGTCGATGAAGGCCAGAGGAAGAGCTGGGATGACGAAGGCGGCAAAGTCCGACTCGAGATCCTGGAGCTTGCCAGGCTCGGCTCCACCCAGGACCGGACCGATCAGGAAATCCACCGTGATCGGCTCCTCGCCGAGCTTCCAGGTCTGGCGTCGGGTGCGGCCCGCCTCGGTCTTCGTGGGCTCGAAACCGTGCCTCTTGAGGCGCCGGCTGATCTCACGGTACCGCTGCTCGCCCAACACGGCGGCGGAGAAGCCCAGATCGACATCGCGAGAGCCGACATGCGGTTCGGACGCTCGCTCCTGATCCACGATGAGGTAAGGCACCAGGCCTCCGACGAGCACGACATCATCGGCCAGGTCTCCCAGCAGCGTAGCCAGGTGCAGCGCCATCCGACGCGCTTCCTCCGCCAGGCCGGGAGGATAGTCCCGTGCGGTCACTGTCGTCGGATCCATCACGCCCTCCAGGTCATCCACTGAGTCCGCAGAAGCTTACGGGCCGCCTCGGCTGAGCGTTCCGGATGGGCCTGCAGGTCGAGGAAGACCTGAACCGGGTGGGCACACAAGAAGCCCTGCGGGACTTTCTCGTAGAACACACCATCGTCGTTGGGGACGATGAGCCAGACGTTCTCCCCGCGCTCCACGGGCCGCAGCCCCAGCTCACGAGGATCGCTGGGGTGCTCCTGGATGAAGAAGGTGTTCAGGCGGAAGTCTGCGTGGCGCGTGTACTGCCACGCGGCCGAGAGCCCGGTCGCGGCCCACTCCTTGCCATGGGCCTCCAACCGGCGGGCGAGCACCTCCATCGCCTCGACGCCCGAGCGGGCGGGCACATGGTAGCGACGCAGGGCGTGGCCCCCGAAGCGGTAGCGCTGGGCCCAGGCCTCGAGGAGCAGGGAGGGGGCCCTGGCCCGGAGCTCACCTTCACTGTTGAGCTCGAGCAGCTCGAGAGTTTGGAGCCGACCCGCCACCTTGCTCACGGTGCCTGAAGGGAGGTCCACTTCCCGCGCCAGATCGGCCTGCCTCCACCAGCGCTTGGTGTGCGCCAGCAACGCACGGGTCACGCGAGCGTAGCGGGGGGTGAAGGGGTTCGAGGGGCGTCCCGGGCTGGCGTAGGCGTTGGGCTCTCCTTGCACCACGATGCACAAGTTCTCTCCCCGGATCGCGGCGTTGCCCGAGAGGTCGATCCACGACAGCTCCCGACCCGCGGCCCACTCGCGCGCCTTTGGGCCCATGTAGGGGACCACGACCACCGGGATCGCACGGGGGCCGAGCTCGGCTCGATCCAGGATGCTCGCTGCCCTGTCGAGCGTGGCGACGTTGTCGCTGCCCTTGACCTCGACCACCACCCGCCAGCCCGCGACCCGGAAGGCCAGATCCAGCCCTTCGGGGACCCGGTCTGGTGACACGGGGGCGTGAAGCCAGCCTTCGAGCAGGCCCGGCAGACGCGATGCGGCTTCTCGCTCCCAGTTCATGCTTCCTTTATAGCATACGCTTCGTCATATGGTAGGAGGCGTAAAAAAGGAAGCAATCAGTGCATATCCACCCAGGTCGTGACCGACGCCGGGTCGCCGGGCCGGT
>CAZEJJ010000153.1:0-18059 GCA_964512185.1 uncultured Enterobacterales bacterium | reverse complement strand
CGCCGCCTTGCTCGGGCTCGAGCCTGACGAGCTACGGGACCGCCTGATGCAGGTGGTCGACAACCAGGATGTGCTCGCCCAGCTGCAGGCATAGGAGATCCCATGGCAGACGAAGAACCCGAGACCACCACGGCCGTTCAAGCCGGCGACACCCCCACCCCCCGGCGCCGCGAGCGCCTGAGCGCCGAGGAACGCGAGGCCGCCAAGGAGCGGCTGTTGGCCCTGATGCCCGACGCCGAGCCCGTGCCCGAGGAAGAGCTGAACGACCTGTACTTCAACCAGCGCGACTGACGGGGAAGAGACCATCCAACAGCTCCTGCCCAGAATCCAGCCCCCGGACTGGCCCGGCCGCCAGGCCGCCTTCACCAGGCCCCTCGCTCGCCTGACCGGCGGAGCAGAGCTGCCCCTGGTCAGCCTGCTCCAGCAGGCCCAGCCCTTCCTGGCCTACGTGGGCCCCCAGCGCCTCGAACAGCTGGGCCTGACCGCAGCGCAGGCCGAAGCGCGCGCCCTCGCCAACCTGTCCGCCCAGCCCGCTCGCTGGAAGCCCGCCCAGTCCACCACCCCCCAGGGAAGCTGGCTGGAGCTGCAGGTGCTGGAAGGCCCCCTGGCCTCGGAGCGCGTGCTGGATGTGGCCGCCATGGCGGAGCTGCAGCGCAGCCACAGCGGCCACCGCCCCCTGGCCGCCGCCCTCCCCTACCGCGGACTGCTGCTGGTCACCGCCGCGCGCTCGGCGCTGGAAGACGGCTTCAAGCGCGTGGTGGACGGGCTGCACGACGCGCCCTCCGCGGGCGCCGAGGCGCTCAGCAGGGAGATCTTCCTGCTGGACCAGGGCAGGATCGTGGCGAGGCTGGGATGACCCCGATCGGGACCGGAATCGGCTCGCAGTAGGCGCTCTTTCCGGCTATCTTGACTCACTGTGTTCCACGCAGATAGAGGCTGGCAGACAGCCCCAGCCTTCGCGACAGCTCAACCCCAGCGCAGCAGCACGAGAGGCCAGCAGCAGGTGAGCTCCCGTCGGCGACAGCTCAGGAAACGACCGGGTAGCGACAAGTCGCTGGCGGCCGAGCTGCAGCAGCGCGAGCGATCGCGACGAGCCGCGGAAGCCCAGGCCAGGCAGCAGCCAGGCCCGCAGGTGGTCACCCAGCTGCAGGACTCGCTGGGCAACCAGGCCCTGGTGGCCGCTCTCTCCAGCCCAGCGCCACAGGGCATGGCGGGCGCAACCGCCAGCGCGGTCGCCCTGGGCATCGGGGGCATCGACGCCCAGGAGCAGGTCCCGGGCACGGGCTCTCTGGCCCTCATGCGGGTCATGCTCTACGCCGACCTGAGGCGCCGCGCCGGGATCGAAGGCCCCGACCCCGGCGCTCTCAGCCGCATCGGCCGCCGCAGTGGCCGGCCCCTGCCTCCCGCGGTGCAGGCGCGCATGGAGCGCGTCTTCGGCCACGACTTCGACCAGGTGCGCATCCACACCGACCCCGAGGCCGCTCGCGCCGCCAAGGCGCTGCAGGCCAAGGCCTTCACCACCCGATCCGACATCTACTTCGGCCCGGGTGAGTGGCAGCCCGACACCCCCCGTGGAGAGCGCCTGCTGGCCCACGAGCTCACCCATGTCGTGCAGGCCGACCGGGGGCAGATCCGCCCTGGCGGCCCAGGCGTGCAGATCTCGAATCCCAGCGACCGCGCCGAGCTCGAGGCCGAGAGCATGGCCCGCCAGGCCGTCACCACGCTGGCACAGCTCCCCGACCTGGTCTCCACGCCGGCGCGCCTGCCCATCGATGGAGCGTGGAGCAGCTCGGTGGACGATTCGGTAGGCGAGCAGCCTTCAGCGCCGCAGGGCCCCCAGGGCCAGCCGAGCGCACCCTCTGCTGCGCCAGCTCCCGTGCTGCGCAAGGCCGACAAGAGCCCCAAGCTCAAGCCCAAGAAGAGCAAAGCCCCCGTACAACCCAAGGACGAGCACGGCGATCCGGAGCAGGACGAGCGACAGGCCGGGCTGCTGGAGCCCGAAGACCTGGCCAAGGTCATGGCCGGTGTCATCGCCAAGCTGCTCCCCGAGGACGAGAAAGAAGACGACGAAGAGAGCAAGCAGGGGTCCTCGAAGAAGGGCAGGAACGCCCCCGGAAAAAAGGGCCCGGGCAGCAAGACCGCCGGCCCCTCAAAGGGCCCCAAGAGCAAGAAACCGGGGCCCGAAGAGGAGAGAGAAGACGACGAAGAGCTCACACCTGAGGAGAAGCTCCTGCTCGTGCTCCAGGGCGAGGTCCCCCCGCCGGTCCCCGATGGCTCGGACTACAGCGCCGAGCAGCTGGTCAAGCCCTTCCTCACCCTGGAGCAGGAAGAGCGACAGAAGATCGGCGCCCTGTCCAAGAAGGACGCCCCCGACGCCGACGCGCTCCTGGAAGAGCTGGGCCGCGAGACCCTGGAGCGGGGCTCCCTGGCCCTGCAGAAGGCCCAGGACGACGAGCAGCCCGAGCCGTCCAAGGACGACCTGTCGGGCGAGCTGCCCAAGGATCTCTCCAAGCAAGGGTCAGCGCAGCCTCCGCCGGGACGCCTGCAGGTGGATCTGCTGGACGTCGACCTCCAGCTGAACGCGCCGCTCTCCAAGCTCCCCGCACGGCAGCCCACGCCAGGCCCGCAGGCCCCTCGTCGCCGGCCCAGCCCACGCCCCAGCAGCCGTCCCAGGAGCACCAGCACCCAGCAGCGCTCCACGAGACAGCAGGGCCAGCCTGGCGAGGGTCCAGGCACCGCCCCGCAGACCACGGGCCAGGGCACGCCCAGAAAAAAGGGCGACAAGGACGACGACCCCGACCCGTCGCCCGACAAGACCAAGAAGAAGTCACGCGAAGAGCACAAACAAGAGCTCGCAGCCGCCAAGAAGAACAAGCAGCGCAAGAAAGGCAAGAAGGGCTCGGTGGGCGCCAAAAAGGGGGGCGGCGGCCCCAAGATGTCCGCCAAGGACAAAAAAGCCGAGATCAAGCGCCTCGAGATCAAGAAGAGCTACATCGAGATCGACATGGAGTGGCTCGACCACGATCTCGACGCCCAGACCAAGAAGGTGGACAAGAAACAGGACCGCATCGGCAAGGTCCAGGGCAACATGGACGACAACCAGGGGGAGCTGGGCAAGCGTCGCGAGACCCTGCAGGACAAGGCCCAGGCAGCCCAGAGCCAGGAGAGCGACAAAGAGCAGAGCGCGCCGCCCCCCTCGCCCGACGACGACGACCAGCTGCAGTTCATGGAGCTCAAGAGCCAGCGCCTGCCCAAGCGCATGCAGGTGCTACAGCGGCAGATGGGGGGCATGCAGAAGGTCACCGACAAGATCTCCAAAGAGCAGCAGCAGAAGCAGGAGGAGCTGGCGAAGATCGAAGAAAAGCTGGCGGAGCTGAGGCAGCGTTCCGGAGGCGGGGGTGGGCCCAAGGGTCCCCCCGACATGATCGCCATCCGCAAGAGCCTGCTCGAGCAGGTCAAGAAGGCCGACGAGAAAGAGAAGAAGGCACTGGAGAAGGAGCAGAAGCAGCATGGCAAGCTGTCCAAGCGGCTCCTGGCCATCACCAAGAGTCTCGGACCCCTCCTCCTCACCATCGACGCCAGGTCTGTCGAGATCTCCCAGGCCACCACCGACATCCAGAGCCTGGAAAAACAACTCACCGGGACCAAGACAGCCAAGACCAAGAAGGACGCCACCAAGAAGGCAGCAACCAAGGGCAAGAAGGACACCGCCAAGGCCAAGAAGGGCACAAAAGACAAGACCCCTCCCCTGGCCAGCGACACCGGCCTCAAGGACGTCAAGGCCAAGCTGGCGGCTGCGAAGAAGACCCTGGCCGACGCCGAGTCGGAGCTGAACCGGGCCAGGAACGAGAAGACCAGGCTGCTGAAAGAGCAGAAAGAGAAGCGCGCCGAGGAAAAGAAGCAGGCAGCAGAGATCGAGAAGCGCGAAAAGCGGATCGCCTACCTCAAGCAGATGCAGGACGCCTTCGACAAGTCCGGCTGGGACGCTGCGAATCCCGAAGGCACGCTCAAGCGTTGGGAGAGCCTCGCGCAGCATGCCAGCGAGTACCAACTCAAGATCAAGTTCCGCAAGAAGTACCGCCCCTATGGCTCGCGCCCCTACGACGCGGCCGACGCCACCAGGTCTCCCGACGAACGCAAGGCCAAGGACAACGAGTACAAAGCCGAGCAGAAGAAGCTCCGCGAGCAACGGCTGCTGGACGTCAAGGACGTGAGCAAGCTTTCAGACAAGGACAAGAAACGGCACGCCAGGCTGCTGAAACAGAGGGAGGTCGAGAGAAAGAGAAAAGCGGCGGCGGCGCGCAAGACGAAGCGTACAGAGATCATGTCCACCATGAAGCCGGGTCCCAAGCGCGACGCCGCGCTCAAGGAAGTCGCCGAACCCACCCCCGAGCAGATCGCCGCCGAGAAGAGAAAGGAGGCCGAAAAGGTCAAGGCCGAGAAGACCACCACCCGCCTCAAGGACGTGAGCTCTGCCCTCGACAAGGGGCCAGCCGAGCGCAAGAAGGCGCTGGAGCGCATCGCCCTGGGGCAGAACCCCAAGCTCAAGCGCCAGGGCCCCGCAGCCCTCCAGAAGGCCGTCGAGGGACTGAAGTCCGAGCTCCAGAAACACAACACCGCCGTCGCGCAGAAGATCGGAGCCAGGTTTGACAGCCCCATCCCCGAGGGCAGCCTGGAGAAGGTCGCCAAGGAGAAGGGCGTCAGCGTAGCGGACATCAAGCGCTTCAACGAGCAGGTCCAGCGCAAGGCGCTCCAGCGCCGCGCCGCCAAGTACTTCAAGCTGCGCCAGGTCAGCGGCCAGCAGGCTGTCGACCAGCTCCACGAGCTGGGCAAGGGCCGCGGACTGAACGCGCGCCAGATGCTGCAGCGCATGATCTACCTTCCGGACAACTCCTGGCCCCCCGACCTGCTGCCCTACAAACAAGCGGTCGTCGCAGCCAAGAAGCAGGAGTCCTCCGCCTCCGGCTCGAAGATCGGAGGCAGCGAGAAGCTCCAGAACAAGCACCTCAAGGCTGAAACCGCTTTCCAGACGAACAAAAAGGTCGGCGCGAAGCTCGAGATGGAGCCGGGCAAGGCCGGCGAGCTGATCGACCAGGTGTCATCCAACACCAACCTGGACAGAGACTTCTGGGCCGGACAGCTCACCAAGCAGGACCCGGTGGGTTGGGATGGCAAGAAGCCCGACGCCAGGAAGCTGGCCAAGGAGATGGAGGGTCTCTGGAAGATCCAACCTCCCGCCAAGCGCCAGCTGGCCGCCAAGGAGCTGGCGGGCAAGTACCCGGCCAAAGCCCTGGTGGGAGCACTCAAGAAGCTGGCGGCACGCAAGAAGGAGATCGACAAGCACAAGCGGGCCAAGGACTCTCGCCTGATGCAGGTCAGCTCGGCGCTGGACAAGCCCCCCAAGGAGCGCAAGGCGGAGCTGCAACGCATCGCAATCGCCAAGAATCCCAAGCTCAAGAACGCCACGCCCAAGGCCCTCAAAGACGCCGTCGACGAGCTCAAGGGCGAGCACAAGAGCCACATAGAAGGCATCGAGAAGACGCTGGGCAAGCGCTTCAAAGGCCTGGTCACCGAAAAGCAGATCGACGCGGCCGCCAAGAAGCACGGGCTCAAGCCCGAGGACATCAAGCGCCTGAAGGAACACAAGAAGCGCCAGGCCTTCCAGGAAAAAGCCTCCGCGTACCTCAAGCTGGGCAAAGACAAGGGCCAGGAAGCCGTGGACAAGCTGCACGAGCTGGCCAGGCACCGCCGAGACGCCAAGGGCAAGCGGCTCACACCCCAGGCCATGTTGCAGCGCCTGATCTACCTGCCCCAGAAAGCCTGGCCCCCCGATCTGGCCCCCTACTACAAGGCCGTACAAGCGGAGAAGAAGAACGATCCGGACTTCCAGAAGCTGCACTGGAGACACAGCCAACGCATCAGCCTCAAGGGGCTCGACGCCAGTCAGCAGTCCATCGCCCGGCTCCGCAACCGACGCATGGACGAGGAGGATCAGAAACGCCTCACCGACCTGGAGACCCGCCAGAAAGCGGCTCTACACGCCGAAGAAAAGGACCAGCAGAACAAAGCGGTGGGCGCGAAGCTCGGCGGAGATCCCCAGACCGGCGACGCCATCCTGGGCTTCACCTCCAAAGACCTCGTGCTCCCGCGGGAAATCCTCGCCAGGGAGCTGACGACCGCCAAGCCGCCTCCAGGCGGGTACAAGACCGCTGACCCGCTGGTGGTCGCCAAGAAGTACGAAGCCATCAAGAGCGCCAAGAACACCAAGGACAAGCAGCGACTGCTCAAGGACCTGCTGACTACCTATGGGCCTCGGGCCATGCAGCAGGCGGTGCTCAGCCGCGGTGAAGATGGACTGGGGCTGACGGACTCGAAACAGCCAGTGGCCAACAAGCCCCTGCTCAGCGAGACCAAGCGGATCGACAAGATGCCAGTCGCCGAGCAGGGAGCTGCGTGGCAGAACCTGTCGAAACGGACAGGCATGCCCATCTACAAGCTCTGGCTCGCCTCTGACAACAAGAACCGCAAGGACCGCGCGCTCAACAGCACGGCCAAGATCTACAAGCTGTCGCTCACCGCCAAGGAGCGAGACAAGCGACTCGCAGAGCTGGCCAAGAAGCTCGGCTACAAGAAAGACCAGCTCAAGGCGGCCTACAGCAAGAGCCTCAAGAACACGGCCAAGGCGCTGGCGATGTACTCCCGCCAGACCGTGCAGGTCAAGGGCCGGCGGAGGCTCGCCAGGACCGACAAAACCCAGGCCGCCAAGGCCGTCCATGAGCTGATCAACGGCGAGCTCACGGGCAAGGCCCTCGAGCGCAAGCTCAACGAGGTCTCGCGGCTCACAGGCCAGCCCCTCGAGGACCTGCGCCGTTTCCAGGCCGACAGAGCGAGGAAGAAATCCGAGAAGGAGCTGGCCACCAAGATCGGCGGCGAGGGCAGCGAGGCCCACGACAAGCTGCTGGTGTGGGGCCGCAAGATCAACAAGACCCCCGAGCAGATGCTCAACCACCTGCGCATCACGCCCTGGAACCTGCTCAGCAAGGAGCAGCGCATCGCCAAGGCCAAGCTGTTCAAGTGGGACCACCGCAACGACCCCAAGGGCGGCTCCAACGACACAATCGACAAATACCGCAAGCTCAAGCAGGCAGCCGGCGTCTACGGCACCCGCAAGGCAGAGCGGCTCATCACCGACCCCGACAAGATCGATCGCCTCAAGCCCGCCAGCAAGCGAAAGAGAGCCAAGGCGGAATACAACCGCTACAAGGCCAAGCGAGCCAAGCTGCTCGAGGTGTTGAACCGCTGGCGGGGTGTCAACGACGTGGACGCCATGCGTGCCATGAGCGCCTTCTCCGCCAAGGAGCTGGCGGCGCTGCAGCGCGACCCCAAGGGCAAGACCAAGAACGGCCAGAACCCCTTCGCCGCCTACGACAAGGGCGTCGACAAGGGCAGCACCGCGGGCAATTTTGGCGCGCGGAAGTGGAAGATGGCCAGAGCCTACAACCAGCTGACCACCAAGGGAGGCCTGCAGGACCAGGCCTTCAAGATCAAGGCCCAGGCCGCGGCACAGCAGAAGCAGGCCAACCAGGTGGACAAGGTCCTCGCCGATCTCTCCAAGGGAAAGGACGACAAGAAGGATCCCCTCACCTTCGACGACGCAAAGGTCCAGATCAAGACCGTCATGGCGGTCGAAGGCAAGACCTGGGACGAGGCCGTCAAGCACATCTCCACCCAGGTGAAGGGCAAGAGGGGCAAGGGCTCCCCCAGAAAATTCCTCCGCAGCATGTACCGTGCCCGCCGCGACGGTCAGTCCAACCCGGCCCTCAAGATAGCCCTGCGCGAGTACAACAAGCTGCCGCCCGAGCGGCGCCTCGCCGGGATCCAGCGGATGATGAAGCGCTCGGGGGTCACCCGGCGGCAGGTGCAGCGCGCCCAGCAGTCGCTGGCCATCGACCAGCACATCGTCAAGACCCTGAGCAAGGCCGAGTTCTTGTCCAAGGCCGATCAGCGCAGGATCCGGGAGAAGCTCTGCGAGGAGCTGGGCAAGAAGCCCAGCGAGATCGACGCCATCATGGGGCAGTACCGCGAGCTCAAGGCGCAGCGCAGCGGCCTGCTCTCGGCCTTCGAGGAGCGGGATCCAGGGTTCAAGGCCAAGGTCTCGGAGCTGATGAGCTGCAGCCTGCAGGACCTGGAGCGCAAGGCGGGTGAGCTGGCTCTGCTCTCGGGGCTGGACAAGGAACAGATCGTCGAGGAGATCAAGCTGCGGCGCTTCCAGAAGCTCCGCGACGGCGGTGCCCTGGCCAAGTGGTCCGGCGGGGCAGGCAAGGTGGACGCCTTCCTCAAGGCGGCCAACGAGCACGGCATGTCGCCCGAGGCCTACGCCAACTTCCTGGCCCGCTCGCCCCACGGCGAGCTGACCGCCGACAGCAAGCGCTTCCAGCAGAACCTGCTGGCTTCTGGCTACCAGGTCCAGTACAGCGAAGCCGAGCAGGCCCAGCGCAAGAAGGCCATGGGGGACCCGGACGACCCCGGGTACATCAAGAAGCGCGACGAGCTGATGCACGAGCTGCTGGACGGTCAGAGCGACGACAAGATCAACGGCATGCTCCAGAAGATGTCCCCCGGCGAGCGCAAGCTGTTCGTGGACGAGTGGAGGCGCATGCGGGCCAAGGGCGTGATCGTCGGGGGCAAGTTCCTCCCTCCGATCCGCTATGCCTTCAAGGATGCGCTGCAGCTCTCAGGCGAAACGAAGGGCCTGGCCTTCCTCGACGCGTCAGAGACATACGATCCCAAGGCAGCCCTGCAGAACGTCGATGTCAAGGGCAGCAAGGACTTCGTCCTCAAGAGGACCATGCTGCTCAAGGAGCTGCAGCGGCCCGGCGGAGCCAACAAGTACGTGGTGAAGCTCCTCTTCGCCAACATGACCGTAGCCGAGCGCGCCCAGTTCCTGCGGGACGAAGCCGACATGCAGCGAATGGTGACCCACCAGCAGAAAAAGGGCATGCGTCCATCAGGCGACAGCCCCACCTCCATGGAGGCCCTGCTCAAGGACGACGCCGACTTCGGGGTGATGGTGCTGGATGCCAGGAGGCTCGGGAGCTCGCCCATCACCCAGGCCGACCGCAAGCGCGCCCAGCAGGTCACAAAAAAGGTCGAGCAGACCCGCACCGCGGTGAGGGTGCTCAGCTGGAAGGGCGATCCCAAGGACGCCTACGCGCTCATCCAGCGCAAGGCCAAGTTCATGGGCGAGTCCACCGAGAACGTCCTGCGCCTGATGCAGGGCAAGGAGCTGGTGCACGACGAGGTCAAGGTGCCCGCCTACATCAAGGCCAGCATCCGCATCTCCGCCAAGCAGGCCGGGGGCGTGCAGGCCGCCATCGTGGCCAACGCCAGGAAGGACGCCGGCCTGCCCACAGGGCTCGACGTGGGCCCCACCCCCAAGCAGGGCACGCTGGCCGGCTACGTGCTGCGCGACAAGCAGGTCAAGGGCAAGCTCGACAAGCTCACCGCCTATCTGAACGGCAAGCGCATGACGGACAAGCAGGTTGTGGACCTGATCCACGGCTGCAACCCGCGCGAGCGCGCCGAGCTGGACAAGCTGCTCCCCGGGGGGCTGAAGGCCCTCGCCAAGAAGCGCAAGAGCAGCTGGGGCGGCCAGCTCGCCGGGGTCACCGGCGACGAGGCCCTCGAGCTGGCCTCGCTGATCAAGAGCGCTGACGACTACAAGGCCAGCGCCAAAGACGACCGCCTGGTGCGGGATCTCAAGGACCTGGACCCGCGCGCCAGCGCCAGCCCCGACACGCCCGAAGGCCTGGCCCAGCGCCTGGCCTGGGCCAAGAACCTGCCCCCCGCCCACCGCATCGCCGAGCTGAACAAGCTGCGCAAATTCCTGGTGGCCGACGGCAGCAGCACCCCGGCGCAGCAGATCACCAGGGCCTTCTTGCAGGGCAGCATCAAGGACGGCTCCCGGCTGATGACCGGCGAGCTGCAGAAGCAGTACGACGCCGCCCAGTCGCTGCCCGAGAGCCAGCGCGACGAGTTCCTGAAGCAGCTGGCCAGCCTGGGGGGCTACGCCGACGTCAAGAAGCTCAAGGGCGCAGCCAAGGTCTCCAAGCGCAACCTCAAGGCCGCCGGAGAGTACCAGAAGCTGCTGCAGAAGCCGCTCTCGGAGCGGGGCGAGGCCCTGGCCAGGCTCTGCGAGGACAACGATCTGAGCGAGAGCCAGCTGGACGAGCTGCTGAAGCAGGCTGAAGAAAACGGGATGCTCAAGAAGCCCACCGTCGAGGTCTCCGACGAGGTCAACGCGCGCCTCGAACAGATCAAGCAGATCGAGGATCCCGACAGACGCCGGGCAGCCCTGGCCGAGCTGGCCGCCCAGCACGAGCTCGCCATCTCCGACCTGCTGGCCCACGTCAACAAGAAGAACGCCGAGGCCAAGAAGATCCGCGACCAGATGGCGGCGGCCCGGCTGCAGGGCGAAGAGCTGCACAAGAAGCTCAAGCTGGCTCACATCCCCGAACAGCGGGAGCAGGTCAAGGAGCAGGTCAAGCAGCTCATCGAGAAATACGCCCAGGATCCCGAAGGCCTCAAGCGGCTCCTCAGGGAGTACCCCGAGGGCGCAGAGAAGCTCAAGGAGTCGCTGCGCAGCACCTACGGCGCGGACGACCCCACCTGCGTCGATCTGCTGGCGCACATCGACAGGGCGGAGAAGCACACGCCCACACCTTCACTCCCCGAGGGCATGGATCCCGAGGTGTCCAAAGAGCTGCAGGACATGCTCCGCAGCTACCCGGATCGCGACAGCGAGGACTTCAAGCAGGCCGTAGCCGACTACAAGATCCACAAGGGCCTGAGCGCGGGCGATCTCGACATGGTGATGGCCCACGCCACACACCAGGTCAAGTACTTCGACGAGGAGAAGGCCCGACAGGTCAAGGCGCTGAAGGCCGAGGCCGACAACATCCTGCATGTGAGCGACGATCGCATCGACGAGATCGTCAAGCGCATCCCCCACGAGATGCTCGCGGCCATCGCCAAAGAACACCCCGAGCTCATCGAGATGATCCGCGGCGGCATCGGCGGCGACGTGCGCAAGAACTTCGAGCACAAGCTGGCGACGGCCAACCAGGCCCAGGGCCTGCCCTTCGAGAAGCGCAAGGAACACATCACCAAGGCGCGGGTCAAGTACAAGGAAGAGCAGCTCAAGCTGGAGTTCGGCGCGCTGGTGTGGACCGACAAGGACCGGGTCAAGGAGCTGCTCAGGGACTGCACCGACGAGGAGCTCAAGCTGCTCAACGCCCGCTTCGGCGGCAAGCTGTCCCAGAAGGTGGACAAGGCCATGCAGCCGTCATGGCTGATGGGGGCCCTGCCATTCCTCACCCCCCTCCTGGGCCCCTTCGCCCTGATCGCCAGCGCCGCATTGGCCATCGACGCTATCAACGCCAAGAGCGACACCGAGTACCTGGGCATCAAGAGCCGGATCAAGCGCTGCTCGCGGGAGGAGGGCAAGCCCTTCGAGGTCAAGAAGGAACGCGTCCAGCGCTCCAAGGAGAAGATCCAGACGGAGCTGCGATCCGGCTGGGTGAGCGACGGTGCCCTGCTCTCAGCGCTGGCTGATCTCAACCCAGCCGAGCTCAAGGCCCTGCGGGACGAGTTCGAGAAGCCCCCCAAGATGACCAACGCCTTCGGCATGGAGATCGGGCTCGAGGGGCTCATCCGCATGCACCTGGACGGCGACGAAAAAGCCATGGCCGTGGCCATGCTCAAGGACGCGCAGGATGCGCTGGACGGCCGCGACCGACGCCAGGAGCTGAAGCACGGCGCGCGCGAGCTGGCCATCAAGAAGCGCATGGACGAGCTCGAAAAAGACCCCAAGAACAAGGGCAAGTCACCCCAGGAGCTCTACAAGCTGGCGGTCAGCGACAAGAAGGCCCTGGCGGCCTCCCAGCGTAGCATCACCAAGAAGGTGCGCGACTCGGCCAACGAGCTGTTCAAGGCCATCGACGGCTGGGGCGACGACGAAAAACAGGTGCTCAAGACCCTGGCCGGCTTGAGCCCCGAAGAGATCGAGCTGGTCAAGGTGGAGTACCGGCGCCACTACGGCAAGGATCTCGAGACCCAGATGCGCGAGGACATGGGCATCGGGAACTGGGAACCCGGCCAGGGGGGGGTGGATCAGGGAGCCTGGGAGGCCACCTGGACCGACGCGAGAGAGGGCCGCATCGCGCTCATGATGATGAACCCCGAGCACAGGGTGGAGGGGCTCAAGGAGTTCCTGCTCGAATACTCCGAGCGCGGCATCAGCGAAGACGAGGACCTCATCTTCGCCACGCTGGAGAACATGAGCGTCGACGAGCGCACCAAGCTGCTCACCGGCCCCGACGGCGAGAGCTTCCTGAGGCGCATCAAGGCCGACCTGGGCGACACCGAGGCCGAGCTGGTGGACGCCCTGACCGCCATCGACGAGGAGACCGGCAAGGCCTCGTTCAACAAGGCCCACGTGGCCGCCGTGCGCATGAAGATGGCCATCCACGGCTCGGGCGACGGCTGGGACCTCTCCTCCTGGGGCACCGAAGAGGCCGACCTGCTCAAGGAGATGGACGATCTCACCCCCGCCGAGATGCAGGAGGCCATCGCCTACTACAACACCCACCTGGGCTTCGGCGCCAGCTTCGCCCAGGAGATGGCCGACGACGTCTCCACCAGCAGCCCCGAGTGGCGGGTCATCCAAGCCGAGATCATCGGCGACAAGGTGGCCGCCGACGTGTGGCGGCTCAAGTACGCGGCCAACAACGCCGGCACCGACGAGAGCCTCATCGAGGAGACACTCACCGCCGGCAAGGACGGCCGCGGCGGCCGCAGCCCCGAGCACCTGGCCAAGCTCAAGGCGGCCTTCCAGGGCACCTTCGGGCAGCAGGGCGGGGTCTACGCCGACACGGCCGGCACAGGCCAGAACGCGCTGCAGATCATGCTGGGCGACGAGCTGGAGGGAACGGAGCGCATCTACTTCGAGCAGCTGGCCGACAAGGGCGAGGCCGACGACGAGATCACCCTGGTCTACGCCATGCTGGGCGGCGGCACCGACGAGGCCAAGGTCAAGGAGGTGCTCGAGAAGTACTTCGACAGGTCCCCCGCCGAGCGCGAAGCCCTGGCGGCCCGCTTCGGCGCCCTGGCCAGGCAGATGGGCAACGACCAGTCCCTCGAAGAATGGATCGAGGGTGACTTCTCGGGCACCGAAGAGCTGGACATGCGCCTGCTGCTCATGGGCAAGCCCACCAAGCCCGAGGACTACCTCAAGGTGGCGCGCATGCGCCACGACTTCGAACGTAGCGGCATCCTGAACGCCGTCGGCAACCTGTTCATGGACAGCCTGGAGGCCATGGGGGCCCACTCCACCGGCTCGCTGCTCATCAAGAACACCGCCGAGATCGAGTCGCTGTTCACCCCCGACGGCAAGCTGCGCGACCCCGACACGATGGAGCAGCTCGAGGAGCTGTCCGCCTGGCAGGAGCAGGACGCCAAGAACTACCGGGAGGTGCGCGACGCCGCCACGGATGCTGTGGTGAATACCATCCAGATCATCGCCAGCATCGTGCTGATGATCATCCCCGGAGGCCAGGCTGCCGCGGCGACCATCCTGCTCCGGCTGATCCAGTTGGCCATCGCGGCCGCCAAGCAGATGGCCATGGCCTTGGTGATGATGGCCGTCAAGCTGTCCCTCAAAGGCCACGGCTACGGCGCCGAGGAGGCGCTGTTGGACCTGGGGGAGGGCGCCATCGACGCCGCTACGGCGGGCTTCGGTGCATTCATGAAGTCGGGCAGCCTCGCTGCCCAGGGCGCCATGGCGGGCGCGGATGTGCTCGCCGATGGAGCAGAGGGCGGCTTCAAGGTCTTCCTGAAGGAGACCATGTCCGAGATGGCAGAGAGCGCTGTGGAGAGCCTGGCCAAAGCCACCCTCCACAGCGAGCAGGCCCTCGAGCAGGGCGACTGGGAGTTCGTGAAGCACCTGGCCAAGGCGACCGCCATGGGCGCCGTCCAGTCTGGCGCGCAGGCGGTGGTGGGCAAGGGTGTCGAGAAGCTCACCGGCGGCCGCCTGGCGGCGGTGGAGCAGGCCCTGGAGCAGGGCCATGACGACGTGGTCGATGGTGCCGTCGAGGGCGCTATCGAGCAGGTATCCTTCGTGAAACACTACGGCCTCAAGGTGTTGGACGCCGTCTCCTCGGGCCCGGGGTCCAGCCCCCCCCCCACCCCCCAGTGGGGGGCCAGGGCCAAGGCCCCCGGCCACGACCGAATGCTCCTCAAAGAAATACTGCTCGATCCCCTGTGGCAGGAGCTGCTCAAGACCGGTGTGGCTCGCTCGGAGTTCGTCAACAAGCTCAAGGCGCGGCGCCGTCTGGAGGATGCGCAGGCAGAGTTGGACTTCGCCTTGAAACAGGTCGAGCTGGGCAGTTCCGGCTTGAGCGCCGATCGGCTGCAGAACCTGGTCAGCAATGCGGACAAGAAGATCAAGACTGAACAGGAGATCATCGACAGGCTCGAGGGCGATGCCTCGACCAAGCGCGCCACGCTCGCCGAGCAGCGTCAGAACGACGCAGCTCGCCTCCAGGACCAGCTCTCCTCCGCCGAAGACTCCCAGACCGGCGGCTCGTCCGCTGCCAACAACGAAGCGCGCAGGCGGGTCAACGAGAGGCTCGAAGGTATCGAACAGACCGCTCGAGATGTGCAGCGAGCGGACACGGAACGCGAGATCGACTCCAAGAGGAGGGCGCCCAGCAGCAGCGACAGCGAGGTCACCGAGATCACCGACAGCCCCACCCGCTGGCGCACCTTCCAAAACTTCAAGGCGCTGGCCGAGGACAAGGGCAGCATCCTGGGGGCCAAGGTCCTCGGCGACGACGGGCAGTTCAGCCCAGAGGTCAAGGCCAAGCTGAAAAAGCTGGGCTACGTGGTCCGCAAGAACAACGTCATCGCGCGCAGCGACACGGGCGCCCAGGTGCCGCTGCACATCGAAGATGGGCGCATCGTCCCCGGCTTGAAGGCCACGGGCAAGACCAAGACACCGACACATCTGGCCAACGAGCTGCTGCCAGGTGGTTCGCGGGGCGAGATCTGGAACAACGCCAAGACGCTGAAGGGCCAGGAGATCACCCTGCCCGACGGCCGCAAGGTGCGCGTCACCAAGGTGGTGCCCACCACCATCGGCGGCACCGTGGACTCCGAGGGCGAGCCAAAGCCCCAGCGACGCATCGCAATGCTCACCGACACGGGCGAGACCATCTACCGACCGCTATCGGACTTCGAGGGCCGCGACGAGATCGATGGCGATCTGCGCAGCAAGGCCAGCGAGCGGGCCCAGCTGCAGGACGCCAGACCCCGCGGTCGAGATGACACACGGGCCACCACCGAGTCCCTCGCGGGTCTCGAATCCGATGACACAAAGCGCCCCGTGGAGAGCGACAAGGGCCTCAAGGACAGAGACCCCAAGCTCGTGCTCGCGCGTATCACTGACAGCAAGGGCGAGATCGACTTCAGCAAGGCCAGCAACAAGGAGCTGCAGACACTGGGCCTGGGCAAGAGGGGCGCCGCCGCGCTCGTGAAACACCTGGCCGCCAAGGGCGGCGCCGACATGGAGTCGCTGGTCAAAGACGCCAAGCTGCACCCGGCCACGCTGGGCAAGCTGGCGCGCCTGCTGGGCAAGGAAGACGAAGCTGTCGAGCACGCGCGGAAGCTGCATCCCAACGACAGCGAGGCCGAGGTGGCCCATCGCCTGGGCCTGGATAACCGCAAGTACGGCCGCCGCATCGAGGTCGAGGGCGTGGCCGAGCTGCACAACCACTTCAAGGGCATCCTCGACACCGAAGACTTCCCTGCTCTGCTCTTCCCCGACGAGAAGGACCCGAGGGAGGCGGCCCGCAAGACCCTGGCGCTGTTGGACCGGTTCTACAGCGGAGACGACAGCGATCCCCTGAGCAACCTCGACGGCGTGCTCATGGATCACGGCGAGCCCAAGGTCTCTGCCCCGCTCATCAAGAAGATCCTCAGCAGCCCCGAGGCCGGCCTCGATCCCATGGCCACGCTCCGGCGGGTGATGACCGCCTCCTACGAGATGCCCTTCGACTTCACCTACGACCCGCGCGGTGCGTTCCTCAAGTACCTCCAGCGGTCCGATGTACACAAGGACAAGGAGCAGCTCAGGAAGTTCGTAGACCTGACCTTCGAGAGGTTGGCCGGCCAGGGCATCAAGCTCGCCGAGATGCAGGGCAAGGTCACCACCCACGGGCTGAGCGAGGACGAGTTCCTGGCCCTGGCGCGCAAGCACCGCATCAAGGTGCAGATGCTGCCCAATGTGGACACCAACAGCCTCACCAACCCCGACCTGTTGGCCCCCGAAGAACCGGGCAAGAAGCGGGTCGCCAGCGACAAGTTCAAGAACGACATCAAGCGGCTGGTGGGCGTGGATCCCGATGATCCCGCGTCCACGATGTCCAAGCTGGCGGCCGGCGTCGACATCTGCGGCCCAGAGGCCACCAAGTGGAACGAGCAGACCACCGGGCCGCTGATCTCCGCGGCCTACCAGGTGCTGAGCGAGGCGGCGGACAAGGCCAAGCGCAGCGTGGTGCTGCGCCTGCACGCCGGCGAAGGCTACGCGGTCAACGACCAGGGCCGCCGCGAGGGCTCCGGCCCCTACAGCAAGGCCGCCAAGACCGCGCGCAACAACCTGACCGTAGCGCTCGACACCATCGAGAAGATGAAAAAGGACGGCACCTACAAGCCGCCCCCCGCTGGCAATGTCATCATCCGCCTGGGCCACGTCACCCACGCCACCGACGAACACATCCGCAAGATGGCGGAGCTGGGGATCATCGCCGAGGTGAACATAGGCAGCAACCTGGCCACAGGCTCCCTGCCCAAGGACCGCGACGGCGGCGGCCGCCTGGACGAGCATCCCCTGCTGCAGCTGATGGTCTCCGGCGTCAAGGCCGCCCTGTCCACCGACGCCCAGGGGGTGATGAACACCGACATCGGCCGCGAGTACGGCTTCGCCGCCGACATCATCGACGCCTTCAAGCGCGGCGAGGGCACAGTCAAGGTCCCCACCTACAACGATGCGGGTGAGATCACCGGCTGGCAGCGCAAGAGCTACGAGCAGCTCAACGCCCAGGAGCGCGCCCGCATCGACATCCGCGTGCTGCACCAGGAAGCCGCCGACTACGCCCAGGGCGAGACGAAGTGGAACAAGACGGCGCCCAAGGACGCCTCGGACGATCCCAAGGCCAAGCGGGCGCCCCTGGCCCTGCCCCCGGGCAGGACAGAAAAGGACCCGACGCTCAACGATCTGGAGCCCCAGGTCCCCCGGCGCCAGACGGCCAGGCTGGAGGTGGAGGACCCCAAGGACTACGCCCACCTGTCCACCGACACGGGGGTGGAGGACTACGCCAGGAAGCTGCTCCAGCAGCGCATGGAGATCGTGGGTGACGACTTCAAGGGCGAGCGTCGCCCCAACACCGTCACCCAGGAGCAGTTCGACGCGATCCTCCAGGACTTCACCGCCATCTGCAAGAACGAGACGCAGCTCAAGATCACCGGCCAGGCCAAGCTCCGCACAGGAGGGACCGCCACCACGGCCGACCTGTCCGGAGACGAGGCCCAGCGCTTCCAGGGGCGGGCCATGGAGGACCTGGCGCTGCTGATGCAGACGCGCAACGGACGCGGGCTGCTTCGCAAGCTGGCTTTCGAGGGCGAAGAGAAGAGACTCTTCCACTCCAGGGATGCCTCTGGACAGGCCGCGCCCAAGCTGACACACCAGTTCAAGGACGATGACGGCCGCTATGTGGCCTGGAACCCGCAGCAGGAGTACCACGAAGGCTACCGAAGCGACATCGCGCTGGTGCACGAGCTCAAGCACCTGCTTGACCGGCAGACCGGCGACTACAGCACCGACAGCGTAGATGCCGGGGTCGGCGCGACGACACGGGACATCGCCAGGGGTGTGGAGCAGAGCGAGTACACAGCGATGGGCCTGGGCCAGCACGCCGGTGAGCAGTTCACGGAGAACGCCTACC
>CAZEJJ010000152.1:0-18192 GCA_964512185.1 uncultured Enterobacterales bacterium | reverse complement strand
CCGAGCCCCGAGTCCCCCGTCCCGAGCCCCGAGAACTGGCGAAACCCGAGACTAGGCAGGCGTGGACATCTCCCCGACAGGAAGCGCTGAGTGATTCGTCGAGAGCTGGCCCCAGCTCCGCGAGAATCACTCGAAGTACGAGTCATTCGTCGAGAGCTGGCCCCAGCTCCGCGAGAACCACTCGAAATACGAGTCATTCGTCGAGAGCTGGAGCCAGCCTCGCGAGAATCACTCAGAGCGCGTCATTCGCTGAGGAGTGGGAGCGCATCGTGGGCCTGGAGAACGCCTTCTACAGCGGCATCCCCACCTACCGCGTGGGCGAAGACAGCGACCTGGCCAGCTGCCACATCCCGCCGCCCGAGACCCAGGGGCCCATCTCCTTGTCCTTCGACCTGGAGATCACCTCAGAGCTGTCGCACCGGGCCATCGACGAGTCGGTGGCCGAGCTCGGCTTCATCGCCACAGGAGATGCCGGTCCCGGGCCGCGTCCACCACGGTGTCGTCGCCCAGGGGTTCGAGCTGCGGCAGGCCGCGGCGCTCCAGGGTGCCCCAGAAGGCATTGGCCACCAGCAGCTCGCCCTGGCTGCTGACCAGCAGGCGCAGCGGGCCGGGCTGCAGATCCCAGATCTCGGTGGGCGGGACGCGCAGCTCGCGCATGGACAGGCGCGCCAGCTCCTGCAGGCCAGCGGCGTCGAAGCTGGCCAGCTCCCAGCCCTGGCTGGCGATGATCACGCCCTCGCCCGCGGCCTCCACCGTCTGGTCTACGATCTCGCGGTCCTGCACGCGGTAGATCTGCTGGGTGGCTGGCCCGAACACCAGCAGGTCGCCGGCCAGCTCGACGATGCCCAGGTGCTGCACCGCGGAGCCACGGGCTTTCTCGGGCAGGCTGAGCACGGCGCCATCCTGCCAGCGCAGGCTGGGCAGGCTGGCCTCGGTCCAGACAAGCTGGTCTTCGTGGGCCAGGGCGTACACCAGCAGGCTGTGGCCGGTGCACAGGCCGTCCTCGCAGATACGGTGGAAGCTGCCCTGGATATCCTGGGTCTCCAGGATCTCTAGTGACTGCGGATCGAAGCGCTGCAGGTCCCCGCTCTCCTGGCAGACCACCCAGCCCTGTTGGCCCACGAACGCGGCCTGGAAGGGCCAGCCACAGCTGTCCAGCAGGGCGGAGCTCGCTGCGCCCAGGTCGGCACGCCACAGCTCGTCGGTGAGGTGGCTGCCCATGTAGATGCGGCCCTGGTGCTCGGCGAGGTGGTCCAGGGTGAGCCCCAGGCGTGGGCCGCGGATGGCCTCGCGGTGGGCCTCGGGGTCGATGGCCGACAGCTGCAGGGAGTCCTCGTTGGCGGTCCACAGGTAGCGCCCGTCCCAGCCCAGGAAGTGGATGGTCTTGGCGGTCTCCACGCTCCACTGGGGCTGCAGGTCCCGATCCAGGGCCGTGACCAGGCCCGGACCGCCCTCGTAGGATCCGGACTCGGGCAGCGCGGCGCCCTGGCGGTTGGTCACCAGCAGCAGCTCGCCGTGCTGGTCCAGGCCGAAGGTATCGGAGCCGGTGTGCACCCGGTCCACCACCGCGCCGTCTTCGATGGCCAGCACCTCGCCGGCAACCCGGGCGGCCACGAAGACGCGCCCGTCCATGATCCACAGCTCGCTGGGCTCGGGCTCGTTCAGCAGCAGCTCCCAGAGGGGCTCGCCGCTGCGATCCCAGGCGCGCAAGAGCTGATCGTCGGGGTAGACCAGCACCAGCAGGTCGTCTTCGGCGAAGATGGCCTCGGCCTGGCCCTGCACCGCGACGCTCTCCAGCAGCTCGCCCTGCTCGTAGCGCAGCGCGGCGCCTTCCTCGGTGGCCACCCACAGCGACTCGCCTACCAGGCGCGCGGCGCTCACGGTGCCTGGCATGGTGATCGGGTCCACGGTGCTGTGGCTGGCGGCGTCGAAGCCCAGCAGCTGGTCGCTGTCCAGGTTGGTGATCCAGACCGTGGATCCGTCGTGCCAGATGCGCGGGAAGTTGGTCTTCTGGATGCCCAGATCCCGCAGATCCAGGGAGCCGCTCCAGGCGCCGGTGGCGGGGTCCGCCAGCGTCAAGAAGGGCACGTGCAGGTTCGAGACGTAGATGTACGGGTCATCGGGGTGGGCGGCGACGCCGTAGACGCCCACCGAGGGCGTGGGAGGCCCCAGGCGCAGCACGCCGGGTGGCTCGGGGTCCTGGGCCGTGTCCACGGCCTGGTACCGGCACTCGCAGGCCGCCAGGGTCAGCGCTAGCAGGAGGAGCCGCACGGCCGCATGCTATCCGCCTGGAGGTCGCCCGGCTGGCGAAGTACGCTGGGGCATGGCCCTGGTCGCGCTGCTGCTGCTCGCTCCATCCGCCCACAGCGGTGAGGTGGAGCTGGCCGAGGCGCTCTTCACCGTGCAAGAGAAGGCCCGGGTGGAGTGGATCTACACCGTGGGCGACGAGGGCTTCGAGCCCGGTGACGAGCTGCGGCTGGACGACCCCGTGTTCCACGGCATGACCTGGAGCAAGTGGGGGGTGGCCTCTCCCTGGGTCGAGGCCTGCACACCCCAGCAGGACGGCCAGGTGGCCAGCGTGGGCTGGCTGAGCGCCCGTGCACAGCGGGGCGGCCAGGATCTGGAGGACGTCACCCTGGGCCTCGAACGCGACGGCTGCGATCCCCACAGCCGCAGCTGCGACGACGAGATCCACAGCGAGCGCAGCACCACCCTGTTCCTGCAGGGCGGCGGCTCCTTGCAGCCCGGCGACAGCCTGCACCTGCTGCTGGGTGACCAGGACGGTTGCCACGAACAATGTCAGCTGGCGGACTGCAGCGGCTGTGACGACTGCGGCTTCGAGATGCCGGACCGCGCCTTTCCCGCCATCAGCTGGCCCAGCTGGTTCTGTCCGGGGGGAGGCGACTGCCAGGCGCTGGAGAGCGTGGAGCTCGAGGTGCAGGCCGAGGCGGAGCCCGCCACGCTGCTGGTCACCGCGCCTGGCCAGGTGGTGCTGGGCCAGGAGTTCACGGTCAAGGCGGCCCTGCTGGACAGTTTGGGCAACCCGGTGGCCGGCCTCGAGCGCGACCTGCAGCTCGCGGGGGGCGGCCTGCAGGCCAGCACGGTGCTCTCCCCCGACAACGAGGGCTGGCACGACTTCACCCTGCAGGCCGAGCAGACCGGCATCCTGCGCCTGGCGGTGGACGCCGGCGAGGGGCTGGTGGGCGACGCCAACCCCATCGAGGTGCTGGCCGAGGCCCCGGCCCTGTTCACCTACTGGGGCGATCTGCACGCGCACCACGGCTACACCATCGAGGACAGCGACGGTGTCCCCTTGGATCTCAACCACGTCTACGCCCGCGACGTGGCAGGGCTGGACGTGGTGGCGGAGTCGCTGAAGGCCGAGGGCGTGGAGATCGACGACCTGGCGCTGTGGGAGAGCCTGCAGCAGGGCTGCTCTGTGGGCACGGTGGAGGGCAGCTTCCTGGTGCTGCTGGCCTTCGAGTGGATGGGCGACCTGGCCGCCGATGAGCTGGGCACCACCAGCGATGGGCACCACAACGTGTACTTCGACCGCTGCGACGGCCCCTATGGCACCCACGACCTGGAGCAGATCGATTCGCTGGAGGGGCTCTGGGCCTGGCTGGAGCTCCAGCCGCAGCCAGCGGTCAGCGTGCCCCACGCCACCCGCTTCACCGGCAGCGACTTCTCCGCGGGCCACCAGCCGCGGCAGGCTGCGGTGGAGGTCTACTCGGAGTGGGGCGACGGCAGCAGCTGGGAGGACGACGACGCGGGCAGCAGCCAGGACTGGCTGTCCAGCGGGCTTCGCGGAGGATGGATCGCCTCCAGCGACAACCACGACGGCTGGATGGGCAACCCGGTGGCCAGCCGCAACGTATCGGGGGGGCTGGCGGCCCTGCTGGCGCCCGAGCTGAGCCGCGCCGCCATCTTCGAGGCCCTGAGCCAGGGCCGCAGCTACGCCACCACAGGCCACCGTCCCCTGCTGGAATTCGCCGTGGCGGACAGCGGAGTGGAGCTCCTCCCCGGCCAGGAGTACCTGCCCGCCGCTCCCAGCGCTCACTGGCGCTACCACGGCACCGCCGAGCTGGAGCGGGTGGCCCTGTACGCCATCGCGCCCGCGGCGGGAGCCCAGCGCGAGCTGCTGTGGGAAGACGATCCCGATGGGCTCGATGCGGAGGGGCAGCTGGCGCTGGCGGTGGCCGACCTGGCGCTGTGGCTGGAGGTGGAGCAGCAGGACGGTGAGAAGGCCTGGTCGTCACCGGTGTGGCTCAGCACCGACTGTGCGCGTCTCGAGAGCGGCGCCAGCGATCCGCTGGGGATCTGCTCGGACGACACGGGCGAGCCGACGCCCGGATCGCGCTGCGGTTGCCGCGGCGACGCGGCGATGGTGCTGCTGCCGCTGACCCTGCTGGGCTGGCGCCGGCGCTGGAAATCGGGGGGGACGGGCGAGCGGTGCAGGCCGCCGTCCCCCCCGTGCCTCAGCTGCGCTTCTTGAAGCGCCTGCGGCCGATGATCATCTCCAGCACAGCCCGCGGGTCTTCGGTGAGCACGAAGTAGATGTGCACGGCGAAGTAGAGCACGAACAGCCAGGCGAAGATCACGTGCCCGGCCTTGATGTACTGCATGCCCCCGAAGATGTCGGTGGTCCACACGACGAGCCTGTCGGCCAGCTCGATGCCGAGGGGGTGCTTGTAGAAGTAGATCAGGAAGCCGGTGGCGGCTTCCAGGGCGGCCAGCACGAAGACCGCCTCGTACACCAGCTTCTCCAGGGGCGAGAAGCGCGCGTGGAATTCGCCCTCCTGATCGCGCATCAGCAGGTAGCGGGACTTGATCTCGAAGGGCAGGTCTTTCAGATCCGACAGGTGGATGGAGTCGGAGCCATAGCGGTTCATGATGAAGTAGTAGTAGACGTGGAAGAGCCCCACGAAGAAGTACAGGTACATCATGACGAAGTGCATGAGCCTGGCCGAGTCCATCGACGAGAAGAAGGGACAGGTCTCGGGCGCGTAGATGTACCAGCCGCTCACTCCCAGCAGCAGCAGGCTGAGGGAGTGGAACCAGTGCGTCACGCGCTCGATGATCGTGTACTTCGATTTTCTATGTTTCATTGGACCGCCTGGACCGTCCGCACCTGGTTGGTCACGGGGTCGATGACGTGCACGGCGCAGGCGATGCACGGATCGAAGGAATGGATCACGCGCAGCACCTCGAGGGGCTGGGCCGGATCCTCGATGGGGATGCCCACCAGGGCCTGCTCCATGGGACCGCGCACGCCCTCGTCGTCGCGCGGGGAGCTGTTCCAGGTGGTGGGCACCACGCACTGGTAGTTGCTGATCTTGCCGCGCTTGATCTCGTTCCAGTGGGCCAGCGCGCCTCGTGGGGCCTCCCAGAGCCCGACGCCGGCGCCCACATCCGGCACCGTGTGGGCGGAGTAGAGGTCGGTGTTGCCGACAGCGAGGTTCTCGAGCAGGTCGTTGACCCACTGCTCCATGGCCTCGGCGATGACCACGCTCTCCACCACGCGGGCGGCCATGCGTCCCACCACTGAGAGCAGCACACCCACCTGGCCCGGTACGCCCAGGGCGCTCAGCACGCCGTCCACCTCCTGTTTCACGCGGGAGCGGTCGGCCAGGTAGGCCACCAGCACGCGGGAGAGGGGGCCCACCTCCATGGGCATGCCGTCGAGGCGCGGCGCCTTGAGCCAGCTGTACTTGCCGTCGTAGTCGAGCACCGGCGAGACGGGCTCGGTCTGGCCCTGGGCCGGGTTGAGCCGGGAGGTCTCGTCGCGGTACCAGGAGCGGTGCACGTGCTCGGTGACCTTGGCCTCTTCGGGGTACTTGATGGCCAGGGCGTCGGCGGCAACCATGCCGCGGGGCAGGAGGCGCCGCTTGGGGTTGCCGGTGGCGTCTTCGAACACACCCCAGGACAGGTAGTTGCCGGGGCCCTTGCCCAGGCCCGCCCAGTCCAGGTAGTAGGGCCCGGCCGCCAGCAGGTCCTGCACCATGACGTCGCTGATCCAGGTCTTGACCTCCTTGAGGCGGAACAGGAACTCCTTGATGTCGGCCACCGTGGGCGTGGCCGTGGTGCCGCCGGGCACTGAGGTCATGTTCATGGGCATGCGCCCGCCGAAGATGGCCACCAGGTGGCTGGCCTTGGCCTGCATCTCCAGGGCCTCGAGGTAGTGGGCCACGACCAGCAGGTTGACCTCGGGGGGCAGCTTGTAGGCCGGGTGCCCCCAGTAGCCGTTGGCGAAGGGGCCCAGCTGGCCGCTGCCCACGAAGGCCTTGAGCTTGGCCTGCACCCCTTGCAGGTACTTGCCCGTGGGCTCCGCCGACAGAGCGCTCACCACGTCCACGTAGTCCAGTCCATTGAGGTGGTAGAACCAGAGGATATGGGAGTGCAGGAACTGCGCGCCCTCGATCAGGTTGCGGATGATGCGGGCGTTGTCGGGCGGGGTGGTGGCGAAGGAGTCCTCCAGCGACAGGGTGGAGGCGTGGCCGTGGGGCACGGGGCACACGCCGCAGATGCGCTGGGTGAGCAGCCAGGCGTCGTGGGGCGCCTTGCCGCGCAGCATGATCTCGAAGCCGCGGAACAGGTTGCCCGAGCTCCAGGCATCCTTGACCACGCCGTCCTCGATCTCTACCTGGACGCCCAGGTGGCCTTCGATCCTGGTGATCGGGTCGATGGTGATCTTGCTCATGACGTCTCCTCCGGGATCTCAGCCGTGGGGTCCTCGAGGGGTTGGCCCTTGCCCCAGCGACCGGTGGCCAGGCGCGCCACCAGGTGGGCGCCCACGCCGGCCGCGGTGAGCACGCCCACGGCCATGCCCACCTGGTTTGCGGTGGTCTCCACACCGTCGAAGCCGGGAATGGGGATGCCGGGGACAGGGTCGTAGAAGGGTTGGAACTGGTTGGGGAAGTTGGCCTCGGCGCAACCCATGCAGGGAGCGCCGCGGCTGACGCACCAGGAGAGGCGGTCGTTCCACTTGACCGTGGGGCAGTTGGCATGGGTGACCGGACCCTTGCAGCCCACGCGGTACAGGCAGTAGCCGAGCTTCGCCTCTTCGGAGCCGAACTGCTCCACGAAGCGCCCCGCGTCGAAGTGGGCGCGGCGCTCGCAGAGATCGTGGATCAGCTCACCGTAGATCATGGTGGGCCGCCCCAGGTCGTCCAGCGCTGGCAGCTTGCCCAGCAGCAGGTACTGCACCACCACCGCCAGCAACCACTCGGGGTTGACCGGGCAGCCGGGCAGGGAGATCACCGAGCCGGTGGGCAGGCCCAGGGCGTCCTTGATGCCCATGGCCTGGCTGGGGTTGGGGGCTGTGCCCGCGATGCCGCCGCCGAAGGCGCAGGAGCCCACGGTGATCACCGCGGCGGCCTTGTCGCAGACCTCGCGCGCTATGTCCAGGCCGGTGCGGCCCCCGATGCGCAGGTAGCTGCCGTTGTCCGCCATGGGGATCGCGCCCTCCATGATGGCGATGTACGACCCGGCGTGGTGCTCCAGGGCGTCGGCCAGGGACTTCTCGGCCGCGTGCCCCGAGGGCGCCATGATGGTCTCGTGGTAGTCGATGCTCAGGATCTCGAGCACCACGCTGGCGGCGGTGGGGTAGCCCATCTTGATGAAGGACTCCGTGCAGCCGGTGCACTCGGAGAGGTTGAGCCACACCACGGGTGGTCTCTGGGCGGCATCGGCCATGGCGTCGGCGATGCGCACCCCGAAGCTCGGTGCCAGGCACAGCAGGGCGGCGATGCGCCCGCCGAGAGCCAGCAGCTCGCGGCGTGAGATCTGCGCGTCCAGCGGCCCGCTGGGAGTGGGGGTATCGGACATGCGGCTTTCTCCTGGGTCTTTGGAATGATTCAAGACTTCATATTCAGGATACAACCACAAACAATGCGCAATATACTAAAGTAGGCAGGTGGCATGATCCTCATCACCTGACAGGGATCAGCCGCTCACAGCTTCCTCTTTGCACGGCTACGCTCAACCCGATCCCGGAGGGTCCAGCCATGTCCAGCTCCGCGGAGCCGCTCCCTCTTCTCATCCTGGGTCTCGGAAACCTGCTGTGCGCAGATGACGCCGCGGGGGTGCGGGCGGTGGAGCGCCTGAACGAGAAGTACCTGCTGCCAGATGGCGTGCAGGCCATGGACGGCGGCACCCGCGGCATGGCCCTGCTGCCGCTGCTGCAGGACGCCGAGCGCCTGATCCTCGTAGACGCCGTCACCGCCGACGAGCCGCCGGGCAGCCTGGTCCGGCTCGAGGGCCCGGACGTGGCCAAGGCCACCGCCCACCAGCTGTCGCTGCACCAGCTGGGTGTGGCCGAGCTGCTCGATGCCGCCCGGCTGATGGACGCGCTGCCCTCCACCATCATCCTCGTTGGCGTGGTGCCCGAGTCCGTGGAGTTCCAGCCGGGTCTGAGCGAAGCCGTGGCCGGCGCGCTGCCCCGCCTGGTGGCCCAGGTGGCCGCCGAAGCCGCCATGCTGGGCTTCCCGCTGCGGCCGCGGCCCGTGAGCCAGTCCAGCTGAACGCGGCCGCAGAGGCGCCGCTGGGATCAGGGCTGACGCGGGTTACAGCGGCTGCTGTGCAGGTCGCCAGGAGGCACCATGACCGGGCCGCTCGCCCCCTTGTTGTTGGCCCTGGCGCCAGCCGTGGCCCAGGATCTCGCGCCGGGCTTCGAGGCGGTGACGCTGCAGGAGCCCCTGCCGCTGCATGCCGAGCCCTGGCCCCTGCTGGTGCAGGCCTGGCTGCTGCCGCCCCAGGATCCTGCCTGGCTCACCAGCACCGATCCCTTCCGCAGCTGCGTGCTGCTGGGCAGCTTCTTGCCCGGTGCCCAGGTGGAGTTCGAGGTGATCGGCTGCCCCGAGCCCATGGTGGACGCGGCGCTGCAGGCCTCCCGGGCCTGGCGCTTCGCGCCCGCCGACCCGCAGCAGGTCTCGGGAAGCACGGAGTTCGAGCTGCGCTACGTGGTGCGCTACTCCGAGCAGCTGGCCACCATGACCACCCACGCCGCCTTGGACCCGGGCCGCGAGCAGGCCTTCGACGGCGCGGTGGGTGTGCCGGGCATCAAGCTGGTGCACCCGGCCGGGGTGGAGCGCGAAAGATCCGCTCGCCTGCCACGCAGAGCCCGCAAGGCCGCGCTCGAACCCCAGCCCTGCTCCGTGGACCTGGTGGTGGACCCGGTGGGGAGCCCCGCCCAGCCCGTCCTGGTGGAGTGCCACGAGCTGCTCGCCCACAAGGCCTTGAAGCTGGCCTCGAAGTGGCGCTTCACGCCGCGGGTGGTGGACGGCATGACCGAGCCCCAGGAGCTCTCCATCCAGGTGGAATTCCACTGATGCGCGTGCTGCACCTGGCCGACAGCCACCTGGGCGCCTGGCAGCGCGCCTGGGGAGCGCCCGATGACTGGCACCGGGGTCAGGATCACGAGGCCGCCTTCCGCCGCGCGCTGCAGCCTGCGCTGGACGAGCGGGTGGACCTGGTGGTGCACGCCGGCGACATCTTCGACGGTCGCCGCCCGGGCCGCCAGGTGGTCACCCGCTGCCTGGACCTGCTGGCGGAGGTGTGCCGCCGGGTCCCAGTGGTGGTGATCCCGGGCAACCACGATCCACCCTCGCTGCAGCGCTGCTTCCGGCTCCCTCCCAAGGGTCTGCAGGTGGTGGACATGCCCACGCGCCTGTGCTTCGGCGAGCTGGCCATCGCGGCGGTGCCGTTCCGGCGCGGCGTGGCGGGCTTCGCCGACGCGGCGCGCACGGCGGTTGGCAAGGGCGTGGATGCGCTGCTCATGCACCAGGCGGTGCACCTGTGCCGCGTGCCCAACTTCGTCTTCCGCGTGAAGAAGCCGCTGGGCACCATCGGCAAGCAGCACCTGCCCCTGGGGGTGCGCTGGGCCTTCTGCGGTCACATCCACCCGCGCCAGGTGGTGGAGGTGGGCGCCACCACGGTGGTCTACCCCGGGGCCCTGGAGCGCACCCAGGCGCGCGAGGGTCCCGAGCCCAAGGGCTACGTGCTGTGGGACTTCTCTGGCCCGGTGAGCTGGCGCTACGTTGACCTGCCCACCCGGCCCTTCTACGGCATCATGTCCCAGGCCGAGCTGCAGCAGGTGGGCCCGGGTCACCTGGTGCGCATCGCCGAGAGCCCGGCCTATGCAGAGATCTTCCGCGGGGTCCAGCAGCGCGGTGGCTGGGTCACCAGCCGGCGGCCGGACCAGCCGCCCCTGTCTCCCGCCATGCGGGCGGAGCAGCAGCGGCTGTTTCCCAGGTAGTGAGCCCAGGTGGGGGTGGCTCGTCAGCGCACCCGCGGCTTGAACAGCACGATCATGGCCGGCAGCATCAGCAGATCGCCCAGCAGGGCGCAGACCATGGCCAGGCTCATCAGGATGCCGAACCAGGACACCGAGCGGATCTGCGCCAGGGCCAGCACCATGAAGCCCAGCGAGAGCACCAGGGTGGTGGACAGCAGCGCCCGTCCGACACCGCGCACCGCCGCGGTGACCGCTTCGGCGTGGTCCCCCAGCCTGCGCATCTCGTAGCGGAAGCGGTACAGGAACTGGGTGGTGTCGTCGACGATCAGCCCCAGCATCACCGCCGAGATGGTCACCGTGGCCACGTCCAGTCGGATTCCCGTCACCCCCATGATGCCCAGGATGATCACCACGGGCACCAGGTTGGCGGGCACCGCCAGGGCCGCCAGGGGCAGGGAGCGGAACAGCAGGGCCAGCATGACGAAGATGACCAGGAAGGCCAGGGAGAAGCTGGACACCTGGCTGCTGACCACTTCCTCCATGATGCGCACGTACAGCGGCAGGTAGCCCCCCGGTGTGATGCTGGCGCCCTCGGGCAGCTGGGCCAGCTTGCGCAGGTCGTGCAGCAGGGACTCGAAGCCGCGGGCCGAGCTCATGGGCACCCCCGCCGTGACCCGCAGCTGGGACTCGTCGGCGGAGACAAGCGTGGAGAGATCGCCGTCGGGGTCGGCCTCGTAGAGCAGCAGGGCCTGCTCGAGGGCGGCGGGATCCTCCGGCACCCGGTAGCTCTGGTCGGCGCCGTCCGAGAGCACCTGGTTCAACCGGCGCACGGTATCGGCGGCGGAGCGGGTCCAGGAGATGCGGTGATCGCCCTCCATGGCGTCCTGCCAGCGTGCCACCGCAGCCATCACCTCCGGGTCGCGCAGTGCGCCCGGGGCCTGCACGATGAACTCCAACGGGGTGTAGGAGCCGAAGCTGTCCTCGATGCGGTCGGAGTCCTGGCGCACGGGATGCTGGGCGCTGAGGTAGTCGATGCTATAGGTGTCCACCTCGAGGCGGGTGATGCCCATGGCCGCCACCAGGATGACCGCCAGGGCACCCACCAGCACGTGGGCCGGGCGCCTGGCGGCCAGCCCCGCCAGCCCCTCTACCGCCATGGTGAGCAGCCGCGGCGGCTCAGGGGCGGGCTCCATGCGGCCCCACAACAAGCCCACGCCGCAGCCGATGGTGGCGGCGATGAAGGCCCCCAGCACGCCGATGGCGGCGAAGATGCCGAGATCGCGCACCACGGGCATGGGGGCGGCGGACAGGGCCGCGAAGCCCGCCGCGGTGGTGAGCGAGTTCATCAGGCAGGGCCAGAACATGAAGGCCACGGCGGCGCGCGCGCGCTCCCAGCGCGTGCCCCCCGCAGGCTGCTCCACGGCGCGGTTCAGGAAGTGCACGCAGTCGCTGACCCCGATGATCAGCATCAAGGTGGGCAGGATCAGGGTGACCATGTTGATATCGCGGCCACAGGCCCCGTAGACACCCATGAGCCACAGGGCCGCCAGCCCCACCACGGTCATGGTGAGCAGTACGGGACCTACGCGGCGGAACAGGAACAGCAGCAGGGCCACGATGACCAGGTAGCTGGCCCCGATGAACACCTGGGAGTCCACCGTGCTGGCCTGGTTAAGGGCGGCGTAGACCACCCCGATGCCGGCGTACTGTACTTCGATGCCGGTGGCGGCGACGTCGGCGCGCAGCTGGGCCAGGATGGCGTCGCGCCGGGCGTCGATGTCGCCCATAGCCTCCATCCAGGCCAGGACCAGGGCGGTGTCGCCCGAGGTATTCACCAGCTTGCCGGCGTAGTCCCTGCCGGTCAGCACGCTGTCCTTGAAGTTCGCGGCCAGCGGCGGCTGGTACAGGGGCGCCACCTCCATCCAGTCGGCGCCCGAGCGGATCTGCTCCACGGTGGCCAGGGAGAGCACGCTGTCGATGCCTTCCACCGCGCTCGCCACCTCGCCCAGGCGCTGGAGCTGCTGCATGCCCTGCGGGGTGAGCACCCCCTCGGGCCGGTGCAGCGAGAGGATGACCACCTCGTCGTTGCCAAACGTGCGCTGGAAGTCCTGGTAGGCGTGCAGGGCCGGGTCGTCCTCGACGAACCAGATCTCCACGGCGTTGCCCACGCCCACGCCGGAGGCTCCCCACAGGGCCAGGCCGCTGACGAGCAGCACCAGCCCGATGAGCAGCCAGCGCAGGCGCAGCAGCCGCTCCACGAAGCGTTCGGTCCCGGTGGCCGGAGGGGCGGGGGGTGTCTGTGGCATCAGCGCAGGATCTCCAGCACGAAGGCGCCGTAGAAGGGTACTCGATCGCGGGCCAGCAGGGCGGCGGATCGCTCGGGCTGCTGCAGCACCCGGGCGGCCAGGGCGGCGGGGCGGCGGCGGGGCACGAAGAGGTTCCAGTAGGCCAGCCGCGCGCCGGGCGCGCCGGCGCGGACCAGCTGGGCGTAGAGCTGCTCCCAGGTATCGGTGGGCAGGTACTCGCCGATGTTGGACAGGTTGAAGGCGGTGTAGCTGTGCGGCTCGCAGGCGGGCAGGTGCGTTTCAAGCGGGGCGCAGATCCACCGGAGGCGCTCGGCGGCCTGGGCCAGGCCAGCATGGCCTGCGGGGCTCAGGTAGGGGTGGCTTCGCCGGATGTCGCGCCAGGCGCCCTCGAGGATCCACTGCACGTAGAAGTTCTCTCCCAGGTCCTGCCCGCCCAGCACCGCGTCGCAGCGCGCCAGGATGCGGTCGGCCACGGCGCCCTGCACCTGGGCGAACTGCTCCGGGCTGCGCCCCAGCCGCGCCATGACGAGGCGGCTGAAGAACAGCCGGAACAGCCCGCGCCAGCGCCAGCTGCTCCAGTGCTTGTCGTGCCAGGCGCGCTGCTCGGTGGGGCTCTTGGCGTCGATGAGGCCCTGGATGCGCGCGCGGCTGTGGATCAGCGACAGGATCCGGCGGCGGAAGGTGGCCAGGTAGCGCTCGAACCGCCCGGCGCCGAGCACACCCGCGGCCAGCAGCTGCTGGTGGTGGGCCCAGTAGCCGCGGCAGCCGGCGCTCAGCCTGGGCTCCAGCTCCCGGTAGGCGTCCAGGGGATCTCCTGGCCCGAGCCCCAGCAGCTGCAGGAAGCGTGGGTAGGACAGCTGGCCGCCTGCCAGCTTGAGCTCGCAGAGGGCCAGCTGGGGTGGCGAGAGATCGATGCCGGTGACCTGGGCGCCCCGGAGGGCGAGCGCCAGGCTGTTGCAGCCCGCGCTGGCCACCGACAGCACGCGATCCCCGGGGCCCAGCTGCAGGGCAGCCTGCAGCACCGCTGCGTCCTCCCAGCACTGGGCGTAGGACAGGCGGGCGGCGAGGGGCGCTGCGGCGTCGCGGTGGGTCATGGGACCTTCTAGCAGGCCCGCGCCGCGGCGGCCTGGGATCAGCAGCTGCCGGAGGGGAAGGTGCACCTCCGGCTGCAGGTGGTATGTGGAGCGCGCCATGCGGTCGCCGTGCAATCCAGCCTGGCTCGCGCTGCTCTGCGCGGGCTGCCACGCCGACGTCTTCGACGCCGACGCGCGGCTGTCCGAGCAGATCAGCACGGTGGTGCAGGTGGACTGGCAGCCGCTTGGTGGGGGCAGCGCCTGGGTGGAGTTCGGGAGCCTGCTGGCCTTCGATCGGCGCACGCCCGAGGTGGCGGACGGACCGGGACGCAGCGCGGCGCTGCTGCTGGGCCTGAGGCCTCTGGAGGAGGTGCAGTACCGGGTGGTGGGCCTGGTGGACGGGCAGCGCATCGAGGGCAGGGCCCACAGCATCCAGACCATGGGCCTGCCCGCAGACATCCCCGATCCACGCCTGCTCAGCAGCGACGCGGACTTCGATGGCTACGTGCTGACCACCCTGTACGCGGCCGACACCTGGGTGGTGCTGCTGGACAGCCAGGCCCAGGTGGTGTGGTACCACCGGCTGGGAGAGGGCCTGACCACCGTCAGCGCGGCCCAGGCGATGGGCGGCGGCGCGCTGCGCTTTCTGGTGGCCGACGAGGAGCACGCCGAAGACGCCGGCGCGCTCAGCACGGTGTCCATGGCCGGCGAGGAGCTGGGCAGCGTGGGGCTGGAGCTGGCTCACCACGACTTCGTGCAGCACGCCGACGGATCGCTGGCCTGGCTGGCCATGGATCTGCGCGACACCGAGGAGTGGGGCCCGGTGGTGGGCGACCAGGTGCTCAGCATGGACAGCGAGGGCCGGGTCAGCAGCCTGTTTTCTGTCTGGGATCAGCTGGACCCCGATCTCGGGGACGCGCTGGACAGCGGCTTCTACCCCCAGGGGCAGGACTGGACCCACGGCAACGGCCTGTCCTGGGACGCGGATCGGGAGACCTATTTGCTTACCCTGGGGGGCGTGGATCGCGTGCTGGAGGTGGACAGCGCCGGCCAGGTGCTGATGGATATGGGCCCTGACACCTTCGAGTTCTCGCCTGCCGACGCCGGCTTCGACGACATCGGCTACGGCCCCCACGCCGGGCGCTGGACCGAGGACGACGCCCTGCTGCTGTTCCACAACACCACCTCGGGGGAGTCCCCCTACTCCCGAGTGCTCGAGCTCGACGTGGACAGCGACGTTGCCCAGGCGGAGCTGTCCTGGAGCTTCGACGCCCAGCAGCAGTGGCTCACCCGCTATATGGGCTCCGCCCAGCGCCTGCCGGACGGCTCCACGTTCACCAGCTGGGGCAGCGCGGGCATGCTGGTGCTGGTAGATCCCAAGGGCGAGGCGAGCTGGGTGGCCAGCGCGCCCACCAGCCTGGGCAACAGCACGGTGCTCGACGATCTCTACTCGGACTGATCCAGGTCTACGGTCCCGGCGCTGCCGTCCATCTTCAACAGCTGGCCGTCCTGCACCAGCTGGGTGAGCCCGCGCAGCCCCACGATGGCCGGGATCCCCAGCTCGCGGGCCACCACCGCGGAGTGCGACAACGCACTGCCGCGCTCCACCAGCAGCCCCGAGACCGAGGGAAACAGCGGCACCCAGCCCGGATCCGTGCGCGGCGTGACCAGGATCTGCCCGTCCAACCTGGCCCCCTCTCCCGGGTCGAAGAGCACCGCCGCCGGCCCCTGCACCAGCCCCGGGTAACAGGGCGTGCCGCACAGCAGCCCGTCCTCATCCAGCGCGGCCAGCTGCGGCTGCCCCTGGAAGCGGTTGTGCCTGTGCACCGGCCCCCAGGTGTGAAAACGCTCCGGCGGCGCAGGCTCCTGCCTCCACCCCTCGAACTCCACACGCCGCAGCTCCACCAGCCCCTGCAGATCCGTACCCACCAGCGTGCCCTCCACCCAGCCGAACAGCTCGTCCAGGTGCAGGTAGAACACGTCGCCCTCTCCCTGCAGCTCCCCGGCGGTCACCATCTGCCCCCCCATGGCCCGGAACACATCGCGCACCAGCCCGAAGATCCGCGTGCGCAAGAAGCGCAGGTTCTCGCGCTCACGCACACACTCGCGCGTGCGGCCCAGCACCCAGCGGAACAGCAGTGCCCGGTGCCCCGTGAGCACCCGCTCCGCGTGCAGCTCCGCCTGCGCTCTGCGCTCCCGCTCCCCCTGCCCCAGCGCGCCTGGCTCCAGCGGCCTGGCCCGCAGGTAGTTGCGCAGCGTGCTCACCAGGAACACGGGACGCTCCCGAAGCGGCGTGGTCTCGAGCTTGAGTTCGTCGACGCAGCGGTCGCCGAAGCGCTCCATCCAGCGCTGCAACCAGGTGCTGAACCCGGCATGGAGCAGGGCCTGCTCCAGCACCTCGGCGTCGCTCGCCGGCCCCGTGAACAGCTCCAGCAGCTGCGGCTGACGCCGCAAGTGCGCCGCTTGCCCCAACAACGCCAGCGTGGGCGCCGTGCTCTCGAGCCCGCCTTCGCCCGCCAGCAGCGCGTTGGCCAGCTCGGCTCCCCTGGCCTCGTCCCCCTCGCAGAGCTGCTGGGTGCAGCTCTTCTTCAGACTTGCATGGAAGATCATCACGAAGAAGTCGTTGACGATGGGCGGGGTCCAGGCCCACAGCAGGCGCCGCTGCAGGTCGTCGTAGACCGCCAGCAGCTGCGAAGGCTCCAGCGACCTCAGGTTGTGGCCCCGGTGCACGGCCATGGTGGCCTCGAAGCTGCGCTTGAACCGGCGCACATCCCAGCGCAACCACAGCAACCGCCAGCCCAGGCTCAGCAGCAACCACCCCAGCCGCGGCAGGTGCACGAACGTCTTCTGCCAGGAGGACGCGGGAGCTTCGGCGTCTTCGTCCGCCGCCACCTCGCTCACCCCCATCATCTGCTCCATGGCGTGGCGGTTGTACTGGAACCCCGGCAGCAAGGTGAGGATCCGGTACCAGGCGTTGAGGTTGTAGTACACCCGGCCCTTCACCAGCCCGATCAGGCGCTCGAAGATGGCATCGTTCTCGCGCACGGTGGCCCCGCTCACCCCCATGACCCCGCAGAACAGCCGATACACGATGGAATATGCCCGCCGCGCAAAGCTGTAGGTGAGCGGCGTGGTGACCCCCGAGTAGCTCTCGACGATGTTGGAGTTGTCCCACAGCAGGCGCCGCCCCCAGGGCACCGGGGTGGTGATGGGCCGGGCCTGCAGCAGCCACAGCTGCTCACCCTCCAGCGTCCACTCCACGTCTTGCGGGCAGCCCGCCGCCTGCTCCAGCCTGCGCCCCATGCGCGCCAGCTCCGATACCTGCGCGTCGTCCAGCACCGGCACCTGTCGTTTGCTCGCCGGGACCGGCTTGACCGCCGGCGCGCCTTTGTACAGCGCCACCTGCTGCTGCTTGCTTTCGACGGCAGCGTGGATGGCCCCGCTGGCGTCGACCCTGAACTCGTCGCAGTCCGCGCTGCCCTGCACCACGCCTTCGCCCAGCCCCCAGGCCGCGCTGATCAGCAGCTGCTCGGGCCGATCTGGATCCCGGGTGAACATGACCCCCGAGGCCTGCCCCTTGATCATTCGCTGCACCACCACCGCCACGGGCCCGGGCTCGATGCCGTGGGTCGCGCAGTAGGCCCGCACCCGCTCGCTGTGCCCCGAGGCCCGGCAGTCCAGCACGGCCCGGCGTAGCTTGTGGATGCCGCGCACATTCAGGTAGCTCTCCAGCTGCCCCGCGAAGGAATGCCGCACGCCATCTTCGGCCAGGGCCGACGACCGCACCGCGTAGGGCCCGGGCCCCAGCCGCTCCACCGCGGCCTCGAGATCCTTCAGCTCGTCATCTGGCAGCACCACAAAAAACGGCGGCACCCGCAGCCCCTGGCGCAGCAGCAGGCCCAGCCCGGCCGCCTTGCCGCCGATCTGCCCGTTGCCCTCACCGGCTTTCACCTGCTCATGGAAGATCACGGCGACCTGCTCCTTGCTGGGACCGAAGGATCCTATACTCCCAGGCCGGAGGCTCACAGCGCCACCACCACCCGGCCGGGATAGCGCCAGATCAGCGCTGCGCCCTGCCGCTGCACGCTGATTATCCCACCGTGGACCAACCTGAGATGACACACCGGGCAGAGCGTGATCCCGTTGTTCAGCTCGTCGCTCCCCCCCAAGCTGCGCCAGTGGATGTGGTGAGCCTGCACCCGGATGCTGCGCCGCCCACACTCGGGGTTCCTGCAGCTCCAGTCATCTCGGCCAGTGATCGCTTCCGTAAGAACCTTGTCACTCCCCCGATGGCCCGAGCGGGTGCCTATCGTGGGGAAGGCGCGGGCGTTGATGGCGGAAGGGCTGTCCATGGCTGCGGCGGCGCGTGAGCTGGGGATGGCGCCGACGACGCTGCTGGGGTGGCTGCGGGCGGTGGAGAGGGAGGAGCGGGGAACGGGGTAGCTCTGCGAGTCGCAGCTACATCGCCGCCCTGAACAGCTCGAACCGCATCTCAAGGTAGTCCGCCCGGGGTCGGAGCAGACGGCGCCGCGGCACCCGGAGCCGCTCACCGTCGAAGGCCTTGAGCGCGCGCTCCAGC
>CAZEJJ010000151.1:0-18328 GCA_964512185.1 uncultured Enterobacterales bacterium | reverse complement strand
GTCCGCGTCGGTGTAGTGTATCTGGTGTGGTTTGGCGGAGTCGGTGTCGCTGTCTGGGTCGTGGTGGGGGTCGTGGTCGTGGTCGGTGTCGGTGTCGGTGTCGGTGTCGGCTTGGGAGTCCGAGGTGTCGTCCTTGTCCTCGTTGCACTGACAGGCCGGCAGGGCCAAGAGCAGGATCAGGGGCAGCAGGTTGCGGTGCATGTCTCTCCTCCGGGGGGTGCTGAGGGCCCGTGCGCTGAGGCGCCGGGCTCACTCCAGGTCGTTGTCCACCGTGACGGTGTACCAGTGGAAGGCGGAGCCCGAGGCGCCGCTCCCGTCCACGTTGGGGCTCTTGATGAGCAGGTACCAGTCGCCCTCACCTTCTGACTGGTACTCCAGCCGGGGGTCGCGGTCGTAGGCATCTTCGTCAGTGAAGGCGGTGGCGATCCAGTCCACGTCGGCGATGTCGTTGCCGACGATGTCGTCGTTGAAGAGGGTGAGGCGGGCCTGCAGCGGGCTGCCGCTGCCGTAGGCTTCGACGGTGAAGGACCAGCTGACCTTGTCTTCACCCGCTGGCGTGGCGATGTGCATCCAGTCGTAGTCGTCGGCGCTGCTGATTGTGCCGAAGACCACGTCGCCGGCCTGCACGGTCATGGCCTTGGCGGCCAGGTCGTTGGGTTCCTGCTCCGAGACCGTGGAGGCCAGGGGTTCTTTGTCTTCGCTGGCCAACAGCTCCCACTCGTAGTCCTCGCCGGAGCCGCCGTCGGACTCGCGCAGGTAGACGGAGTACTCGGCGTCTCCCAGCGCAGGGAAGACGATCCAGGGATCCTGGGAGAAGCGGCTGCCGTAGATCAGGGCCACCTCGTTGGACTCGTCGGCCACTATGGTCATGGCCACGTTGGCGGCGCTGCCCACATCGGCGGCGTCGATGTCCACCCGCAGCCAGCTGGCGTCCTCTGCCGGGAAGACCAGCCACTCGCCGTCGCCGCCTTCGGCGAAGCCGCCGCAGGCGATCTGCTCCAGCAGGATGGCGGTGGCGTCGGTCATGGAGTCGTTGGGCTCAACCTCGGGCTGGGCGCAGGGCGGCGGAGGAGCGGTGTCTTCCGGAGGCTGGCTCTCCTGGGTGTCCGCCGGCTGCTCGGTCTCGCCTGGCCTGGTGTCGGGCTGGTCGGGCAGGCCGGGATCGATGCAGCCCACACAGGCCTTGCAGCCCACGAAGCTGGCAGCCAGCAGCCATGGTGTGAGGCGCAGCACGGGGTGTTTCTCCTGGCGAAGGTCGCGACGCCATGCAGGGTAACGCAGGCCGCGCACACCTGCTCGGTTGTCCGCGGACCCCGCTGGGTACCCGCCGTGGCGGGGGGCTGGTGGTGGGACTATGGTGCGAAGAGATGGAGAACCCCCCGCTGGAGACGCCCATGCCACGCACCCTCCTGGCAGCCCTGCCCGCACTACTGCTGTGCGGCTGTCCCACGCCCGAGACCGACGTGCACGCGCTCACCCCCGTGCTGGCCGTGGCCCCGGACTCGCTGGACTTCGGTGAGGTGGTGGTGGACTACCAGGCCGAGGAGCGCATCGAGCTCATCAACTCGGGCAAGGCCCCGCTCACCATCAGCTCCATCGCCTGGGCCGACGGCAGCTCCGAGGTCTTCGACAAGGATCTCGACGCGGTCGAGGTGGCCCGCGACGAGCGCGCCGAGCTGTACCTCACCTGCCTGCCCACCACCTACGACGCCTACGCGGCCACGCTGCTGATCTCAAGCAACGACCCGGAGCACCCCGAGGTCGAGCTGCCCGTGGCCTGCACCGGCGTGCACGCCCCCACCCCCGACATCGAGCTGGATCCCGAGTCGCTGGACTTCGGTGAGGTGGAGGTGGGCCAGTCGGTCACCGAGTTCGTCACCCTGCGCAACGTGGGAGACGACCCCCTGCACGTGGCGTCCACCATCCAGTCGGGCTCGGGCGCCTTCGAGGTGGTCACCGATCCCGAGGGCGCCACCGTGGATCCCGATGGCGACGAGTACGTGGTCATCATCACCTACACCCCCACCGCGGCCACCGGCGACTATGGCCAGCTCACCATCGTCTCGGACGACCCGGACGAGGCCTCCCTGCCCCTGCTCCTGCTGGGCAACTGCGAGAGCGCCGACGACTGCGAGTACGAGTACCCCGTGGCCGTCATCGAGGGTCCCACCGAGACGGACCCCCTCGAGACCCTGGCGCTGGACGGCTCGGGCTCCTATGATCCGCGCGACGAGGAGCTCACCTACCAGTGGGAGCTGTCGCAGCTGCCGGCGGGCAGCATCGGCCAGCTCACCAGTGTGGTGGGCGAGCAGGCGGATCTCTACGTGGACCTGGCCGGTGACTACCAGGTGCAGCTGGTGGTGATCAACGAGTCGGGCGTCTCATCTGCCCCGGCCAAGCACGACATCGAGGCCATCCCCAGTGACAAGATCCACGTGGAGATGTTCTGGGACGCGGGCGAATCCGACCTCGACCTGCACCTGGCCATCGAGGACACGCCCATCTTCGAGGAGCCCACCGACTGCAACTACTGCAACCCCAACCCCGACTGGGGCACCTCGGGCGCCACCTCCGACGACCCCAGCCTCGATCTCGACGATGTGGCCGGCTACGGCCCGGAGAACATCAACATCGCCTCACCCGACGCCGGCGGCTACGACGTGCACGTGCACTACTTCCGCGACAACGGCGCGGGAGCCGTCACCGCCACCGTGCGGGTCTACATCGACGGCGAGGTGGGCTACGAGGCCAGCGACGTCATGGAGTACGACGACCGCTGGTTCGTGGGCACCGTGCTGTGGCCGGATGCCGTGCTGTCCGAGAACGAAGGCGAGCCCATCACCAACGGCGGGCAGCGCGGCTGCTACGAGCCGGAGGACTAGACCAGTCCCGTTGCCCCCCAGCCGGCACGGCGGTAAGTACCCCGCCCTTTTCTGCCGGGCATCGGCTCCCCGCGAGCAGGCCCGCTGCACCCGTGGAGTCTCAATGTTCCGCCCCATCCTGCCCTTCCTGGCGCTGGGCCTGCTGGCCTGCGAGCCGCAGCCTGTCACCCCGGGCGCCTTTCCCGGCAGCGGCGACGCCGTGGCCACGGTCAACGGTGTCGCGCTCAACTCCGGCATGATCGACACCGTGCTGCGCTCGCTGCCCGAGCAGGTGCGCGCCCAGCTGGAGGCCGCTGGCGACAACACCCCCCTGGTGGAGTCCATCGTGGCCGGCGAGCTGCTGTACCAGGAGGCCCTCAAGTCCAACCTGCACAACGACGCCCTCGTGCAGCAGGACATGTCCATGGCAGTGCGCAGCGCGCTGGCCGAGGCCCAGGTGCGCAAGGTGGTGGCCGAGCGCCTCAGCGACGACAAGATCTCCGCCTGGTACGACGAGCACAAGGTGCAGTTCGCGCGCCCGCAGCTGCAGCTGGCCCACATCATGTTCGACGACATGGCCGCCGCCGAAGCCGTCAAGGCGCAGCTGGACGCCGGTGGCGACTTCGCCGCCCTGGCCAAGGACAACAGCCTCGACACCATGACCGCCGCCAAGGGCGGTGAGATCGGCTGGCTGGACATGCAGCAGGTGGCCCCGCCCCTGCGCGACCACGTGCAGGACGCCGCCAAGGGCGACGTGGTCGGTCCCCTCGACATGGGTCGCACCAAGCATGTCTTCAAGGTGCTGGACCGCCGCGATGTCAAGCCCCTCGACGAGGTGCGCGATCAGATCGCCGCCGAGGTGGAGACCGAGATCCGCGACGCCTACCTCGACGAGCTGCGCAGCTCCGCCGTGGTGGTTGAGACCTACAAGCAGGCGGCCCCTGCTGCGGTCCCCGCGCCCGGCGCGGCCCCCGCTCCCGAGGCGGCGTCCGGCCCGGACACCCCCCCCGCCGAGCTGGAGAACGGGGCCGAGGCCGGATGAGCAGGCGCCGCTGGCTGCTGGTCCTGGGCGCATCTTCCGGCATCGGAGCGGGCTGCGCCCGGGTCTTCGCTCGTGCGGGCTACGGCATCCTCGGTGTGCACCTTGATCGCCGCAGCTCCATGCCGAGGGTCGAGGCCCTCAGGAGCGAGCTGGAGGCGACCGGCGCCGAGGTCCACCTGTTCAACCGCAACGCGGCCGATCGAGAGGCGCGCGCGGAGGTTGTGGAGGAGATCCAGGAGCTGCTGCAGGCCCACGGCGAGCGGGTGGACGTGCTGGTGCACTCGCTCGCCTTTGGCAGCCTGGGCCCCTTCACGCCCCGCCCAGGCCGGCGCCCGCTCCGGGAGCGGCAGCTGTCCATGACCTTCGAGGTCATGGGAGCCAGCCTGGCCTGGTGGGCACGCGATCTCGTGCTGGCCGACATGCTGGGCCTGCCCCCCGTCTCCGAGCGTCCCGCCCCTGGCCCCGGCAGCCCCCAGGGAGGGCGCATCTTCGCCCTCACCTCGGCGGGCACCCACAAGGTCTGGCGCGACTACGGCCCCGTCAGCGTGGCCAAGGCCGCCCTCGACGCCGTGGTGCGACAGCTGGCGGTGGAGCTGGCGCCGCGCAATGTCACCGCCAACTCCATCCTGGCTGGCGTCACCGACACCCCCGCCCTGCGCGCCATCCCGGGCCACGAGGCGATGGTGGACCAGGCCGAGGCGCGCAATCCGGGGGGCCGGCTCACCCTGCCCGAAGACGTGGGTCAGTGCCTGCTGGCGCTGTCCCAGCCGGGCACGCACTGGATGACCGGCAACATCATCCGGGTAGACGGCGGCGAGGACATCGCGGTTTGAAGCTGGTGTTCGTCGCGCTCCTGTTGGCGGCCGCCTGCACGCGGTCGCTGGACGACAGCGCGTTCCCCGACAGCAGGGGCGAGACTGCCGACAGCGGCGACAACGATGACACGTCCGAGCCCGTCGATACCCAGGACAGCAGCGACCCGGCCAGCTTCGACTGCGCCGACGACGAGCAGGCCTTGCGCGCGCTGGTGAGCGGCGCCGAGCCCAGCTCGGCCCAGGTCGAGGCCCTCTTGCAGCAGGTCGCCTCGTCCTGCGGCTGGCCGCTGCAGAGCGAAGCGGGCAGCTACCTGTTCGCCTGCGACTGCGGCCAGGGCAGCTGGCAGGTGGCCGGCGACTTCAGCGGCTGGACCGGCCAGGCCATGCAGCGTCACGGCTCCCTGCACTGGGCGGAGCTGGAGATCTCCTCCCCCACCGACGCCGGCTACAAGCTGCACGACGGCGACCAGGCCTGGGAGCACGATCCCTGGGCGCGCCGCTACCTCTACGATCACAACGGTCAGCTCAGCCTGCTGCGCGCCGATCGCGCCCACCTGCAGCGCTGGCCGGGCTTCGACGCCGGAGCGCTGCGCGCTCGCACGGTGCGCGTCTGGGTGCCCGCCAGCGGCGGCTTCGACCGCATCCTCTACGCCCAGGACGGCCAGAACCTGTTCGACCCGGAGGCCATCTGGGGTGGCTGGCAGCTCCAGCACAGCCTGCCCGACGGCGTCCTGGTGGCGGCCATCGACAACAGCGCCGATCGCATGGAGGAGTACACCCACGTGCAGGACCTCCTGCACGGCTCCTGGTACGGCGGCTGGGGCGACGACTACGCCGCGTTTGTCCACGAGCAGCTGCGCCCCTGGGTGAGCGCCACCTACGGCGACGCGGATGTGCAGGGCCTGCTGGGCTCCTCCCTGGGGGGGCTCATCTCCCTGCACATCGCCCAGCGCTACCCGGGGCAGTACCGCTTCGCGGCCAGCCTGTCCGGCACCCTGGGCTGGGGCAGCCTGGGCGCCGAGAACGAGACCTTGATCGAGCGCCACGCCGCCGCTGGCCACGCCGACACCGCCATCTACCTGGACTCCGGCGGCAGCGGTACCTGCTACGACAGCGATGGCGACGGCATCATGGACGACGACCCCAGCTCATCCGACAACTACTGCGAGACACTGCAGCTGCGCGATGTGCTGGCGGAGCTCGGCTATTCCTATGAACAGGACCTGTGGCACTACTGGGAGCCCGGCGCCTCCCACAACGAGCTGGCCTGGGCGGCCCGCGTCGAGCTACCCCTGGCCGTGTTCGCCGGACTGGATTGATCCCTTGGCTCGACTGGCGGTCATCGGGGACGTGCACGACCACCGGCGCAACCTGGACCTGGTCCTGCGGGCCCTGACCGGCGAAGACGTCGAAGCGATCCTGCTGGTAGGCGACCTGGCCACCATGCCGCCCCTGGAGCCGGTGGCCCGGCGGGTCCTGGCGCTGGTGGCGGCGCTGGGTCTGCCGGTGTTCTTCGTGCCGGGCAACCACGACCTGCCCACCCTCGGCGACCTGTCGGGGGCCGTCAACCTGGACCACGAGCTGGCCACGGTGGCCGGCCTGACGCTGTGGGGCCTGGGCGGCGCCGGTCCCAACCGCTTCGGCTTTCCCTACGAGTGGAGCGAAGACGAGGTGCGCGCCCGGCTGTGGCAGCGGGCCGACATCCTGCTGGCCCACTGCCCACCCCGGGGCTGCAGCCTGGATCGGACCGTCAGCGGAGACCAGGTCGGCTCCCAGGCCCTGCGGGAGATCCTGGCCGCGGGGAAGGTGCGGCTCGCGCTCTGCGGCCACATCCACGAGTCCCCCGGCTGCGAGCTGGTGGAGGGCGTGGTCTGTGCCAACGCGGGCGCCCTCGGGGCCCCCTTCGGAGCCCCCCAGTACCTGCTGGTCCACATGGAGCCCGACGAGCTCCGGATCACCCACCGGGTCCTGCACTACATCCCCAGACCCTCGTCGCTGCCCTGGTGCGCCGGGGTCAGCGCCGGGCCCGAGCCGGGCACCCGTCGCTGGCGTTTTCCGGTCCGCTAGGCCAGGCCGCGGCGATCTTCGGCCAGGTGTCCGCCAGGGCGCGGCGGCCCGCGAACACACCGACGTGCCCCGCGTCCACCAGCCAGCGGCTGGCCTGGCCGGGGCGCAGGTGCTGCTCCAGGGCCCAGACCTGCTCCTGGGGCGTGATGTGATCGCGGCGACCCGCCACCAGGGACACCGGGCACTGGATGTCGCCCAGGCCCACCCGCCGACCCGCCAGCTGCAGCTCACCCTTGAACAGGAGGTTCCTCTGGAAGAGCTGGTCGATGGCCTCGAGGTACAGCTGCCCGGCGACGTCCTTGTTGAATCGATACCAGCCGCGCAGGGTCCCGAAGCGCCGCAGGTAGTCGGGGTCCTCCGCCCGCCAGAAGACCGACCAGGGGTGGTACACCAGGCGCTCGAAGGGCTTGAGCTGGTCGAAGCCCTGGGCCAGCATCCATCCTGGCGCGCGCCCACCCCCGGCCGCCACCACGCCCCTGAAGAAGCCCAGCGGCAGGCCCAGGGAGAACAGGTGCAGCAGGGTGCCGCCCGCGTGGGTGTCGATGGGAGCCGCGGCCACGGTGAGGCTGGCGACGCGCCGGGGGTACAGGGCGGCCACGATGGCCACCTGCCAGCCGCCCTGGCACAGCCCCACCAGGTGCACCGGCCCATCCAGCCTGTCGATACAGGCCAGCAGATCGTCGATGGAGTCGGCGATGCCATAGGCGCGATCAGGGGGCGGGCCCCAGTCGGTGACCGCCACCCGGCCCAGCCCGGCGCCGAGCAAGGTGCGCACCAGGCTCTGGTCGGGCGCGAGGTCGGCGATGCAGGAGTGGTTCACCTGGGGGGTCACCACCAGCACCGGGCGCTGACCGGCCTGCAGCCCGGAGCCGTACAGGCGCAGGGACAGGCTGTCGCCCACGGGCTCGCTGGGGGCCTGGGTGGCCCAGCGAGGAGCCGCCGTCCGCCAGGGGGTCATGGCCCGCCAGGCCACCTGGTGCCGGCGCAGCAGATCCTCCAGGCCGCTCACGGGCTCACCTGGCCCCAGCGCAGCGCCACGGCTCCCCATGAGAAGCCGATGCCCGCGCCCAGCGCGGCCACCACGTCGCCGTCGCGCAGGCGGCCCTCGCGGCTGGCCAGCTCCAGGGACAGGAGCTGGTCGAACTGTCCGATGTGGCCCCACCGGGACAGGTAGATGCTCTGATCGTCGCGCAGCCCCAGCGCATCCAGCATGGCGCGGTGCCCCGAGCGCTTGAGGTGCAGCAAGGCCAGGTAGTCGATGTCCACCGGGTCAAGGCCGGCCTCGCCCAGGGACTCCCGCAGCACGCGCATGAAGTTGGGATGGGAGCGCTCCCCCAGCAGGCGGCGCATGCCGGGCTGGTCGGTGACGTCCAGGCAGCGGCGGGCCTGCTCCGCGTTGGCCGGGTCCACCGGGCTGGCGGTGCCTCCGTGCCGGGCGAGCACATGCCGCGCCAGGTCGCCGTCGGTGACCAGCGAGACACCCAGCAGCTCGTTGCGCCGGCAGCCCCGCTCCAGGATGGCCGCGCCGCCCCCCGCCGCCAGGTTGTACATGAAGCTCACCCGGGGATTGGCGTAGTCCACCATGTCGCCGTTGCGGTAGCCGCCGCAGAGCAGCACCCGGCGCAGGCCGGGCTCGGAGCGCAGCAGGGCGCGGCCCAGGCGCACACCGGCCGCGAAGCTGGAGCACTTCTGCATCACGTCCACCGCCCAGGCCCGCCGGGCGCCGATGCGGTGCTGGATCCAGATGCCCGAGGTGGTCATGGGGTACTCCCGCAGCTCGTCGCCGATGCACAGGATGGCGTCCACCTCGTCGGCCTCCAGGCCCGCCCGCTCCAGGCAGGCCAGGGCCGCCCGCGCGCCCATCTCCTGGGCTCCGTCCTCGGGCCCTGGGACGGCGATCTGCTCGATCCCCAGCTTGTCGCGCACGGCGTCCACGGTCCAGGCCCCCCGCGTGGCCGCGGCGATCTGTTCGGCGCTGCGGCGCCGCTCGGGCACGTACACAGCGAAGGCCGGCATGCCCACGACCTCAGCGAGCATGGCGCAGCGCCTCCTGGACCAGGGCGGGCTTGAGCAGCTTGCCCGAGGGGTTCCGCGGCAGCTCCCGGCGCGCCAGGAAGGCCTTGGGGACCTTGTAGTGGGCCAGGCGCTGGCGCAGCCAGCCGCGCAGCTCGGCGGGCTCCAGGCCGCCGTTGCCCGGCACCACGAAGGCGCAGCCCACCTCGCCCCAGCGCTCGTCGGGCATGGCCACCACCGCGCACTCCGCCACGGCGGGATGCGCCGCCAGCGCCAGCTCCACCTCGGCCGGGTAGACGTTCTCGCCGCCTGAGATGAACATGTCCTTCTTGCGTCCGGCCACGTGGAAGAAGCCGTCTGCGTCCCGTCGCACCAGGTCTCCGGTGCGGAACCAGCCGCCCGAGATGGCCGCGGCGGTGGCCTGGGGATCGTCGTGGTAGCCCAGGCAGACCTGGGGCCCGGCCAGCCAGAGCTCGCCCACCTGGTCAACCTGCGCGTCGCGACAGTCCACCACCACCCGCGCCTCGCAGTAGGGCATGGGCAGGCCCACCGAGCCGGCTCGCGCCAGGGCCTCGTGAGGCGGCAGGAAGAAGCAGTTGGGGCCCACCTCGGTCATGCCGAAGCCCTGGGTGAGCAGCAGCCCGCGGTCCTGGTAGCGGCGGATCAGCTCCACCGACAACGGCGCCCCGCCGCACAGGCAGAGCCGCAGCGCTCCCAGGTCCAGGGTGTCGAAGGCGGGCTGGTCCGCCAACATCTGCAGGGTGGTGGGCACGCCGAAGATGGTGCTGATGCCGCGAGTCTCCAGCGCCTCGAGCACCGCCACGGCGTCGAAGGCCTCGTGGACGAGCACCTGGCCGCCGCACTGCAGCAGGGGCAGCGCCAGCACGTTGATGGCGCCGGTGTGGAACAGGGGTGTGTACAGGACCGTGCTGTCGCTCCCCGTCAAGCCGAAGGCCAGCTGGGTGTTGACCGCGTTCCAGAACAGCTGGCGCACCGGCAGCACCGCCGCCTTGGGCCGACCGGTCGTGCCGCTGGTGAAGAGCAGCAGGGCCGCCTCCTCCATTCCCAGCGGCCGAGGACTGCGCTGGGGCCCGGCTTCGTCCAGCCCAGGGGCCGGCTCCAGCGCCTCGACGGAGCGCAGCCGCATGGTCACGGAGCCCTCGACCAGCGGGCGGCTGCCCTGGTCCACGAACAACACCGACGCAGCGCAGAGCTCCAGCAGCGCGCTCAGCTCCTGGGCTGCGAGCCGGTAGTTCAGCGGCGCCAGCACCAGGCCAGAGCGCAGGCAGGCATAGGCCAGCTCGAAGAAGCAGGGATGGTTGCGGGCCAGCAGGGCCACGCGCTCGCCCCGCTGCAGGCCGAGCTCATCCAGCAACAGCCGGCTGGTGCGCTGCACGCGGCGCTCCAGCTCGGCCCAGCTCCAGCTCTGATCGCGCCAGTGCAGGGCGGGACGCAGCGGCGTGTAGCGGGACCAGCGGGCGGGATGATCCACCGCGCAGGGGCCCTGCTCCGGGTGACGCGTGCTCATCGCTCCCTTCCCGCCGGCTCGAGGCACTCCTCGCTCCACCGCAGGGCGTGGAGCCCCAGCTCGTGGGCCTGCTTGCAGCCCTCCAGCCAGACGTCCAGGCCCGCGCTCCAGGTGGCCAGAGACAGGCGCAGGAGCCCGGCTGGATCCTGGACCGCCATGCTGACCGCGGGGGGGAAGACCTGGTCCGGGGTGGCCCAGGGGCTGCGCTCGCTGGCCATGCTGACCTCCTTCTATTGCTGCACGGCAGCATAGCGCCCATGTTGCGACGCGTCAAGTGGCGAGCCCGGCTGGGGAGGCGGCCAGAGGCCTAGCCGAACAGCAGCAGGCAGATGATGACGGCGCCTATGGCCCCGGCGAGATCGGCGGACAAGGCGGCGATCATGCTGTGGCGCATGCGCGAGACCTGGATGGCACCGAAGTAGACCGCCAGCACGTAGAAGGTGGTCTCCGTGCTGCCCTGCAGCGTAGACACCAGGTAGCCCACGTAGGAATCCGGCCCGTAGGTCTCCAGGGCGTCGGCCATCACGCCCAGGGCGCCCGAGCCGGACAGCGGGCGCAGCAGCGCCATGGGCAGGGCCTCGGCGGGCATGCCCAGCGGCTCGGTGAAGGGTCCGATGACGCCCACGAGGCTGCCGAGGGCGCCGCTGGAGCGGAACATGGCCACCGCCACCAGGATGGCCACCAGGTAGGGGATGATGCGCAGAGCGACGTTGAAGCCTTCTTTTGCGCCCTCGACGAAGACCTCGTAGACCTTGATCCCGCGGGCCTGGCCCACCGCCAGCATGCCCACGATGAGGGTGGGGATGATCCATGCCGAGACGGCCTCGCCCCAGGCGATGGCCAGCCCCACCAGGCCAGCCATGCCAGCCACCACGCCGAAGAAGGGCAGCAGGCTGTCGCTGGCGCCGTGGGACAGGTCGCCGTCCACCTTGGCCTTGATGGCCAGGCCGTCCTGAGACACCCCGGGCTCGGTCCGTGAGAAGTAGGGCAGGCGAGCGAGCAGCAAGCAGACCGCGACCCCGATGAGGGTGGCGCAGGCCGACGCGAACAGCGTGGAAGGCAGGATCCCGGCTGGATCCTGAGACTCGAGGGCGGCCCTGATCCCGATGACCCCGGTGGGCAGCAGGGTGACGGCGCTGGTGTTGATGACCAGGAACAGCGCCATGGCGTTGGTGGCGGTGCCCTTCTGGGCGTTGAGCTTGTCCAGCTCCTGCATGGCCCGGATGCCGAAGGGCGTAGCGGCGTTGCCCAGCCCCAGGGCGTTGGCCGCGATGTTCATGATCATCGCACCCATGGCGGGGTGGTCTGCGGGCACATCCGGGAACAGGCGCACCATCAGGGGGCGGATGACCCGGGCGATGGCCCTGAGGGCGCCGGCTTCCTGCATCACCTGCATCAGGCCCAGGAACAGCGCCATGATGCCCACCAGCCCGATGGCCAGATCCACCGAGGCCTTGGCGGCCTCGATGGCCCCCATGGTGATCTCGTCCATGGTCCCGTTGACTGCGCCGGCCAGGAAGGCCACCACGATGATGGAGAAGAAGACGTAGTTCATGGGCGGCGGGGAGCGGGGAGGGAGCGGGGAGAGCAGGAAGGGCTACAGGCTACCGGAAGACGACGCGCGCTCCTACCCCTGCAGACACGCTAGCCTACGGGGTCCCTTCCAGCCGCAGCCCGGCGGGGGCGCCCAGCCGCTCGATCAGGGTGGCGCGGTCGGCGGGCTCTGCCCAGGCCAGCAGCCTCGCGGCGGCGCGGCGCGCCTCGCCCTGGAACCGGCGGCGGTCCGGGTCATCGGGATCGAGCAGCTCACCCGCCGCCCACAGCGCCCGCACCAGCTCCACAGGCTCAAAAAAGGAGCCGGGCAGCTGGCCCACGAGGCGCCAGGCCGCGGCGCGCACGGCGCTCGCCTCCCCCTCCAGCAGGCAGGCGCCCAGCAGCACCACGCTGGCCTCGCGGGCCACCGGGCCCACCACGCCGGCCAGGGTGGCCAGCACCTGGCGCGCCTGTGTGGGCTGCCCACAGGCCAGCAGAGCGCGAGCGACGGCCAGGGTGGACAGGTCCTCGGCGCCATCGGGGACCCGCGTGCCCAGCCGAGCCAGCCAGGCCCGCGCGACCTCCAGCGCCTGCTGCTCGCGCCCCGCCAGCCGCTGCCACTCCACCTCCACGTAGCCCTGCAGAGCTCGAAGGCCTCGATCCGCCGGACCCAATCCCTCGGGCTCCTCCAGGGCGAAGAAAGCTGCGGCCAGCCCGGGTCGCCCCACCAGGAGCTGGATCCAGGCCAGCCCGAGGCGGGCGTACCAGGCTCCCACCGGCGCACCGATCCGATCCTCGAAGCGCACCAGCCGCTCCAGCACCGGGCGGCGGCCCATGATGGGGAGCGCGGGCTGGCCCCGCCGCAGCCCCGCTACGAGGAACCAGCCGTCGGAGGCCTGCCCGCCCCAGCGCCACGGGATGGAGTTCCAGGCCAGCACCACCAGGTTGAAGACCTCTGCCCGGGCCAGCAGCCAGTGCAGCTCCACCAGCTGCCGCAGCACCAGGGCCAGCACCAGCTGCGCCACCAGCCCGCCCAGGTGGTACACGGCGGGCCGCGCCCGCAGGCCCGCGGGCACCGCCACGCAGGCCCCTCCTGCCAGGGGCCAGCGCCCCAGCCAGATCACGCGGCCACGCCCCAGCGAGCGCCTCAGCAGCGGCCTGCCCAGGCCGACGCCGAAGCTGCTCACCCGGTACCCGGCCAGCGGCGCGGCGAGCGCGTGCCCGGCCTCGTGCAGGACGGTGATGAGCGGCACCAGCGACACCAGCGCCAGCAGTTCGGGCAGCAGCGCTCGCAGGGTCTACTCCTGGGGAGAGGGTTGGCGATAACCGGCGCCGCGCTCGCGCACCGCAGGGGCTTCCGTCGCGGCGCCATCGGCGGTAGCATCGTGGGGCCCGCTCCACCGCGCAGACGGAGCCTGCTCATGTCCCAGCACGATCCGCTCCCCGCCCTGTTGTCCCATCTCCCTGCGGGCTACCGTCCGGGTCGCGCGCCGGGCTGGGAGGCCCGGATCCACTGGCAGGTGGCTGGAGGCGCCGACCACACCCTGGTGGTGCAGGGGGACGCGTGCCACGTCGCGCCGGGCCTCGAGGGCGAGGCGTCCTGCAGGATCCGCATCCACCACGACACCCTGCGGGCCATCCTGGACGGCAGCCTCGACGCCACCGAGGCCTTCATGACCGGTCAGGCGCTGGCCGACGATATGACCGACGTGCTCATGCTGTCCGAGGCGTTCAACCTGCAGGCGGTGGCGGCGTCGCTGCGCGGCGAGGCCGGCCCCCGCAGCTGGCCGCTGGACAGGGTCTGGGACGGCGGCACGGTGCGGGTCATCGCCGAGCCCATGCGAGCCTTCGCCCAGGCCACCGACTGGCCACTGGACCAGCTGCGCGCCGCGCCACCCCTGTACCATGCCCGGCTGATCCGGCACCTGGTCTACCGGGTGGCCACCGATCCCGAGGTGGACCTGGACATCCAGAACATGGCCTACCGCGCCTACGGCTGCACCCTGCTGCACCCCCTGGCGCCCGGGGACGAGCTGGCGCTCTCCGCGCACCTGGAGGCATCCGGTCCCGGTCGCGATCCCGCAGACCTGGTGGCGGTCTTCTCCGGCAAGGTGCGCGGCAAGCTGGCCTTCGAGGCCCGCGCTGTGCTCGACACGCGCAGCAGCGATCCCGAGAGGGACGACGTGCCGCTGCGGGCGAGCTATCGCCAGAAGCCCGACTACCAGCTAGCCCTGCACATCGCCGCCGACCAGTCCCATCGCTACGCCCGCGCCAGCCTGGACGACAACCCCGTGCACTTCGACGAGGCCACCGCCCGCGCCGCCGGCCTGCCCGGCCTGGTGCTGCAGGCCTCCTGTCTGCTGGCCATGACCTGCAGCACCCTCGCCCGCGAGCTGCCCGACTGCGGGGCGGGTCGAGTGGCCAACCTGATGGCGCGCTTCGGACCCCCTGCTCGCAATGGATCGCTGCTGCAGGTGCGCGGCTGGGAGTCCGACGGGGTGGTGGATGTGGAGACCCTCGACCTCGCCAGCCAGCGCGTCCACCTCTTCGCTCGCCTGCAGCTCCGCTAGAGACCAGCCCGAGCGCTCACCATGACCATGGACCTGCACAGCGCGGACTGGGTGATCATCGGGCTGTACGTGCTGCTGGCGGTGGGCCTGGGCACCTGGTTCAGCCGGCGCGCGTCGTCGTCGGTGGACAGCTTCTTCGTGGGGGGGCGCGACCTGCCCTGGTGGCTGGCGGGCACCTCCATCGTGGCCACCACCTTCGCCGCCGACACGCCGCTGGCGGTCACCGGGATCGTGGCCAGCGGTGGCATCAGCGGCAACTGGATCTGGTGGTCGTGGGCCGTGGCCCACGTGGTGGCCACGTTCCTGTTCGCCCGCATGTGGCGCCGCTCCGGTGTGATCACCGACGCCGAGATCACCGAGCTGCGCTACTCGGGGCGCGCGGCCGCCGGGCTGCGCGCCTTCAAGGCGCTGTACTTCGGCCTGTTCATCAACTGCCTGACCATGGCCTGGGTGATCGCGGCCATGGTCAAGATCTCCAGGGCCTTCTTCCAGGTGGACCCCGCCGTGGTGATCGTGATCTGCGTGGTGGTGGCGGTGGTCTACACCATCCTGGGCGGGTTCCGCTCCGTGGTGGCCACCGACCTGGTGCAGTTCCTGCTGGGCATGGGGGGCGCGGTGGCGCTGGCCTGGTTGGTGCTGCGCGGCTTCGGTGGGATGGGAGCCCCGGGCTTGGAAGGGAGCGCCGGTGCGGGCCTGCTGGGGGCGCTGGACGCCACGCTGGCCGCCGGTGGACAGCAGCTGGAGCAGGTGCTCGCGTTCGTACCCGGCGTGGCTCACCCTGAGATGCCGCTGCTGTTCTTCGCGGCGCTGATGATCGCCGGCTGGTGGCGGCAGGCGGAGGGCAATGGCTACCTGGTGCAGCGCCTGGCGGCCTGCCGGGACGAGCGCCACGCCCAGGCTGCCAGCCTGTGGTTCGCCGTGGCCCACAACGCCCTGCGCCCCTGGCCCTGGTTCGTGGTGGGGCTGGCGGCGCTGGTGGTGTACCCGCAGCTGCAGACACCCGACTCCCTGCAGGGCAGCTGGCCGGCAGGGGGACAGCTGGTGGTGAGCCCCGCGAGCATCGACATTGTGCGAGGCGGTGAGCTGCAGATCCAGGGGGCACCTGCGGGCAGCAGCTACCTGCTGGCTGGCGCACGAGGGCAGGTGGTGGAGACCACCGAGAGCGGCGCCACGGTGGCGTTCCCCGCCGGCCCCGCTACCGGGCACCATACCCTGGAGATCAGAGCACCAGACGGTGACGCGGCCCAGGTACCCGGCGTGGCGGTTCAGCTGGCCGACCGCGAGATGGCCTACCCGCTGCTGATGGGCAGCAGCCTGCCCGCCGGCTTGCTGGGGGTGGTGATCGCCAGCCTGCTGGCGGCCTTCATGAGCACCATCGACACGCACACCAACTGGGGTGCCTCGTACCTGGTGCAGGACATCTACCTGCGCTTCCTGCGTCCCCAGGCCGGGCAGCGCGAGGCCGTGGCCGTCAGCCGCCTGGCCATCGTGCTCATGGCCGTGCTGGCGGGGATCACGGCCCTGTTCGTGCAGAACATCGCCTCGGTGTGGGTGTTCCTGATCAACCTGGGCGCCGGGCTGGGCAGCGTGACGGCGGCGCGCTGGTACTGGTCGCGGGTCACGCCCCAGGCGGAGTTCACCGCGCTGGGCGTGACCACCGCCCTGGCCCTCGCCTTGCTGCTGTTCGCCACCCCAACGCTCTTCGGCGGCCCCAACCCGTTCTTCTGGCACGAGGTGCCCGCCTGGGCACAGATCCTGCTCATCGCCGGAGCGAGCCTGGCCTCCTGGGTGCCAGTGGCCCTGTGGGGCCCCGCCAACGACCCCGCCACCCTGCGCAGCTTCGCGCGCCTCGTCAGGCCTGGCGGACCCAGCTGGGCCCCCTTCCGTGAGCGAGCGGCCGATCCCATCGCACCCGCGCTCCTGCGCGTAGCTGCCGGCCTGCTGGTGGTGTACTGCGCGCTGTTCGGCATCGGCGATCTGCTGCTGGGCCGGCCCCTGCGCGGCCTGCTCCTGGCCGCGGTGGCCTGCGGCGCGCTGGCCTGGATCCTGCTGGCGGGGCGTCATCGGAGCACCACCTCCACTCCCCCACATCTTGCTGGACATTGACGCTGGCCACGATCCACGGCGCGTGCTCGCGGTTAGGACCTGGAGTCCCGCGCGCAACGGCCTCTCCCAGCCTCTCCATGACCTTCCCCTTCCCCATCAAGATCGCCGGTGTGGGCCGCTACCTCCCTGCGCGGGTGGTCAGCTCGGCCGAGCTGGGTGAGCGCCTGGGCATCACGGCCGCATGGATCGAGAAGAACCAGGGGGTCAAGGAGCGCCGCTGGGTCACCCACGAGACCGCCAGCTTCATGGGTGCGGCCGCCGCGCGCGAGGCCCTCGAAGACGCCGGGCTGGCGCTGGGAGACGTGGATCTGATCCTCAACGCCTCGGGCACGCAGGAGCAGGCCATCCCCGATGGCGCCGCGCTGCTGCAGCGCGAGCTGGGCCTGGGCGAGTCGGGTATCCCCTGCTTCTCCGTACACGCCACCTGCCTCAGCTTCCTGCTGGGGGTGGACCTGGCAGCGCGGCTGCTGGTCACCGGGGCCCACCGCACCATCCTGCTCGTGTCCTCCGACATCTCCAGCTGCGCCCTCAACTTCGACCACGCCGAGACCAGCTCCCTGTTCGGCGACATGGCCGCCGCGGTGGTGCTCACCAACACCCCGGCCGGTGAAGCCTCCACCCTGCACGCCTCGCGCCTGGAGACCTACGGGGTCGGCGCCGACTACACGCGCATCACCGGAGGCGGCACCGCCCGCCACCCCAACGCCGAGCACACCCAGCCCGAAGACAATCTCTTCCACATGAACGGGCGCAAGGTCTTCAGGCTGGCCATGCGGCTCGCTCCCCGGTTCCTGGAGCGGCTCTACCCCGGGCTCTCCTCGGGCCTGGGCGACATCGAGCTGGTCATCCCCCACCAGGCCAGCCGGCTCGCGCTGCGGGCCCAGTGCCGGCAGTTCAGCTTTCCCGAAGAGCGCATGGTGAGCATCCTGGAGCACACCGGCAACTGCGTGGCGGCGTCCATCCCGGGGGCGCTGTACCAGGCGGTGCGCAGCGGCCGTCTGCAGCGCGGGCAGCGCGCGCTCCTGCTGGGCACCGGCGCTGGCCTGAGCATGGGCGGCGTGGTCTTCACCTACTGATCGCGCCGCCTCTCGCTGGCTGCCAGGTCGGTAGCGCAGCCCACCGAGCTGTAGCTGAGATCGCACAGCGGCCTACTTCGGCTACCCGGCACCGCAGATCGCGCGAAGCCTGATCTACCGAAGAACCAACCATGATAGAGGTCGCGCCACCTTCGCGAGGGGTACCACCATGAACACCATCGATGAGATCCTGAACTTCGCCATCGCCAACGAAGAGGGCGCCGCCACCTTCTACACACAGCTGGCAGAACAGGCCGACCGCCCCTGGCTCAAGGAGCTGTTGCTCTCCTTTGCGCGAGAAGAGCGGGGCCACAAGGCCAAGCTGCTGGCCATCAAGGGTGGCAAGCGCTTCGATCCCTTGCAGGAGTCGGTGATGGACCTGAAGATCGCCGACTACCTGGTGGACGTGGAGCCTCACCTGGGCATGAGCTACCAGGAGGTGCTCATCGTGGCCATGCAGCAGGAGAAGGCCGCCTTCCGGCTCTACAACGACCTGGCAGACCGCGCCACGGACCCCTCCCTGGCGGCCACCTTCCGCTCCCTGGCCCAGGAAGAAGCCAAGCACAAGCTGCGCTTCGAGCTGGAATACGACGACTGCGTGCTGGCGGAGAACTAGGAGCGCTCGGGAAAGAGGCGGCAAGCCTGCCGCCGGTTCATGTCGTAGCGAGAGCCTCCAGGGCCGTAGCGACAATGCGAAGCATTGGGGCGAAAGCCGCC
>CAZEJJ010000150.1:0-18328 GCA_964512185.1 uncultured Enterobacterales bacterium | reverse complement strand
TGCACGCGAGGGCGGCTTGTGGGGGTGGCTATGAACTTCCGAGCGCGTGCACTAGCTGGCGTCGCTATCCGGCCACCGCTACCAGAGCCCGGGCAGCATCAGGGTGGGCACCTGCCGACAGTAGGCTGCGTAGCCCTTGAGCTCTCGCTGCAGGGCGCGGTCCTCCATGAAGCTCCGGGCCACCAGGAGCAGCCCCACCAGCGCGGCGGGCGCCAGGGCCCAGAGGGATCCGAGCACCAGCGGCGCTCCCGTCACCTGGAGGAACAGCGCCAGGTAGCCGGGATGGCGCACCACCCGTAGGGGCCCCAGCCCACCACCTTGTGCCGGCGATCGCGCTCCGCGAGAAAAGCGGTCTCGTAGAAGGGGTTCACCAGCTGGACCCAGGCCGAGCCGACCCCCGCCCCCAGCACCAGGGCGGTGCCGGGGTACACGAGCACCTGCGGCAGCTCGGACCAGCCGAGGCGCCCCGCGTCCAGCCCACCCACGCCCACCACCGCCAGGACCAGCAGGGCCTGGAGCAGCTGCAGGGCGCGGTCGAGCGGTGGGAGGCGCACCCAGCTGGTGGAGCGACGCTCCAGCTGCTGGGGCAGGTCGCGCAGCAGGGCCAGATCGGGGGCCAGGGACGCGGCGGTCCACACCGCCACGAAGGCCCAGCCCTGCGCCCAGCCGAGCGTACCCGCTGCGCTGAAGAGCAGCAGCGCGCAGAGGGCGGTGCCCAGCAGCGTGAGGAGCACGGAACGCAGGGCTGCCATCGTCATGCGCGACCTCGGCCGACCCACCGTGGGTCGTCACTTCCCGCCGGGTTCTAGCTCGCGCCGGGTGCCCAGGCGAGGATCCGCCTGCTCACCCCACGGGATGATACGACCTGCGGCATGAACCCCGTGCCTGTCGGTCCCATCTGCTGCATCGGCCCGGCGCTGGAGGACCGGGTCCTGCTGCCCGACGGCGCTGTGGTGGTCCAGCCCGGTGGCAACGGGCTCGTCTTCTCCTGCATCGCGGCCGCCCTGGGGCAGCGGGTTCGCTACGCCGGCACCCTGGGGGATGATGTGCGCGGAGGCCGGCTGCTGGCGGCTCTCGAGGACTTCGGGGTGGATGTGGCCGGCGTGGTGGTGCGCCCTGGGCTGGCCACCAAGCACGCGCAGATCGAGGTGGATCGGGCCGGGGGCTGGCGGACCACCTCGTCTCGTCCAGCCCGCTTCCCCTACCTGGCTCGGGGGAGCGATCCGCTGCTTCGCCTCGGCGCAGGCCAGCTGCAGGTGATGGGTCTCAACTCGCTGCTGCGGTCCTGCCCCGAGGCCACCCTGGAGTGGGTGGCCCAGGCGCGCGCCCTTGGCATGTCCCTGGGCTTCGGCATGAACCTGTTCCGTGACGAGGAGAGGTCGCTGGTGGATCGCGCGCTGCGGCCCGAAGACCTGGTCTTCTGCAATGCCGTCGAGTACGCCAGCTGGCGCGGCCTGGAGGGTACGGGCGTGCGGGCGCTGGAGCGGGCGCTGGCCACGGAGTCCATGTCGAGCGTGGTGGTGAGCCTGGGCCAGGTGGGCCTGGTCGCTCGCCTGCAGGGAGCGGCCCCGCTGTACCTGCCGGTGAGCGCGGCGGCTGCCAGCAGCAGCCTGGGTGCGGGCGATCTGCTCTGTGCGGTGGCCACCGGGTTGCTGCGGGTCGGTGTGGCCGCGGAGCCCGCCCTGGCGCTGGCGCAGGAGGCAGCCCGCGCCTCCACGCTCCACGAGCACTGGGACCGGTGGCTGGTGGAGGAGCCCGACCTGGTGGGTCGCCTGCGGTGTGCGCTCAGGCTCTGCTGATGCGGTCGGTGGGCAGCGCCGCCGCCGGCCAGCCCGCCTTCGCCTCCTCCGGATGGCCCAGGGCCACCATCGTCGGTACGCGGGTGTCGGGCGCCAGACCGAGGATCCGGCCAGCCCGCTCGTCGGCTGGGACGCCGCTCTCGTGCGTGCGCAGCCGGAGCTGCACCCAGCAGCTCCCGAGCCCCAGCGCGTGGGCCTGCAGCTGCAGCAGGATGGCCGCGATGGAGCAGTCCTCCACCCATACATCCGAGCGGCCCGGATCTGCGCAGATGGCTACGGCGAGAGGGGCCTGGGCCAGGAAGGCCGCGCCGCCCGGCTTGCACCGGGCCAGTTCCGCCAGCAGGGCCGGGTCGTGGACGAAGACGAAGCTCCAGGGGCGGCTGTTTCGCGAGCTGGGTGCGCGCAGCAGGGCTTCCTCGAGCAGGGCGAGCTGCTCGGGGCTGACGGGCCGGTCCTTGAAGCGACGGACGCTCCTCCGGGTTCGAAGCAGCTCGATCATGGGTTCCTCCAGGTCGCGATGGGTGCCGGAGCGCAGGCCCGATCCGGCGGCCGGGACAGCCCCGGAACGTGGAGCGGCGGCGAGAGGCACCTATCCTGCCCGCGTCCTCCGCTCTCTCTCCCAGCAGCAGGCGACAGAACCCCGAATCTACTGCGGCCCAGCAGCCCCTACTGCGGCTGGTCCTGCTCGCAGCGTTCTCGGTCAACGTGTTGAAGCCACCCGTTACGGACGCCTCTCTCGCCCACTACTTCGCAGAATCACCCTCGCTACGCGTCTGCTGGCCCTCGCTACGATCCGGGCCGGCCGCCTGGGGGCGGCCTGTTCTGCCACCTGCTGCAGAACAGCACCAAGGTGGGCTCCAGGCGGCGACCGCCCTCCGCCATGTAGAGCGGCAGGGCTCCGAGAGCGGCCAACCAAGAGCCACCTTCGGCGCGTCGGATGCAGGCCAGGCTCACGCGCGGCTCGGCCACGGCCATCACCCACAGCCTCGCCAGCGCCAGCCCCGTGCGGAAGGCGGCCCCATCGGGGGAGCGCCTCCACGCCTCGATGAGCCGCTCTGTGGTGCTGCTGTCCAGGAAGCAGGCCAGCCTGACCAGGTGGTTGAGCGGATGAGGGTGGTACGAGTGGTAGTCCTCGCCCGAGGGTGTGTCCTGCGGCAGCAGGCCCTCGGCCCGCGCCCGCTCCAGCAGGTCGGTGCCCTCGTAGAGGTTGAGGGAGAAGATCTGGGGAAAGTAGGGCTTGGGGGCGGCCGCCAGGACCCTGGCGGTGTGCAGCCGCTCCTCGTCGCTCTCGAAGGGGTTGTCGAGGATCACGTCGTAGAACGCGGCCAGCCCCGCTTCGTGCACCAGCCGGGCCGCGCTGAGGAAGTCGGCGCTGGTGGAACGTCGGTTGTAGACCTCGCGGTTCACCCTGTCCGAGCCGCTCTGCAGGCCGAGGCTGATCCAGGCGAGGCCGGCGCTCCTCAGCATGGCGAGACAGCTCGGGTCCAGGTCCCTTGGCGTGGAGCGCACGATGAAGGGCAGGCCGACGCGACCTGGGTACGCTTCGCAGAAGGCCTCCAGCTCGGGGCGGGGACGTGCCATGAAGCAGTCGTCGTGGAAGTTGACCATCCGCAGCCAGGGATGCCTGCGCCGGTTGGCTTCCAGCTCCAGCAGGACCGCCTCTACGCTGCGGTAGCGGGCCCTCCAGTCCGGGTAGAGGCGCGCCTGGGCGTTGTTGCAGCAGTAGCTGCAGCGGTGGGGGCAGCCGCGGGAGCTGATGGTGCTGTGGATGGCGCCGCCGTAGCGGGCGTGGCGGCGAAACGTCCTGGAGTCCACCCCTGCGATCTCATCGCCGCCTCGCATCACCCAGCTTCGACGCGGTATGTGGAGGCCCATGGGCAGACTGTCCAGGTCGTGACGGAGCGGACGAAGGGCGTTGCGGCGGATAGCCCCGTCGGGGCAGCGGCACCAGAGATTGGGGATGCGCCCGGGATCCCTGCCCCCCTGGAGGTGGGTGATCAGCTCGACCAGGGCCTCTTCACCCTCCCCGACGCAGATACGCCTCACCTCGCGCAGGCAGCCCTCGGGGTCGATGCTGGGGTGCACGCCTCCCCAGACCACCTCCACCCCGTCCCGCACCAGCCGCCGGGTGAGGGCTCTCGCGCCGAGGAGGTCCTTCGACATGAGGCTGAGGCCGACGATGGCGGCCTCCCTGTTCCTCACGAAGCGCGCCACGGCTTCGATCTGCTGCGGTCCTGGCCGGTGGAAGTCAGGGAGGAAGAGGAGCGTGGAGAGCAGGCCCTGCTCCAGCAGGTGCTCGTGCAGGGCGCGCACGCCCACGGTGTCCAGGCCCGGCTGGAAGGAGACCAACACGATGTCGCTCGGCTGGCGGGGGGGCTGCTGGCTCACGGTCCCCCCGGTGGAGGTGGCTCCGCCTCGCGCCTCGCGAGCTCACGCTCCAGCACGGCGACCCGCTGGTCTACGAAGGCGAAGGGATGGTCGTTCAGGATGGCGTGGGTGCGGTCCAGGATCCCTCGGGCGACGGAGATCTCATCCTGTATCAGCGCCAGCCTTGTCCTGGCCAACAGCAGCATGAGCTCCCCGGGGCTGCGGGACTCTGCCTCCTCGCTCCAGCGCTTCGCCCCGTCGGTGTCATCCTCGTCCAGCGCCAGCTCCATGCCCAGCACCAGCAGCATGGGCTCGTCGGCCGCCAGCGCCTGGGCGCGTTTCCAGGCCAGGCGGGCCTCGTCGGCCCGCCCCAGGCGGCGCGCAGCCTGGACCGCGAGCAGCGGGCCGCCTGGCTCCCGGGGCAGGCGCCGCTCCGTGAGCGCGGCGAGCTCCTGCGCCCGCTGGGGGTCGCTCTCCAGGAGCACCTTGCCCAGGCTCAGGGGCGCCACACCCAGGGCCGGCGCCTGGGTGACCAGGGCCTCCAGGGCGTCCAGGCCGTCCTGCTCGTAGCCGGCGCGGATGCTGGCCAGGGCCACGTCGTGGCGCAGCGCCGGGTCGCGGGCCAGCCGGCGGGGTTGGGCGTGTGCGGTGCGGTGGACCCGCTCGAAGTCGTGGTGCTGCAGCGCCTCTCGCAGCTCGCGCCGCAGACGGTTGGCTCCTCGCGATCGCTGTCCTCCCACCAGCAACAGCAGGACGCCGCCGAGCACCAGCATGGGGAGCCAGCAGGCGAAGAACTCAGCGAAGATCAGCGCCAGCGACAGCAGCAGGAGCGCCGCGCCGCTGATCTCCACGCGGCGGCCGGGCAGGCGGGGTGGCACCAGCCTGCGCTGCCTGCGCAGGGCGTCGCGCGCCCCCAGCCGCAGGCTCAGGACCAGGGCGAGGGCCAGCAGGCCCCAGGCGATGGCGGGCACGAGGCGGTGGAGGCCCGGCAGGGCGAGGGCCACGGCGAGGGTGGCCGCGAAGGCCAGCAGCCAGAGCGTGAAGCCCAGCACGCTGACGAACCGGAGCTGGCCCGCCAGGGGACCCTGATCTCGCCCCAGCGCGTGGAGCCGGAGCTGGACGGGCGGATGGCTGGCCAGCGCCCAGGCCAGCACCCAGCGCCAGCCGGGGTCGCGTACGGGGTGCACCCGGTGCATCTTCTCCAGGGCGCGCGCCAGGATCTCGGCGCTGCTGAGGCCCGCCGCGCGGCGATCACAGAGCAGCTCGGTGGGGCGGGTGATCACCCGCTGCAGGAAGCTCGCCAGCGCCCAGCAGGCGGCGAAGCTGCCGGCGATCCCCAGCCACGGCAGCATGGCCAGTGACAGGCTGGCGGCCAGGGGCAGCGGGAGGATCAGCCACCAGATCGAGCCGGTGGCCAGGTGGGCCAGCTCATGGGCCAGCACCGCCTCGTGCTCGGCGGGCTCCAGGCGGTGCACCAGGCCGTCGGCGAGGATGATCTCCGGCTTCTGCAGCACGGCGACCCAGCCGTAGATCGGCATGGCGCCGAAGGTGCGCAGCCGAAAGAGGCGCGGCGTGGTCGCCAGGCCCGCGCGCGCGGCCACCCGTGCCGCGCTGCTGTTGAGTTGCTCGTCATCGATGGGCAGGGCGTGTTCGAAGGGTCTCTTGAGGTGCCGGAACAGCATGACGTAGCAGAACAGCACCAGCAGCAGCCCCCCCGCGCTCTCATGGGCGGCCAGCTCGGTGGTGGAGGCCACCAGCGCCAGCGAGGTGGCGGGAAGCGTGGAGTAGACCGCCACCACCCCGGCGGCGAGCGCGGCCTTCCCGAGAGGTCCGCGCGCCCTGCGCGCCGCCAGCAGGGAGACCAGGAAAGTAGCCAGGAGCACCGCGGGTGGGAGCAGCAGCATGACCCCAACCTACCTTTGGAGCCTCCTCGGCGGTGACGATGGCCTCACGGAGCCCCCATCCAGAGCGCGCACACGCCTGCGCTGCTGCGGGGCGCCGCCTGTGCAGCTCCGCCCGGCGACAGCGCCTCTCAGGTGGCCCAACCGCGTCCTGACGCCGTTGTCCAGCACTGTGCGCTGTCCTGGTCCACCATCCTGGGCGAGATGCTGGACCGGTGGGGAGAGGCCGAAGAGCACCAGTTCATGCTGGACGACCTGGCGCTGGAGGCTCCCAGCTGAGCTCGCGCCGTTGTGTCCGTCCCGTCCCGAGAGTTAGGATCGCGGGGCTTCGCGCTCCGGGAGGCCTGTCCTGAAACGCCGCTTCCGGCCGTTGAACGTCCTGGTGGCCCTGGTGGTGCTGCTGGTGCCCGCGCTGGCGCTGCTCACCGCCGCGCAGGTGGCCGCCCTGGGCGTGGCCGGCGACTGGCCCTCGGTGGAGACCCCGGCTCCTCTGGGTCCGGAGCCGGTGTTCGAGGGCTGCGACGGGAACCGGGACCGGCTCACGGCGCTGCACTTCCTGGCCAGGAGCCTGGACGATCGCGCTGTCCTCGCGGCGACCGGCCCTGGAGAGGTGCCGGACGAGGAGTCCCTGGTTGCGCTGGAGGGCAGCGAAGGCGTCCAGGAGGGGCTGGACCGGCTGCTGGCGTGCGGCGGCCTGAGCCTCGGCCTGTTCGAGCTCGCCGGAGGTCCCCAGGGACGGACCACGCTGACCGCGGTGGGGCGAGCGCGCACGCTGCGAGCCTGGGCGCATAGCGCGCGAGGCGATCACGCGGGAGCCTCTCGCGACCTGGCCTCCGCGCTGCGTTATTCGGCGCTGCTGGAGCACTCGGGAGCGGAGCTGGCCCTCATCGAGACGGGCCTGCGCATCGGTCACGAGGCTCTGGACGGGATCGAGACCTGGCTGGACGCCTACCCCGACGCCCCCATCGAGGCCCTGGCTCCGTTGCAGTCCGAGCTGGACGCCCAGGTGGACCTGCCGCTGGGTTCCCTCGCCGGTCTGGCCTGGGTCTGTCGCCTCCAGGAGCAGGAGCTGCTTGATCTGGCCACGCTGGCCCCTCCAGAGCCACGCCTGCGCGAGGCGGGCATGCCCCTGTGGGCCACCTGGTTGGCCGATCGGCTCCCCGCCAGCCGCGCCTACGACGCGCCCCGCACCCTGGCCATGCATCGCCAGCGCTGTTCCCGCCGGCTACAGGCGGTACGGGAAGGCGGGGGCTGGGGGCAGGTTCAGCTGGATGAGCCCTTGTGGGATCCGCAGCAGGGGGGCCTGGGGCGCATGCTGGACAACCCGTTGGGCCGCGTGGTCCTGGGGCAGAGCGAGGATTCTTCGCAGCTGGAGAGGACCGTCGATCTGGAGCGCAGCCTGCAGACACGCCGCGCGCTGGTGAGGGTGCGCGTGGCCCTCGAGATCGGCGCGCGGCAGCACCAGGGGCAGCTGCCATCCCACCTGCAGCTGCTCGTGCCCGAGCTGCTGCCCTCTCTGCCCACCGATCCCGTGGACGGCCAGCCCATCAACTGGGTGCGTAGCCACGGCGAGATCTTCACCACCCGCAGGATCATGGATGGACAGGGCGATCTCGTCCCGTTGGTCGCCAAGCTGCCCATCCGCCAGGAGTGAACATGGGCTTCAGCTGCGGCATCGTCGGTCTGCCCAACGTGGGGAAGTCCACGCTGTTCTCGGCCCTCACCTCCATCTCCGTGCCGGCCGAGAACTACGACTTCTGCACCATCGAGCCCAACCGCGGTGTCGTGCCCGTGGCCGACGAGAGGCTGCAGCGTGTGGCGGCGCTGTTCCAGCCCGAGAAGGTCACGCCCACCACCCTGGAGCTCGTGGACATCGCCGGGCTGGTGAGGGGGGCCGCCCAGGGCGAGGGGCTCGGCAACCGCTTCCTGGCCCAGATCCGCGAGATGGACGCCGTGCTGCACCTCGTGCGCTGCTTCGACGAAGGTGAGATCACGCATCGCTACGGGGGCGTGGGTCCGGTGCGGGATCTGGAGCTGGTGGAGACGGAGCTGGTGCTGCGCGACCTGGAGTCGGTGGAGCCTCGCCTGCACAGCGTCGCCAAGGCGGCCACCGGCGGTGACAGGCTGGCGCGCCGGCTGCATCCGGTGTTGCTCAAGGTGCGAGACGGCTTGGCCGCGGGCACGCCCGTGCGCAGCCAGGGCCTGCACCGCAACGAGATCGGCGCGCTGGCTCCGCTGTTCCTGCTCACGGTCAAGCCTGTGCTGGTGGTGGCCAACCTGGGCGATGAGCAGGAGGAGGACGATCCGCTGGTGGTCGCCCTCGCGCGGGCGGTGCAGGGAATGGGGGCCCCGCTGGTGCCCCTGCGCGCCCGCCTGCAGGCCGAGATCGCCGAGCTTCCCGTCGACGAGCAGGAGCTCTTTCGCGAGGAGCTGGGCGTGCCTGAGTCCGGCCTGCAGAAGCTGGTGCGGGCCGGCTACGAGCTGCTGGGGCTGGTCTCCTTCTTCACCACCGTGGGCGCTGAAGTGCGCGCCTGGACCGTGCCCGCCGGCACGCCGGCGGCCAGGGCGGCGGGGCGCATCCACAGCGACATGGAGCGGGGCTTCATCCGGGCGGAGGTGGTGCCCTGGGATGCCCTGCTGCGGGCTGGCTCCGAGGCCGCGGCGCGGTCGGCGGGGGTCCTGCGCACCGAGGGACGCGACTACCCGGTGCAGGAAGGGGACGTGTTGCGCTTCCTGTTCAGGTAGGCTCTCAGTCTCCCCAGGAGGTGCCCGGCATGCCACGCCGCTTCTCCATCGGCCTGACCGGCTGGATCCTCGTGGGTCTCGGCGCAGGGCTGGTCTTCGGGATCCTGCAGCACCTGTTGCTGCCCGAGGCCTGGAACGAGGCCATCATCCACTGGGTGCACGATCCACTGGGCCGCGTGTTCCTGAACGGCATTCGCATGCTGGTGGTGCCGCTGGTGCTGGTGTCGCTGACCCTCGGCACCGCCAGCATCGGCGATCTGCGCAAGCTGGGTCGCATCGGCGGCAAGACCGTGGGGCTGTACCTGGGCACCACCGCGGTGGCCATCTCCCTGGGCTTCGTGCTGGCCAGCCTGTCCCATCCCGGCCGGGGCCTGTCCATCCCGGTGGACGCGGCCTTCGAGGGCAAGGACAGCCCCTTCGTCATGGACATCCTGGTGGACGTGGTGCCCTCCAATCCACTGCTGGCCATGGTGGAAGGCAGCATGCTGCAGGTCATCTTCGTGGCCATCCTGGCCGGGCTGGCCGTCGCCGCGGTGGGGGAGCGCGCCGCGCCGGTCATGCGCGGGCTCGAGGCTCTGGACGCTGTCATCCAGAAGATGGTGTGGTTCGTCATGCTCTTCGCGCCCATCGGCGTCTTCGCGCTGCTGGCCGAGGTGGTGGCCGACCAGGGCGTGGCCGTGTTCCTGCCCCTGCTCAAGTACATGGGGGCCGTGCTGGCGGCCCTGGCGCTGCAGGTGCTGTTCACCCACTCCTGCGTGCTCTTCTCCCTCACGCGACTGTCTCCCCTACAGTTCTTCCGGAACGCCTGGCCCGCCGTGCTGGTGGCGTTCTCCACCTCCAGCTCCAACGCCACCCTGCCGGTCACCCTGAGCACCGCCAAGACCCGCATGGGCACCGATGAGGCCGTGCACTCCTTCACCCTGCCCCTGGGGGCCACGGTGAACATGGACGGCACCGCCATCATGCAGGGCGTGGCCACGGTGTTCATCGCCGAGGCCTACGGCATCTCCCTGTCGGGGGGGGACTTCTTGACGGTGGTGCTCATGGCGACGCTGGCCTCTATCGGCACCGCCGGCGTGCCGGGCGTGGGGCTCATCATGCTCTCCATGGTGCTCACGGAGTTGGGCCTTCCGCTGGAGGGCATCGGCATCATCCTGGGAGTGGATCGGGTGCTGGACATGAGCCGCACGGCGGTGAACGTGTGCGGCGACCTGGTGACCACGGTGGTGGTGGCCAGCAGCGAGGGGGCGCTGGACCGATCCATCTTCGACACCGTGGACGCGCGCATGGATGGGTCCAAGCGACCGGGCTAGACGCGCGCTACCTTGCTGCTGCAGATACTCCAGCTCTCGGAGGTGCCCATGCGCCGCCCCCTGCGCGTGCTGGTCCCCGCGTTGGCCATCGCAGCCGCTGCCACCGCCGCGGCGCTGGTGCACAAGCAACTGACCGACCCCGTCAGGCCTGGAGCCGAAGCGCCCGTCGTTGAAGGAGACGCCCGCTGGCTGCGCCCGGCTCCCACCGAGCACTGGCTGTCGGAGGACGCCGAGTCGGTCAACAAGCAGCGGCGCAAGGACTGGATCGAGCACATCCACAAGGCTCCGCCCGGTGTGGACTACAGGTCCCTCATCCGCGCCAACGGCCTGGCGCAGGTGGCCAAGCGCAACGCCTTGGCCCTGATGCCCGCTCCCCCGATCAAGGAGCAGTGGGTGGAGCGCGGCAGCGCCAACCAGGCCGGGCGCATGCACGTGGCGCGGCTGGGCAGCGACGGCGCGAGCATCTACGCTGGTTCCTCTCGGGGGGGTGTGTGGCGCGGCTCCCTGGAGGGCAGCGACTGGGAGCCCATCGGTGACAACCTCTACGGCGGGGCTCACTGGCTCGAGGTGCTGGCGGCCCAGGAGGAGGGCGATCCCGACATCGTCATCGCGGCCACCGACGGCGGCCTGGTGCACTACAGCGTGGACGATGGCGAGAGCTGGCAGGAGCCCTCGGGCCTGCCCTCGGGCCTGCTCAGCGTGCGCCGCCTGCTGCGGCAGTCCGACGGGAGCGACACCCTGTTCCTGGTGGGCTGCGATTGGAACGACTGCGGCCTGTTCCGCAGCCAGGACCTGGGGGTGAGCTTCGAGCAGGTGCAGGATCTGGGCGGCTACCTGGGCGACCTGTGGACGCCCCGCGACGGCGGCTCGGAGCTGTACCTTGTCCACGACGATGAGCTCTGGAAGAGCGAGGATCGCGGCGAGGAATGGGAGGTCATCGGCGACATCGCCGGCGGCAGCTCCCGGGCTGAGCTCACCGGGTCCGAGGCGGGAGCGCCCACCCTGTACGCGGTGCTCGATGGCGAGGACCTGTACCGGTCCGTGGACGGGGGCTCCAGCTGGGAGTGGCGCCACGAGGTGAGCGACTACTGGAGCACGCTCAACGTCTCGCAGCAGGATCCGGAGCTGGTGGCCTGGGGTGGGGTGCAGGTCTACCGCTCGGCCGACGGTGGCGAGAGCTTCGCCATGGTGAACGAGTGGTGGGTCTACTACGACGATCCGGCCAACCTCCTGCACGCCGACATCCCCGGGCTGGACGTGCTGGTGGATGGCGACGGGTTGGAGACCTGGTACATCTGCACTGATGGCGGCCTGTACGTTTCAGAAGATGGCCTGCAGAGCGTGCGGAACCTCTCTCTGGATGGCCTGCGCGTCAGCCAGTACTACGGCACTCTCACCTCGTCGGAGAACCCCGACCACATCGCCGCTGGTGCCCAGGACCAGGGCTACCAGGTCACCAACACCATGGAGCAGCCAGACGGTACGCTGCGGGACTTCGAGCAGGTGGTCTCGGGGGATTACGGGCACCTCACCTCCAGCGACGGCAGCCACGAGTACGTGTACTCGGTCTACCCCGGGTTCGTGCTGGTGCAGATCGGCGCTGACAATCCCATTCTGGACTACGCCGAGTTCCCGTCGGGCGAGCGCTACGTGTCCTGGCTGCCCCCCATCGTGGCGGATCCCGACGATCCGCTGGCCTACTTCTTCCCGGCCACCAGGATCTACCGCTACGCGCGGCGTGGCGGGCGCTACGAGGGCGATGAGCACTCCGACGAGAGCCTCGACCTGCAGGGTGAGGAGTATGTCAGCGCCCTGGCGTTCTCAGCGCTCGACAGCCAGCGGGCCTGGGTGGCCACCAGCCAGGGCCGCCTGTTCGCCAGCGAGGATCACGGCGTCTCCTGGCGCGAGTCCAGCGGGCTGGGGCCCGACGGGAACTGGTACTACGGCCACGCCCTGCTGCCCTCGATCAGCGACCCTGACACCATCTGGGTGGGTGGCTCGGGGTACGGCGGCGTCACCGCCGTCTACCGGAGCCAGGACGGAGGCACCAGCTGGGAAGGCTGGGGCGATGGGCTGCCTGCGGCCATGGTGTACTGCCTCTGCCAGGCGCCCGACGGCAGCGGTCGCCTCTTCGCGGGCACCGACACGGCCGCCTACATGAGGCAGCCCGATAGCGAAGCCTGGGTGGACATCACCGCTGCCGACGCTCCCATCACCACCTACTGGAGCTGCGAGTCCCTGGTGCACGAGAACACCATCCGCTTCGCCACCTACGGGCGCGGCATCTGGGACTACCAGCTCGATCCCGAGCACGCGGGCTGCTACCCCGTGCAGGACTACGACGGCGACGGTGTGCTCTGCGACGAAGACTGCGACGACCACGACCCGGCGGTGCTCCCTGGAGCCGAGGACATCTGCGACGACGGGGTGGACCAGGACTGCTCCGGCAGCGATCGCTCATGCGACACGGGCGGCGGCACCAAGGTGACCGGAGGCGGTGGCTGCGGCTGCGCCTCCGCCGGTGGCGGCGGGGCCCTGCTGGGTCTCCTGGGTCTCTTGGGGCTCGCCCTACAGGCTCCTGGTGCACGCGCTCGGAAGTTCATAGCCACCCCCACAAGCCGCCCTCGCGTGCACTATGCGACCGCGCAGCGGTCGCCTGGGGGGCGCGCCGAAGGCACTAGGAGCCCAGCAGCCCCTCGATGAGCGCCACGTCGGCCAGGTCGCTCGGCCGCGCCAGGGCGAGCTTGTAGGCGCGCACGTCGGCCAGGTCGGCCACCCTCATGCCGTGGGCGCGCGGGTCCAGCCTGGCCCGCGTGGCGACGTCCTTCCAGCTGACCCCAGGGAAGCTGCACCAGACCTCGATGCGGGGATCCAGGGCCAGGTGGGCGGCGCCGTCGGGGTCTCGCTGCTCGGGTACGCCGCGCCTGCGGAGCCGCTCGTAGAGCTCCGGCGGGACGAAGAGATCCAGGTCGCGGGGTGGGCGCGGTAGACCCGCCAGGGCCATGGGTGTGCTGCCGAAGACGATGGCTCGCATCCTGGCGTCGTCGGGCAGCATGCGTGCTGCCAGCTCGAGCAGTTCCAACGATCCCATGAGCGCTACATATCCGACCTGCCGCATGTCGGCCCGGCGTAGTGCAGGACACAACCCCCGCGCTCCTCGTCTACAGCGGTAGTGGCGCTTACGTGCGGCCGCTGTGGCGCCGGGGCAAGCTGCGCCCGGAGGCACCTGCATGCGCGTGCGAGTCGACCAGGAACGCTGCTTCATCTGTGGACTGTGTGAGGACATCTGCCCGGGCCTGTTCCAGGTGCGGCGCTGGGAGGTGCGGGCCTCCTTCGAGAAGGTGCCGGGCTCGCTGGAGGCGCTGTGCTACGACGCGGCAGTGCAGTGCCCGCGCGGTGCCATCTGGCTGGCCGAGGTGCCTCGGCAGGCCGCCATCGAGGCTTGATCACCTCCGGTGGATCAGGCGCCTCGACCGCAGCGGCGGCGAGCCGTGCCCCCGGGGGGGGTGGCTCGCCGAGCACCTCTCGGGCCCCTGGGGCCGGGAGCGGCTATCCTCTGCCCCCGCCCACGGAAGACACGGAGCCCTCCATGCGCACGCCACTCGTTCCGGTCGTCGTGGGTCTCGCCGGCGCGCTGTCCGTGGCCTGCAAGCCCGATGGGGACACGGGCGACGGCGAAACCATCTACCTGGTGGACGGCTCCCCGCTGTTCCCGTTCCCGTCCATGCAGCTGGTGACCGAGGACGCCGCCAGCGGCACCGGCTATCGCTTGGCCATCCCCGAGGGCCTGCTGCCCTGTTCCGAAGACGGCCAGCCCGTGGACCTGACGCGGCTCAACCGGCTGGACGGCTTCTCCGTGGCCAGCACCGCGGTGGTCTGGCTGCCAGGGGCCGCCGTCGATGGCGGCCTGCTGCCCACCTGGCACGACCCCGCGGCCTCCCTGGACCCTTCGTCTCCCGTGCAGCTGATCGACCTCAGCTCTGGTGAGCGCGTACCGCTGTTCGCCGAGCTCGATGCCCACCCGGAGTGCATCAACGGCGAGAACTGCGCCCTGCTCGTCCGTCCGCTCCAGGCGCTCGCCTTCGGCACCCGCCACGCTGTGGTGCTCACCAGCTCGTTGCTGGATGAAGACGGCGCTTCGGTGGCGGCTCCCGAGGGCTTCGCCGGCCTGCGCGATGGTGCGCCTCACCCCAGCCTGGCAGGTGAGGCCGAGCGCTTCGCGGGGATCTTCGACAGCCTCGAACAGCTGGGGCTGCAGCGCGACGAGCTGGTGCTGGCCTGGGACTTCGTCACGGGTTCCGAAGCAGTGGTGCACGCCCAGCTGGACCGCGTGCTGGAGGTCACCCGGCAGGACCTGCCCTCGGATCCCGAGCTGGAGCCTGAGTTCACGGTGGACCGGCTGTACGACGTGGACGAGGGGGACGTGTTGAGCGACCACGCCTGGCGTGTGGCCTACGGTGACTTCCAGCTGGCCAGCTTCCTGACCGCAGAGGGAGCCTTCCAGATCGGCGACGACGGGCTGCCCGTGCAGCAGGGCGACGGTGACGTGTACTGGATGGCCTTCGTGCCCGAGTCGCTGCGCGCTGCCCCGGCCGGCTCGGCGCCGGTGGTGATCTTCGGCCACGGCCTGCTGGCATCCCCCAAGATGTACCTGTTCTACGACTCAGATCCCATGGCCGTGCAGGCGCTCGCCGATCGCCTGGGCGCCATCTTCATCGGCACCGAGTGGCGCGGCCTGACCACCAGCGATCTGGCCGATGCCCTCGGCGTGGCCAACGACTTCGGCAAGTTCCACCACCTCACCGACAAGATGATCCAGGGGCTGGCCAACGGCATGGCCTTGCCGCGGCTGGCGCGCACCCGCTTCGCCGAGACCGAGGCCCTGCAGGCCAGCGACGGCTCCGGCTCCCTGGTGGACCCCGACCGGGTCTACTACTTCGGCATCTCGCTGGGCGGCATCAACGGGGCCAACATGATGGCCCACAGCCAGGAGCTGGACTACGCCGTGCTGCACGTGGGTGGGGCCATCTGGTCCACCATGCTCGAGCGCTCCAGCAACTGGACCAGCTTCGAGGGGTTGATGGAGGTGGGGGTGGAGGATCCGCTGGATCGCCAGGTGCTGTACGCGGTCTCCCAGCTCATGTGGGATCCGGTGGATCCCATCTCCCACACCCAGGACCTGGTGGGCCGCTCGCTCCTGTTCCAGGAGTCGCTGGGTGACGAGCAGGTGCCCAACATGTGCACCGATGCGCTCGTGCGCTCGCTGGGTCTGCCTCTGCTCGCGCCGGCGGTGGAGCCGGTGCACGGCCTCGATGAGCTGGCGGGGCCCCTGGGGCCCGCGGCGGCGGCCATGGTCCAGTTCGATCCTCAGATGGGGCGCCCCCACGACACCAATCGTCCCTCGGAGGACACGGGCGCCCACCACTTCATCCGGCACACCGAGCAGGTCCACGCCCAGGTGGCGGCCTTCTTCGAGCGGGGCGCCGAGGGCACCATCCTGCACACCTGCGGTGACGATCCCTGCGTGCTCGAGGAGGAAGACTCGGTCTACTAGGCCTCAGAGCCCTGCTTTTCTTCCGGCTCGGGTTCCGGCTCGGGCTCCGGCTCGGGCTCAGGCTCGACGGGGGGGCTGGCCACCGGTTCGCCGGCGGACTCCTGCACCGGGGGATCGGCCGCCGGCCTGGCCGCTTCCTCGGTCTCGGCTTCGCTGGCGGGCTCCTCCTGGGCAGGCACCTGCTCGTAGGCGGCCTCGTCGGACAGCGGGAGCAGCAGGTGCCCCCAGCCGGAGCGGTGCAGCTGCTCGGCGGTGGAGAAGACGCAGTACACGATGCAGTGCTGCACACCTTCAGGGGGCAGGAGCACGAAGCGTCCGGTGGCCTTGCGGCGGGTGAGCAGGTCGTTGAGCTGGCGCACCAGGTCGAGCACGTCCAGGTGGCCTTCGCGCACGTACAGCGGGAAGCGGAAGGCACGCCCGCGCAGCTTGAAGGCCACCCGGTACTCGCCGCTGGCGACCTTGACGTCGGGCTCGATCTCTTCGCCAGTCTTGGACAGCACGTCTTCGAGCTGGATGCCGCTGACGCGCATGAGGAAGTCGATGGCGAAGATCTGCCGCTTCAGCTTGACCATCTTGCCCATGGTGGAGTCGATGACCGAGGCGGGCACCTCGCCCTTCTGGTAGTCGAGGTAGCGGGAGAACTCGATGAGGGCGCTCCACCACTGACCCACGTGGCCCTCGCCACACTGCTCCAGGATGATCTGCTTGAGGGTGTCGAACTGGTGCTCGGACAGGTGGGCGAAGATGCCCAGCTTCTCGAAGCGGGCCTGGATCATGGGGACGTCGAGGCGGGTGAGCTTGCGGGCCTCCTCGGAGACGTCTTTGTGGACCTCCAGCTCTTCGCGCTTCTGGCCAGCCAGCGTGGTGACGATGCCGTTGTCTATGGCCAGGTCCGGCGGGGTCTTGCCCGTGATCCGGTAGTACATCTGCTGGGCTTCCGCGTGGTACCGCTTGTAGCCGGCCCAGAGCCCCAGGAGCAGGAGGATGGCTACGAGGATCTTGATCATGGACCTGCAAGCTCCGGAATGCCCTCAGAGGATAGCAAGCTACGGCGCTCAGGTCTGCCTGCGTCGCTCCGCATGCGGCGGGTACCAGGGCTTGGAGGCCGGATACCCGCCGCGTCTTGCCGCGGTCGGCCGTGACGGGGGCCGCGATCAACCGGCGCTGCGCACGACGCTGTGCTGTTGCCAGCGGCCCAGCTTGAACCTGCCCCAGAGCAGCACGGCCATGCCCGCCACCATGGTGAGCGTGCCCAGCCAGGCGCCGAACACACCCAGCCCCAGGGGCAGGGTGAGCGCGTAGACCAGGGGAATGCCCACTCCCCAGCTCATGGCTGCCACCGCCCACATGGGCCAGCGGGTGTCGCCGGCGCCGCGCAGGGCGCCGTAGCTCACCATGTTGACGCCATCGAAGATCTGGTAGGCAGCTGCCACGGGCAGCAGCAGCACGGCGATGCGGATCACCTCGGGATCGGTGGAGAACAGGCTCGCCAGAGGTCTCGCCAGGACCACGAAGGCCACGGCGCAGCCCGCCGTGGTCAGCAGGCCCAGGGTCAGCGTGCGCTGCCCCGCGGCGGCGGCCACGTCGGGCCTGCCCTCACCCAGGTGGCGGCCCACCAGGGTGGTGGCGGCGATGCCGATACCCCAGGTGGACATGAAGCTGATGCTCATCAAGCGCAGCGTCACCTGGTTGGCAGCCAGCGCGGCGGCGCCCACCCAGCCGATGAAGATCGTGAACACCATGTAGGCTCCCACCTCCATGAAGAACTGCACACCCATGGGCAGGCCCACGCGCAGCATCCGCGTGGTCAGCTCGAGATCCAGCGGCTCGTGCACGCGCCGCGCGCCGAAGCTGCGCGCGTAGTCGCCCTTGGGGGCATGGACCACGATGACGAAGGCCGCCAGCATGAACAGGTTGGACAGCGCCGTGGCCAGGCCCGCGCCGGCCACACCCATGGCCGGGAAGGGCCCCGGTCCGAAGATGAGCAACCAGTCCAGCAGGATGTTCACGCCGTTGGCCACCAGGGCGATGATCATGGGCGTACGGGTGCGACCCAGCCCCTCGAGGAAGCCGTTGTAGACCCAGTAGCCGAACACACCCGGGAAGCCGATCAGCCGGCAGGCCATGTAGACGCTGGCGAGATCGGCCACCGCCGGGCCCAGACCCACCAGGTGGAACAACGGCGTGGAGAGGTACAGCAGGGCCAGGGTGGCTCCGCCCACCAGGACGGCCACGCGCACTCCTTGCCCCAGGATCCGACCGCATTCCCGGGGCTGTCCTGCGCCGTGGTGCTGGGAGACGAAGGTGTTCACCACCCCCAGCAGCCCCAGCCCGAGCACGGCCAGGGTGAAGATCCACGTGTGGGCGAGGCCCACGGCTCCCTGCGCGGTGGCACCCAGGCGGCCCACCATGGCGGTGTCCACCAGGCCCATGGCGGTGAAGCTGAGCTTGGAGATCACCACGGGTGCGGCCAGCAGGATGATCTCTCGCCAGCTGGGTGTGGAACGGGGGGGGCTCGTTGCTGTCTGCGCGCGTGACATGGTCTCGTCCTTGCGGTCTCGGCACCTCGCGCGGGTGCCTTGCTGTGCCGCGGGACCTCCAGAACGTCGCGAGCCCCCCCCCCCCGCAGCGTGCGGGGGGGCGGCCCGC
>CAZEJJ010000149.1:0-18404 GCA_964512185.1 uncultured Enterobacterales bacterium | reverse complement strand
TCGCAGTAGGCACTGGTGGGTCGCAGTAGACATGAGCTTTCCCGAGGGCTCCTAGAGGCCGAAGGCCTTGGCCAGCTGGTTGAAGAAGAACACCACCGCCCAGGCCAGGGCCGTGAGCCCGGTCCACTGCAGCAGGGCCCAGCGCCAGCGGCCGGACTCCTTGGCCACCACCGCGACGGTGGCCATGCAGGGCGAGGAGATCAGGCAGAAGATGATCAGCCCCAGCCCCACTCTGGCGGGGTAGCGGCTGGCGAGGATGGAGCGCAGGGTCTCGGAGCTGCTCTCTTCCTTAGCGGCGTCCTCCAGGGAGGGATCGCCCTCTTCAAGGGAGAAGACGATGCCCAGCTGGGAGACCACCACCTCCTTGGCGGCGAAGGCTCCCAGCAGGGCGGTGCCGATGCGCCAGTCGAACTCCAGCGGCTTGAGGATCGGCTCAATGGCGTGGCCCACCCGGCCCGCCACCGTGTACTCCAGCGACTCCAGGGCGCGGGCGCGCTCCAGGTCGGCCTCGGCCAGCTGCAGCTCGCCGGCGGCCACGCTGCGATCCACGTCGAAGTCGGTCTTGACCGGGAAGGCCGCGGCAGCCCACATGAGGATGGAGATGCCCAGGATGACCGTGCCCGCCTTGCGCAGGTACATCCAGGAGCGCTGCCAGATGTGCAGCAGCATGCCGCGCAGCGTGGGGGCGCGGTAGGGAGGCAGCTCCATGACGAAGGGGGTGCTGTCGCCCGCCAGCAGGGTCTGGCGCAGCAGGGCCGCCAGCAGGGCCGCCAGCAGCACGCCCAGCAGGTAGACCCCCATCAGGATCGGCGCTCGCCAGGCCGGCGCGAAGAAGGCCGGGATGAGCAGCATGTAGATGGGAAGCCGGGCGCCGCAGGAGATGAGCGGCAGCACGAACATGGTGGTGATGCGGTCGCGCTCCGAGTCCAGGGTGCGGCAGGCCATCACCCCCGGCACGGTGCAGCCGAAGCCCACCACCATGGGGATGAAGCTCTTGCCGTGCAGCCCGATGTGGTGCATCACCCGGTCCACCAGGAAGGCGGCCCGGGACATGTACCCGGAGTCTTCGAGCAAGGAGATGCCGAAGAACAGGAGCACGATGTTGGGCAGGAACACCAGCACGCCGCCCACCCCGCCGATCACGCCGTCCACCAGCAGCGACGACAGCAGGCTCTGGTCGGTGGGGCCGAGCACCGTGAGCAGGGCGGCGCCCAGCAGCTCGAAGCCCGACTCGATCCAGCCCATGGGCGCCTCGCCCAGGGTGAAGGTGAACCAGAACAGGGTGTACATCACGCCCAGGAAGATGGGCAGGCCCAGCAGGCGGTGGGTGAGCACGCTGTCGATGGTGCCGGTCCAGTCCGCCCGCTGCTCCAGCGCGGGCTGCAGGGTGATCTCCTTGAGCAGGCCGTGGATGAAGCCATAGCGCCGCTCGGCCACCGCCATGGCGGGCTCCGCCCCCAGGATGCGTTCGAGCCGGCTGCGTTCCAGCGCGGCTCGATCGAGGATCTTCGAGCCCATGGGATGGTCGGAGCGCAGCCACTGGGCCACCTCTTCGTCTTCCTCCAGCAGGCGGATGGCCACCGCTCGGCGCGGCAGGCCGCGCAGCCCCTCTGGGCCCATGGCACGCACCAGCGCGCTCACGGCCTGCTCCAGGTCGCTGCCCAGGGGCACCGCCTGTGGCGGTCGAGGTGAGCTGGCGGCGGTGACGATGGCTTCGCGCAGCTCGTCCCGTCCGCGGGAGCGGTTGCCCTCGGTGAGCACCACCGGAACGCCACCGAGCCGCCGGGAGAGCCGACCCAGATCGAGCACCATGCCCGAGCGCTCCAGCTCGTCGGCCATGTTGAGCACCAGCACGAGGTTGGCACCCAGCTCCATCAGCTGCACGGTGAGGTAGAGGTTGCGCTCCAGGTTGCCCGCGTCCACCACGTCCAGGACCACCTCGGGGTGCTCCTCCAGCAGGAAGCCGCGGGTGATGCGCTCCTCCATGGAGCGCGACGACAGGCTGTAGGTGCCGGGCAGATCCGTGCAGACGGCGACGGTGTCGCCGATCTGGAGCCTGCCTTCCTTTCGCTCCACGGTGACGCCCGGGTAGTTGCCCACGTGCTGCTGGGCGCCGGTGAGGCCGTTGAAGATGGAGGTCTTGCCGGAGTTGGGGTTGCCCACCAGTGCGACCTGGCGGATCTTTTTCCCGCCGAGGGGTAGGACTTCGAGAGTGACGTCTTCCATCGCTAGTGCGGCCTGTCGGATGTGGATAGGAAAGGGAGGGCGGTCTCCGGCTCCAGGGGTCAGTTGGCGGTCTCCACCTGGTCCAGCAGGATGGCCGCCGCTTCTTCTCTGCGCAGGGACAGGCGATAGCCGCGGATCTTGACCCGGATGGGGTCGCCCAGCGGCGCCACACCCTCCACTTCGATCCGTGTCCCGGGCAGCACTCCCATCTCCAACAGCCTGCGCCTGACCGGGCCCGAGGAGCCGATGCGGCGCACCACACCGGCCCGGCCGGGAGCCAGGGAGGCCAGGGGCTCGAAGTGGCTGGCTTCGCTGTGGGTCTGCGAGGCTGGGCAGCTGGCGCAGGACAGGGCGTCCTGGTGCGAACCGTCCTGGCCGGCGGTGTGGTCCACGCAGCGAGCGAAGCTCTCCAGCAGCGCGGGCTGTGACTGGGGGCAGGTGTGTACGAACTGGTAGAAGGCCGCCAGGCGCTCCAGGGTGGTGGCGCTGACACAGTGCTCCATCTCGCAGGCGTCTCGCTCGGCCTGCACGGGGTCCACCAGCAGGATCTCGCTGAGGAAGCGGGTGAGGAAGGCGTGGCGACCGGCGATGCGCTGGGCCTGGGCCTCGCCCTCGCTGGTCAGCTGGACGAACTCCCGAGCCTGGTACTCCACCAGCCCGTGGCCGGCGAGGCGGCGGAGGGCGTCGGTGACGCTGGCCATGCGCACACCCTTGGCCTGAGCGATGTCGCGCACGCGTGCCACCCGGTGGTCGCGCGCCAGGCCGAAGATGATCTCCAGGTAGTCTTCCTGGGAGGGTGAGAGCGCTGTCATGCGAGCCTCGTTTTATTAGGCTCGCCTAGTTATCTTCAGCAAGGCTCGAATGCCACGGAAAATCATCCCTCGAGGCGCGCCTCCCGCCCCTCGCTGCGTCCCGGCGCCGGCAGCCGGATCCATGCGGATGCACGGCATCCGTCACGGTCGCGCCACCGATACCCTGCAGGCTCCTACCTGGTGCCTTCCCGAGGGCTCCTAGGGCAGCACGTGGAAGCCAGGCCGGTTCATCATGGCCCGCACCCACTCTTTTTTGGCGGTGGATCCGTTGGGCAGGATCCAGTCGCCGTTGTCGTCGATGCGCCACTTGAGGGTGGCGGTCTCCGCCAGCTCTTCGGCCATGAAGGTGATGGGCCTACCCGCGTCCTGGGCGATGGCCAGCACGTCGATCTGCACCTCGCCGCCCAGCCCGGCGATGGCGCCCGCGCTCAGCTTGCCGTCCTTGGCGGTGACCTTGATGCCGATGCCGCCGGCGTAGCCAGCGAAGGTGACGTAGCCCAGCTGCAGCTCGCCCTTGCCTACGTAGGCCATGGCCTTGAGCTCCAGGCCCTTGTTGTTCAGCGTGGCTGAGCCCTCGGCCCCCAGCACGGTGAGCGCGCCGCGGATGGACTCCGAGGGCTTCCACTCCACCCGCAGCACCTTGGGCTCCAGCCCGGCCTGCACCAGCACCAGCTCGCCCTGGTCCCCCGCGGCCTTGCTCAGGGCCAGCACCTTGGGTTGGCCCGCGCCAGGGGAGAGCACCTGCACCTCCCAGGCGCCGTGCTTGCCGTGGAAGCCCTTCTCCCAGGAGAAGTCGCTGGTGAGCACCTGGTCCAGGATGCCCTGGATCTCCGCCTGCTCTGCGGCCGCCACCGTCGCCACGTCGCCGGGCACGCCGGAGTGAGCTGCCAGCTCCTTGCGGTTCAGGGCCCGGCGCAGGATCTCGACCTTGACGATGCCGTCGCTGAGGGTCTCGCCGCCCGCTTCCAGCTGCTGCTCCCAGGCAGCTCGCCGCTGCTCGTCCGCCAGGGTGGCCTCGAAGTGGGCCAGGGCGCGCCGCAGTGCGCTGACGGACTGAGCGTTGAACTGGCGCAGGGCGTCCAGGTGGTCGCCCGCCTCGCGTCGGACCAGCGCGCTGAGCAGCTCTTCGCCCGCCAGGATGGCCGCCAGCACGTTGCGGTACTCGGCCCGATCGATCCTGTCGCCGCTGTTGCGCAGGTAGCCGGCCCAGGCCCTCATGTTGCGGTCGAGGGTCTCGGCGTCGTGCTGCGCCAGCTTGTAGGTCCACTGCTCCACCAGGTACTCGGTCGTGTACTCCGAGGTGGCCAGCATGGTGACCTCGCGCGCGGGGACGCCGGCCACGATGTCGGCCAGGTCGCCCACCACGGCCAGGGGTCCGGCGGTCTTGCAGGGATCCTGCGCCAGCGCGCGGCCGCTGAACAGCAGCAGGGCGAGGCAGGGGAGGAGCCGGAGGAGCGCTGAGGACATGGTCGCACCGATGGATGGGGAGAAGCCGCCTTCATCGGCGGGATATCGCAAGAACCGTGCCAGCCCTCGCCCACGGTTCCCCCTGCGTTTCCAGCGGCGAGGCAGGGGTGCACCTGTCCCAGCGGGGTGCGCGTGCCCCGATCAGTCCGGGTCGCAGGCGCCGTCGCAGACCTGCACGATGGTGCCGTCTTCCAGAAAGGCGCCCACCTGCTCCAGGTAGGACTCCAGGCTGCGCATGGTGGCGTGGGCTCCGTTGTCCTCTTCGGGGGGCAGGTTACCCGAGGGCAGTGGATCGTAGCCCTCGTCGTAGATCAGCAGCGCGGCGTCGACATCGGCTCCGTCCGGAGGCTCGGCGGTGACGGTGTCGAGCCCCCACACCTCGCGGGGGGAGGGGGTGACCAGCGGGATGCCTCCGGCGCGCGCCACCCACTCGGTGACCATGTTGGACACCTGGCAGTCCCCCACGGCCTCTTGCATGGCGATCTCCACCTCGGGTCGGCCGTCGAGCCGATCCTGCGCCAGGTGCTCCACCCAGTTCAGCGAGTCGATGGGGTCGAAGACCAGCTGCAGCAGGGACATCTCCAGCTGCAGGTCCAGTGGATCGTCGTACTGGGAGGAGAACGCCGAGCCCATGGTGTTCCACTGCACCGCGCGCTGCAGCATGTGGGTCCAGCCACCTCCGGGCACATCCAGCACGCCTCGCAGGAAGAAGGGCGAGGCGGTCATGATGACCAGCCCCTGGGTGCCGCCGTTGGAGATGCCCATGTAGTGGATGCTGTCGGCATCGAACAGCGGCACGTCGGCCTCGGAGAGCACCTCGGTGCTCAGCTCCTCGGCCATCAACCGGCCCAGCAGGGTCATGTGCACGTGGCTCTGCATCTGCTGGGAGACCACGGTGGTCAGGCCGTCCAGCCCTGTGCCCAGGATGCCCATGGTGTCAAAGAGATCGTCCTCGCAGAAGCCGATGAAGTCGGTGGTGGCGGCGGCCATCTGCCAGCGCTGCAGGCCCCGGTTCAGCGAGCTCCAGGTGGGCTCCTCCTTGCTGGAGAAGAAGCCGTGGCCGAACACCAGGGCCGGCCGCGTCTGCTCCGAGGCCGTGATGGGGATGGTGACCATGAAGGGAACGTCGCGGCTGCCCTGCTGCACGGGCTCGCCGTCTGTGTCCAGCTCGATCAGCTGCTCGGCGGCGCCCAGGTAGTCGGGCGCCTGGAAGGTGCCGTGCAGCAAGCGGTTCTCGCCGTCCTCGTCCCAGGCGTCGCTGTCGATGCTCCAGCCCCCGAGGTTCCAGTCCATGGCCGCGTCCTGCATGGCCACCAGGGTGGAGATCACCTGCTCCTCGGAGCGGGTGTGGAAGCTCCAGGCCAAGATGACCTCTTCGGGATCGAGCTCCGCCCCGGCGATGGCGCTGTTGACCAGCTCGAAGTCGTCGCGCTGGGCTTCGACGGTGCTGCTGTCGGTGGCATAGCCGTCGCGCAGCGCCAGGAAGGCATCGCTGACGGGTGGGCTGGTGACCTCGTCGGCCGAGCGCAGGCCGCTGGTGAGGATGGCCACGTAGCCGGTGCCGGGCTCCAGCAACGCCTGGGGCCGGACGATGAGCGCCTGCTCGTCGTGGTCCTCGGCGTTGAGATCCAGCTCCACCAGCAGCGGTACCGGAGACCAGGTCTGCTCCCGGACCAGCCGCACCGTGGCGTCGTCGGCCATGGCGGCGGAGGGGTCGTCGATGTCGGGCAGCGAGGCAGGATCGAGCCCGCCTTCGAACCACGCCAGCAGCGCGGGCGCCCTGGAGAACCCGTCGGCAGCGGCCAGGGTCGCGGACGAGACCCCCACTGGCATGACCTCGTCGGGCAGCACCAGCCGCAGGCCCGTGCGCGAGCTGGGGTCGTCCTCCAGGTAGAAGTCAGAAGGGAAGGGGTACATGGGCACAGCGGGCACCAGCGGGTTCTCGCCTGCATCGTCGGGCAGCCCGGTGAGCACGATCTGGCTGTCGTCGCGGTGGCAGGCGGGCGAGCAGGCCAGCGCGGCCACGAGGGCGATCAGGGGGCGGAACATGGGAGCACCTCGCGCGACGGCGGCCCCGAGCTCGGGGCGACAGCTCGGCATTCTACCCCGCGCTTGACTGCCCATGCGCTTCTCTTTCGGCTATCTTCTTCGTCGGTCCAATGGACGGGAGCCCACCGAGTCCAACAACGGCGTGAGCTGGTACGGCAGCTGCCCCCTGGAGGGCCTGCCCTACGCGGTGCTGGGCACCCACATCTCCGACTACTACGTCTCGCGCCAGGCCAGCGACGGCGGCTGGTACGAGCAGTACACACCCGGCAGCTACAGCGGCTACTACGGCGCCGGCGCCGCCTCCATCCAGTGGCTCTACGACGTGGTGCCTGTGGATCCGGTCACCTGGGAGGGCGACTACTACGTGCCTTGAGCGTCGGAATCCTGGTAGCCACCACTAGCGGTGTGCTGCTACATTCCGCGTCAATTCTTAGAGGTGATCCATGCCGCGTGTCCGAACCGTGTTCTCTTCCTTGCCCGTCTTCCTGATCCTCGCGGCCAGCGTCGCGCTGGTCGCTTGCTTCGAGGGCGGCAAGGAGACCGCCGCGGCCAGCTGCGCCGCCGGGCCCTGTGACGAAGGCGCCACCTGCGAAGACGGGGACGACGGCTACACCTGCACCTGCGACGAGGGCTACTCCGGCGACGGCGAGACCTGCTGCGCCGATGGCGACGGTGACTCGGTCTGCGACGACACCGACAACTGCCCCGATCTGGCCAATGAAGACCAGGCCGACGGAGACGAAGACGGTGTGGGCGACGCCTGCGGCTACTACTCCATCCCGCTGGCGGATCTCACCGACACCGCCAGCTTCTACACCTACACCACCGACGCCGGGGTCGAGGTGGACTTCTTCGCCGTGCTGGACAGCGACGGCGGCGTGCACGTGGCCTTCGACGCCTGCGATGTCTGCTACCGGGCAGGTCTGGGCTACTCCCAGTCCGGCGAGCAGATGGTCTGCAACAACTGCGGCAACCGCTTCGACATCAGCGGCATCGGCACCGAGAACCTCGGTGGCGGCTGCTGGCCCGGCTACCTGCCGATGACCCTCACCGACACCGAAGCCCACATCCTCTTCGAAGACCTCGAGAGCGGCTCCTGGTACTTCGAATAGCGCGCGGTCCCGGCCGAGATAGGGTGCCTGACCGGCCCCGCTGGAGGAGATCATGAGAGGCATCGTGCTCTGGTTCGTCGCCCTGTTCGCCATGTGCGGCACCGAACCCAAGGACTCTGATCCCGGCGAGACAGGCGAGCCCGCCGACAGCCCCGCCGACACCGGCGAGAGCGCCGAGCCGGTGGACACGGTGGACACCAGCATGGATCCCCACGCCATCGGGCGCGAGGCAGCGTCTTTCGTGCTGGAGGACATCAACCCCAGCTCGGCCTACTACGGCCAGATGGTCGACTCCGCCGACCTGGAGGGCCAGGCCTATGCGCTGATCTTCCTGGACAGCCGCTGCGGCACCTGCGACGAGGTGGCCGATGATCTCTGGGCCGAATTCGAGGCCCACCCCACCTGGTTCGATCTGCTCCCCACCTTCGGCGTCCAGAGCTGGGCCGCCATGGCCAGCAACCCCGAGACCGTCGAGAACCAGGTGGACGGCAACGCCCTGCCCTACCTGGAAGACACCGAAGAGGTGTTCGTGTGGGCCTACTACGATGCAGGCAACCACGAGTTCTTCGCCATCTCCGCCGAGGGCACCATCGACGCCTACTTCGCCATGTACCTGTGGCCCGACGAGCTCAGCTACTTCACCGACTACATGACCGAGCGGTTTGGGGAATAGCGTCGCTGTAGGCTGCCCGACTGTTTTCGCGCCCTCTCGTGCGCAGCTTGGCCCGGGCTCCTACGCCGAGGCCCCACCATGCGCTCCCGTCGCCTGTCCCTGCTCTGTCTGCTGCCGCTCTCCGGCTGCCTGCACGCCGAGCCCGGAGGTCTCGGGTTGGTGGACGGTCGCCTGACCCCCTGCCCGGACTCCCCCAACTGCGTGTCCAGCCAGGCGGATCCGGCCGACGAGGTGCACTACCTGGCTCCCTGGTCCTTCTCGGGGGAGGGCGAGGCGGCCCTGGGCTCCCTCGCGGACATCATCGCCGGCACCGAGAGGACCTGCATCGTGGTGCGCGAAGGGTCCTACCTGCGAGCGGAGTACACCTCGGCGCTGTGGCGCTTCGTGGATGACGTGGAGATCCTGGTGGATGAGCAGGCGAGCCTGGTGCACTTCCGCTCGGCCTCGAGGGTGGGGTACAGCGACATGGGGGCCAACCGCGAGCGGCTCGAGGCGCTGGGAGCGGCCTTCCGCGAGCGGACCGGCGGTTAGGTCTCCGGCAGCATGTCCCCTCGAAAGCCCCGCCCCTGGTACGCCGACGGCCTGCGCTTCCAGTGCCAGCGCTGCGGGGCCTGCTGCACGGGCCAGCCGGGCTACATCTTCGTCACCCCAGGGGAGATCGCAGGCCTCGCCCGCGCCCTGGGCATGGACCTGGACGCTTTCTCGCGCCACCACGTCTCCCGCGTGGGTCGGGCCTACACCATCCGCCAGCGGGTCGACCACGACTGCATGCTGCTGGATGAGCTCACCGGGGCCTGCCGGGGGCATGCGCAGCGGCCCGCCCAGTGTCGCGCCTGGCCCTTCTGGGCCGAGAACCTCGCCTCACCCCAGGACTGGCAGCTGGCGGCTGTGGAATGTCCCGGCATCGGCGAGGGCCCGTTGCACCAGGACATCCGGTCCCACCGGCCGGGTTCGGAGCTATGATGGCGCGCCCAGGAGGCGCCACCCGAGCTCGGGCTGATCGTCACGAGTGCTGACCGGGTCCGCCCGTTAGCTTGCCGCTCTCCGGAGGTGAGCTTGGACTACGTGATGTACGAGTGGGTGATGCACGGCACCACCGCCCTGCGCTTCCTGATGGCTCTGATCGTCGCCTGCACCGCGCTGGGGGTGGCGCTGGTCATGCAGGCCCGCGGGCGCCATCGGGCCGCCTGCTGGCTGTTCTGCGTGGGCTGGTTCGCCACCCTGGCCCTGTCCGCGTTGGACTGGATCGCCAACGCGCTGGTGCTGCCTGGCCTGGGCTGGCAGGGCATGCAGCTGATCAGCTCCGGGCTGTACCTGGTGGACATGGTGATCTTCCTGCTGATCGGGGCGGGCATCTACCTGATGCGGCCCGAACCGGAGGCCTAGTCATGGCGATCACCACCATCCTCCACACCCTGCTGTCCCTGGCCTGGATCCTAATCATGCTCGCCATGGCCGGGTTGTCCTTCTGGCGCTTCCGCGGCTCGCCCAGCGGCCTGCTGCTGCCCGCCGGCTTCGTCGCCTGGGGCCTCAAGCTGCTGCTGTTCGTCATCACGGGTTTCGTCCTCCCCCGCATGGTCCAGGACGTGGCCAGCTTCTACCTGTGGCAGAGCGTAGCCTCCGCCGCGCTGGGAGCGGTGGTCTCCCTGGTCATCATCGCGGGCATCGCCATGCTCCCGCGCAGCCTGGACAAGCTGGAGGGCAGGCGCTGATCAGATATCCGTCGGGTCCCAGGGGTGGCCCACGAGACGCGGATCCTGGCTCAGCGGGAGGCCCCGCCCGCGCCCGGTGGCGGTGGCCCGTTGCGGGCGGGGTCCTGCTGGGTGGGCGGCTCCTCGCGGTGCCCCTTCGGCGCGGGGCCCTTGCGGTCCGGCATGTGCACGCCCTGCTGCTTGGTGAGGGGCAGCAGCCGCGCGAGGACCAGGGCGGATTCGTCGCTCGTGGCCGCAGCCAGGGCCTCGGCGGCCTCGGGGTCCAGAGAGGCGCCGAGCCTCGCGCCGCTCCAGCGCACCAGCTCCGGCTGGTCGCTGCCCACCAGGCTGAAGTAGCTGCGAGCCGTGGGCGGGCGCCGCGCTCGGGCCGCAGCCTCGAGCACCGCCAGCATCCGGTCCGTGGCCTCGTCGTCGGAGGTGGGTCTGCGGTTGGGGCCGGCCACGAAGACCGCGGGGATCTTGCGCTCTTCGGCCAGCTCCGAGCCCCAGAAGGGCCGCGAGAAGACGCCGATGGGGGGGAGCCGAGCGCTGGAGCCGGGCTCGAGGGGCCGCTGCTCCAGCAGGGCCAGCCGCAGCTTCTCGGCTTCCTCGATCGGGTCGAAGTCCCTGCGCAGGTCGCGGCCGGCGATCAGCGCGGTGGCGGCGGCCATGTGCAGGTGGGGGAGGGCGATCGGGGGCAGGTGGGGCGCCAGGTCGCCGCGCACATCGCTGGTGTTGTGGTAGGCGGTGCCCAGCCAGATGGCCCAGAAGTAGTCTTCGTACAGGTCGGCCAGGTAGCGCTCGCCGCGGGCGGCCTCGGCGAAGCGCACCGCGGCCGCCCTTGCCGCTGCCACGTCTTCTTCACCCGCGTGGCTGGAGGGGGGGGCCGGTGGGGCGGCCAGCTCCAGCAGGTGGCTGACGCTGAAGGCCTTGAAGCGCGAGCAGGACGCCAGCTCGAAGGCCACGCCCAGCCCGTCGATGCTGGTGTGCTGCACCGCCGCTTCGGAGGCCAGGAACAGGCACTCGTGGTAGCCCTCACCCAGCTCGGAGTCCAGGGCCAGGCAGGCCAGCCCCGCGGCGTGCACGTCGCCAGCGGCGGCCTGCGCGTCCGCCAGCTGCTGGATGCACCAGCTGTCTTTCTTGCAGGCGCCGGCCGCCGTGCGCAGCTCTTCTTTGCTGGCGTCGAGCCAGGTGCCCGCGGGCAGATCGGGCAGCGGCATGCGGGGGCCGCTGGGGCCCCCTCCGGGGCGACGGTGCTTCATGCCGCGGTTGACCGCCTCGAAGTCGTGCTCCGCGCGCAGGTGAGGGCGCGTGTTCAGGCGCTGGCAGCGGAACCAGGCCACGGTGGTCTGCTCCAGCGCCTGGCAGAGCTGGCCCACCTCGCCGGGCAGGGCGCGGGCCACCCAGCCCGCCAGGGCGGTGCGCACCAGCTCGTCCTGTTGGCCCGTGATGTAGGCGGTGACCGCGGCGGGATCCTCCTTCCAGGCAGCCACCAGGTGCTCCTGCTGGCAGAGCTGGTCTCCGCAGGCCAGCAGCGACGGGAGGTGGGTCTGCTGGGGAGGGGAGGCGCAGGCCAGGAGCAGGGTGAGCAGGGTGAGCATGGGATCTCGCAGGGCGGGACGCGTCCCGTGGGCGGGCGCAGGCTATCACGGGCCGGGGCTGCGCCGAGCCTCCCGCTGTGCCAGAATCCCGCCTGTCATGCAAACGCAGCGCCTGCACCTGCTGGTCAGCGGTCGTGTCCAGGGAGTCTGGTACCGCGACTCCACCCGCGATCGGGCCGCATGGCTGGGTCTGGCCGGCTGGGTGCGCAACCTGTCCGATGGCCGGGTGGAGCTGGTGGCCGAGGGTCCGTCCGCCCAGCTCGACGCCCTGCGCGACTGGTGTCGCCGGGGGCCGCGGCTGGCCCGGGTCACCGATCTCCAGGAGCGCCGGCTGGCTGCGACGGGAGAATTCAAGACCTTCGAGGTGCGGTATCGATGACTAGTCGCCAGCTGCACGGAACCGCAGCAGGCCCACCGCGGCCAGGGCCGGCACCAGCAGCAGGTCGGCGGCCAGCGCCACCAGCAGGGCCAGGGGCAAGAAGAGGCCCATCACCCACACCGAGTGGTACTCCCCGAGGGCCAGCGGCAGGAAACCCAGCGCCAGGATCACGGTGGTGAAGACGATGGCCCGCCCCGCCACCTGGAAGCTGCGCTCGATGGCCTGAGCCGACGGCGCTCGCTGCGACTCGATGCGAAAGCGCACCAGGAAGTGGATGGTGTCGTCCACACCGATCCCGATGGCGATGACCGCCACCACGAAGACGTCCACGTCTACCTGTGTCCACAGCAGGCCCGCCAGGCCCGCCACGGCCATGGGTGGCAGGAGGTTGGGCAGCATCGACCAGAGCCCCACCCGCAGGGATCGCAGGCCCAGCACCATCATGAGCGTGACCGCCAGGGCCGAGAAGAGCAGGGCGTGGCGCTGCCCCTCCACCAGCTCATCCATGAAGCTCCCCAGCATGGGCATCACGCCGGTGGCGAGCACCTCTGCCTCGGCGCCCATGGCCTGCTGTGCCAGCTCCTGAAGCTGGAGGCGCAGCCTGTGGCTGTGACGCAGATCCGTGGGTCGGGTGCGCACCAGCAGCTGCAGGCGGCGGCGCTCGAAGTCCAGCAGGCGCTCCAGAGTCTGCTCGCCCGACAGGTCGAACAGCAGCAGCTCCTGGGCCACGGCGGCCCGGGTGGTGGGGTGGGGGCCCTCCCCCCCCAGGGCCTGGTGGACCTGGCCCAGCAGGTCTGCCAGGGAGAGCACGCCGTCCACGTCGGGCAGCCGCGTGGCGTCCTGGGAGAAGCGCGCCATCTGGGCGATGAGCTGGGGATCCAGCGCCCCGTCGGGTTCGCGGGTGTCGAGGAAGACCTGGACCAGCGTGGTGCCTGGCATGTGCTCGTCGAACCAGCGCGCGTCGTCCCGGATCTCGCTGCCTTCGCCCATGCGGCGCAGGATGTCGGCGGTGACGGTGATGCGGCCGAGCCCCAGGCCGATGCCGAGCGTGAGCACCGCGAACGCGGCGATGATCTTCCAGGGATGCGCGGACACTCGACCTGACAGCCAGCTCAGGGCGCGGTCCACGCGCCTGGGCCCCGCCCGGAGCTGTGACCCGCTGGGTGTGGGCAGGAGGGAGAGCAGCACAGGCATGCCGGTCACGGCCAGCAGCAGGGCGACGGCGACGCCGAAGCCCAGCACCACGCCCAGCTGCCGGTAGATGGGAGAGGGGACGAGGCTGAGGGCCAGGAAACCGGCGAAGGTGGTCAGCGAGGTGAGCAGGCAGGCGGAGCCCACCTCGCTGGCGCTGCGCTGGATGGCCGAGCGCTTGCTGGCCCCTCTACCGAGCTCCAGCAGGTAGGCGCTGTAGAGATGGATCACATCGGAGATGGCCACCACCAGGACCACCGTGGGCACCAGGGCGATGAAGATGTTCACCTGTCGATCCATCTGGATGGCCAGGCCCATGGTCCAGAGGGTGGCCAGCCCGGCGACCCCCAGCGCCACCAGCACCGGGAGCAGGCGGCGGAAGGTGGCATAGACCGCGATCACCACCACCAGCATGCTGAGGGGAAAGAGCAGCGTGAGGTTGCGGGCGGTCTGCTCCACGAATTCCGCCACCAGCGCCACGATGCCGGCGCGATGGAGGGAGTCCCTGGAGAGACCCTGCTGCTCGAGGATCCGGTATGCCTGGTGCACCAGGCGCGGACCCCCCTCCGCAGGATCCGTGCCGGCCATGCGCAGCTCGATGACCAGGGAGCCGTGGTGGCCTTCGGGGGAGACGAACTGCCCGCTGGCCAGGGGATCGCTGCGCAGAGCGCGCAGCAGATCACTGGGATCGCTGTCGCCAGCCCGTGCGGCGTCGGCGTAGCTCTGCTGCAGCAGGCCGTCTGGACCGGTGGTGAGCTGATGGGCATCCAGCACGCTGTGCACGCGGGCCACGTCGGGCAGGGCCTCCAGCAGCTCCACCGCCCGCTCCAGCCTGTCCAGCATGGCTGGATCCAGCGGATCCTCGGCCTCGTAGCCCAGCATGAGCACCCGGTCGGTGCCGAAGCGCTCCACCTGCTCCAGGTACAGGGCGCGCTCCGGGGAGTCCCCGAAGAGCAGCTTCATCATCGACGTGGCCAGCACCGCCCGCGAGCTGGACAGGCCCGCGATGGCCGTGATGAGCAGGATGACGGCGAGCACGAGCCAGCGGTGGCCCAGCACGCCGCTGATCCAGCGCTCCATGGGCCCCTGTCCGGGCGGCGCTGGGTTGCCCGCCGGGCTCAACTCCCCAGGTACCTGGCCACCAGGCCGCGAGCGACGGCCTGGTCGGTGGTGCCGCGCACCACCACGCGCCCATCCGGGAAGGCCACCAGCTCGCAACCTTCGACGGAGAGGGTGAGCAGCAAGCCGTTGAAGCGCACCTCCCCCACGGGCTGCAGGGACCGGGCCAGGGACTCCAGGGGCATCGGCGTGGGCTCGGGTGGGGTGATCTGCACCGCGTTGCGGCCGCAGAGCGACGTGGCCCAGGCGGTGCGCTGCCGCCGGAGGAAGACGAAGCCGCGCTGCACACAGCAGGGGCAGTCCGCGCTGCGTGGCAGCGGCAGGGCAGAGAAGCGGGCCTTCCAGACGTTCATGGAGATCATGCGGCCCACCTGGCCCCGCTCCCCCAGCAGCAGCTGCAGCGCCAGCGAGGCCTGCAGCGCGGCCACCATGGCCGGGGCCGAGCCCAGCACACCCGCGGTGTCGCAGGTGGGCAGGCTGCCGGCAGCGGGGGGCTCCGGGAAGGCGCAGCGCAGGCAGGGACCCTGGCCGGGGAGCACAGCCATGGCGAGACCTTCGACACCTACGGCTCCACCATAGATCCATGGGACGCCTTGCTGGACGCAGGCGTCGTTTAGCAGGTAGCGGGTCTCAACGTTGTCGGTGCCGTCCACCACCACGTCCGCCGCCGCCACCAGATCCCCCACGTTGCGAGCGGTGACATCCACCACCTGGGCCTCGATGGTGATGTCGCGGTTGACGCTGACCAGGCGTCGGCGAGCCGCCTCGGCCTTGGGCAGGCGTTGGTCGGCGTCGGCCTCGCTGTACAGCAGCTGGCGCTGCAGGTTGGAGCGCTCCACGAAGTCGCGGTCCGTGAGCACCACCGTCCCCACGCCGGCGCGCACCAGCAGCTCGGCGGAGACGCAGCCCAGCGCACCGCAGCCCAGCACCAGCGCGCTGGAGCTGCCCAGCAGTCGCTGGCCATCGGGGCCCACCTGGGGCATCAACGCCTGCCTGGAGTAGCGATCGGACTCGAAGCTGCTCATGCCTGGCCTCCCTGGAAGCCACCCACCTGGGCCACCACCTGCACCAGGATCTCCACGGCTTCGTCCACCTGGGCGCCGGTGTTGCCGTGGCCCAGGGACAGGCGCAGGGTCGACCGGGCCAGCTCGCTGCTCAGGCCCATGGCCGTGAGCACATGGGAGGGCTCCTGGCTGTCGGCGGTGCAGGCCGAGCCGGTGGATGCGGCCACGCCCTGCAGGTCCAGCGCCATCAGCAGCAGCTCGGCGTCGACTCCCGGAAGAGAGACGCTCAGCGTGCCCGGCAGGCGCAGCGATGGGTGGCCGTTGACCCGCGCTCCTGGGAGGCGCGAGAGGATGCGCTGCTGCAGCCGGTCCCGTAGGCTGGCGAGGCGCTGGGCGTCGGAGTCGAGCCGCTCCGCCGCCAGCGCGCAGGCCCGGCCGAAGCCGGCGATGCCGGGCAGGTTCTCGGTGCCCGCGCGGCGCAGGGATTCCTGGTGGCCGCCGGCCAGCAGGGGCTCCAGCTGCATCCCCTTGCGCAGCCAGAGGGCCCCCGCACCCTTGGGGCCGTGGATCTTGTGGGCCGAGAAGCTCAACATGTCCAAGCCGAGATCGCGGACAGCGACGGGGATCTTGCCCACCGCCTGGGTGGCGTCGCTGTGGCAGCGCAGCCCGCGCTCGGCGGCCGCGGCGGCGATGGCCTGGATGGGCTGGACGGTGCCCACGTCGTTGTTGGCCAGCATGACCGACACGAGCCGCGTGTCCGGGGTGAGGGCGGTCGCCAGCTGATCGAGGCTCACCATGCCGTGGCTGTCCACAGCGAGCCAGGTGGTGGCCACGCCGCGCTTGCCGAGCGCGTGGGCCGCTCCCAGCACCGCCTGGTGCTCCACCGTGCTGGTGGCCAGGCCAGCACCGGCGGTGCTGCCCACTGGGAAGCTGCCCCGCAGGGCCAGGTGGATGGACTCAGTGCCACCCGAGGTGAAGATGATCTCCTCGGGCTCAGCGCCCACGAGCGTGGCCACCTGCTCTCGCGCCTGGTCCAGGACCCTGCGGGCTCGCTGGCCTGGACGGTGGATGCTGGAGGGGTTGCCGTAGACCTCGCCCAGCAGGGGCAGCATGGCCTCGCGGACCTCCGGGTCCACCGGGGTGGTGGCGTTGTGGTCCAGGTAGATGGTCACGCGCCCTCTCCGGGCTCTCGCGGCAGCGCCTCGTTCATGGCACCCGTGCGATAACCTCGCAGGTCGAGGCTGACCCAGGTGTAGCCGGCCTGCTTCAGGCCCTCCAGCACCTGCCCGCGCAGGGGCTCCGCCACCAGCTGGGCGAGCAGGTCGGGGGGCACCTCGATGCGCGCCAGCTCATCGTGGTCGCGGACCCGGAGCTGGGGGATGCCCAGCGCCCGCAGGCAGGCTTCAGCGCGCTCGATGCGCGCCAGGCGTTCCGGGGTGATGGCCTGGCCGTAGGGCACCCGGGAGGCCAGGCAGGCCAGCGCGGGCTTGTCCCAGTTGTCCAGGCCGCGATGGTGCGCGAGGGCCCGGACCTGCTCCTTGCCGATGCCCTGGTCCATCAGCGGAGAGCGCACTGCGTGCTGCTGCACCGCCTGCAGCCCCGGTCGATAGTCCCCCAGGTCGTCCAGGTTGCTGCCTTCGAGCACGGCCGCCAGGCCCTGCTCCCGGGCCACCCGGGTGGCCGCGCGGAAGAGCGCGTCCTTGCAGTGGAAGCAGCGCTCCGGGGGATTGCTGGTGTAGTCACCGCAGGAGAATTCGTCCGTCTCCACCTCGACGAAGCGCGCGCCGATGCGGCCCGCGAGGATCCGGGCAGCGCGCCTCTCGGCCGCGGGGTAGCTGGGCGAGACACCGATCACCCCCAGCGCGCGGTCTCCCAGTGCGTCATGGGCGGCAGCCAGCACGAGGGTGCTGTCCACCCCACCGGAGAAGGCCACCACCGCGCCGTCCAGCTGGGCGATGGAGTCGCAGAGAGCTCGATAGCTGGCCTCGAGCCTGGGCTGCGAAGCGATTTCAGGCTTCATGGTGCAGATCTCTCCTGCGGCGGGTATAACCGGTTATCGGAATTCACATTCCGGTTTGCGGATTCCCGTAGAACAGCTCGGTGGACCACAAGTGGACAGCATCATCCGTATCTCGGAAGCCGCCAACCTGGGCCTTCACGCGCTTATCGTGTTGGCCCTGGAGCCGGACCGCTCTCCCTCCAGCGTCGGCGTCATCTCCTCGCGTCTGGGCGTGTCCGAGTCTCACCTGGGCAAGGTGCTGCAGCGCCTGGCTCGCCAGGGCCTGGTGAGCTCCACGCGGGGCGCCCGAGGCGGGTTCTCGCTGGCCTGCGACCCGGGGGAGACCACCCTGCTCACCATCGTCGAGGCGCTCGATGGGCCCCTCCCACAGCACGGATGTCTGCTGAAGCGGGGCGACTGCCTGGTGGAGAGCTGTGTGCTGGGTGGGCTGGAGATGCAGGCACGGCGGCTCGTGCAGCAGCACCTGGGCACCACCACGCTCGCCGACCTGGTGAAGCGCACCTGAGCCCCCCTTGGTCGCCATCCCACGACTGCGACCGCCGAGACCTGGTCTGACCAACGAGGGGGGCCGAGCCCCTGGGGCCGCTGAGGCGACTGACGACCGTCATGTTCTCGCACAGAGCCCGTGGCATAGGACCCGGAACAAGGTATACCGATTCCGAATTCCACATTAACCCTTCCTGGAGGGACAAGGTGGCCACCGAAAAGCAGCAGCATCACTCTCGTCGTGGAGCCCTCCGCCTCCTGGCCGGTGGCCTCGCCGCCGGTGCTGCCGTGATGGCCGGCGCCGTGGGCCTCGGCTTCCTCTACCCGGTGCCCAAGGTCGAGATCCGGCCGCGCTTCATCTGCCTGCGCCACCAGGTGGGCGGCGGCAAGACCATGGAGCTGTTGGACGACGCTGGCCGCAAGGTGATGCTGATTGAGAAGGCCGATGGCGAGCTGATGGCCATCGGGACCGTCTGCACCCACCTGGGCTGCTCCGTTTTCTACCGCCCCCCCGGGGGGGGGGGGGGGGGGGGGGCGGCCGGCGGGGGGGGCGGGGGGGGGCGGGGGGGGCCGG